>JAIPCR010000005.1 GCA_021738125.1 Sulfuritalea sp.
GGACGTGTTGGTTTGCCGCTACTTCGCGCTTCTTGCTGAACACGACGGATTTCCAAGACACATTGCTCCATCACTTTAGCCATCGTTTGATGCATGGATTCTGGATCACTACCTTCAACAAAATATGGTGTCCAGCCGTAGCCTTTAAACAAACTTTCTAATTCATCATGTGAAATGCGCGATAGGAGGGTTGGATTATTTATTTTGTAGCCATTAAGATGCAATATAGGCAATACCGCACCATCGCGAATAGGATTCAGGAATTTGTTGGAATGCCATGAAGTTGCCAGCGGGCCGGTTTCAGATTCACCATCTCCCACCATCACGGTGACGATTAAATCAGGATTATCATACGCGACCCCAAAAGCATGCGACACGCTGTAGCCAAGCTCGCCACCTTCATGTATAGAGCCTGGGGTTTCTGGGGTGCAGTGACTACCGATACCACCTGGGAAAGAAAACTCTTTAAAAAACTGACGCATACCTATTTCAGTTTCACTCTTGCTAGGGTATACCTCGCTGTAAGTACCTTCCAAATAAACTGGTCCCAATACACCTGGTGCACCATGGCCTGGACCCGCCATGAAAATCGCATTTAAATCATATTTATTGATAAGACGATTCATGTGAATATAAGTAAATGACAAGCCTGGACTTGAGCCCCAATGGCCAAGCAGACGGTTTTTAATATGCTCGCGTTTGAGAGGTTCTTTAAGTAAAGGGTTTTCGCGTAAATAAATCATTCCTGCCGCAAGATAGTTGCAGGCACGCCAATAGGCGTGAATTCGTTCAACTTCCTCTGGCAACAAGGGCGCAACTTGGGTCGTCATGATATTTAACTTTCTGTTTTACAGATATTTGAATTTAATGATTAAGTTAAGCCGTATGCCAAAACTATTGCTAGTTGATGGTAGGGGGAATTGTTTGCTAAGCATTAATATCTACCTATTCTCTAGCCACATCATTACTTATAGTGCTACAACACACTACCAAAGTAATGCGACGGTTTTGTGACGATAAAAACCTCCTTATAGCTTCAACAGATTCTTGGCAATTGATCACCATTGAGCCAATCCACCATGCGCCTACCTCCTAGCTTGGTTTTCATTTGCACAAAACAAGCATCATCTGCAATTACAGTACCAATTACAGCTGCAGTTAGCGCCAAGGGGTGTGTACGCATTGCGTCTAGCAATTTTGCCGCATCAGCCTCTGCGCAGATGGCAATAAGCTTCCCTTCGTTAGCGACATAGAGTGGGTCCAACCCCAAGAATTCGCAGGCTGCCACAACCTGCCTATGCACGGGGATGTTATTCTCATTGAGCACCATGCCAACACCGGATTGCCGTGCAATTTCGTTAAGCGTAGTCGCTAATCCACCACGCGTGGGATCGCGTAGGACGTGAATGTCAGCGCCTGTCGCAAGCATGACCGCAACCAATTCGTGCAGTGCAGCGCTGTCTGATTCAATGGCTGATTCGAATTGCAACCCTTCGCGTTGAGACATAATTGCCATACCGTGGTCACCGATAGTGCCGGAAAGCAAGATAGCATCGCCTGCTCGCGCACGGTCGCCAGAAGGTGAAGTGCTCCCTTGCACATAACCCACACCAGTGGTCGATATATAAACGCCGTCACCTTTACCACGCTCAACCACTTTAGTGTCACCTGTCACAATAGCGACGCCTGCGGCTTTGGCCACTTGCGCCATAGAACTCACAATTCGTTGCAAATCATATAAAGCAAAACCTTCCTCCAGAATAAAGCTTGCCGAAAGCCAAAGTGGATGCGCTCCCATCATGGCAAGATCGTTAACTGTGCCATGTACTGACAAACTGCCGATGTCACCACCAGGGAAAAATAGCGGTGAAACTACATGTGCATCAGTAGACATCACTAAACGACTATTTGCTGGTGGTAGCGGCAACACCGCACCATCGTTACCTTGTTGCAGATATTCATTGTCGAACGCTGCGGCAAACACCACCTCAGTTAACTGTGCTGAAGCTCGTCCACCGCTACCATGACTCATGTCAACACGACCATGTTTAATATCTAGTGGACGGACATAGACTGATTTAATTTTATTCATAGCGCCCACTTAACTTCTGAAAAGCGACCATAAGTATAATGAGCCGCACAAGCCCCTTCTGAGGAAACCATGCAAGAGCCTATTGGGTTATCTGGCGTACAAATAGTGCCGAAAATCTTGCAATCCTGAGGTCGCTTTTCACCACGTAAAATGGCGCCACATTCGCAAGCTTTATGGTCTGGAACATTGGTATAAATTAAATCTGGGTAGCGTAGCTCGGCATCAAACTCGGCAAAGGCAACGCGTATTTTCAAGCCAGAAAAAGGCAGTGAACCCAACCCGCGCCACTCAAATGAGTCGCGGACTTCGAACACTTCATCCACTAGCGCTTGCGCCTTGCGGTTACCTGCCAAGGTGACCGCACGTGTAAATTCATTCTCCACTTCGGCGCGATTTTCATTTACTTGCCGCAACAACATGAGAATGCCTTGTAGCAAATCTAATGGCTCGAAACCAGATATGACAATGGGCTTATTAAAGCGTTTTGCTATGTACTGATAAGGCTGACTGCCAATGACCGTAGAAACATGCGCTGGACCAACTAAACCTTGTAACGGCACTCCGCCTGGTTGCGTCAAAATGGCTTCCATAGCTGGTAGCGTCAGCACATGGTTACACAACACTGAAAAATTCGTCAGTCCGTTAGCGCGTGCCTGACGAATAATGCTGGCAGTCGGTGGTGTAGTCGTCTCAAAACCAATCGCAAAAAACACTACTTGTCGCGCTGGGTTATTCATTGCAATTTTGAGTGCATCCAACGCCGAATAAACCATACGCACATCGCCACCACGCGCTTTGGCCTTAAGTAATGACATTTGATCGGAAGCCGGTACGCGCAGACAGTCGCCGTAACTACATAAAATCACGTCTTTTTCCATTGCCAATCGTATAGCCAGATCAACGCGGCCAATAGGTAATACGCACACCGGACAGCCTGGGCCATGAATCATTTGCACATTGGCGGGCAATATGCCGAGCAAGCCGTAGCGAGAAAGAGCGTGCGTATGCCCACCGCAAAATTCCATCAGGCGATAAGTCCGGCTTTGCTGTGCTTGCAGAGCGATGCTGTCTGTCAGGTTTTGTGCGAGTGCGCCGTCCCGAAACTCATCAACATATTTCATGTCTGGTTTGCCAGTTCTGCGAATAAAGCTAGGGTCTGCGCGGCTTCTTCCGGATCAAGCAATTGTAGTGCATAACCAACATGCACAATCACATAATCACCCACGCGGGCACCTTGGATTAGTGAAAGTGAAATTTCTTTGCGCACACCATCAAGCTCGATGCGCGCCATGTCATCAGGCAATAATTCGACGATACATGCGGGAATGGCTAAACACATAATGTGTACCTTTAAAATCCAAATTTTTATAAAATAAGTCGCGTAGCTACCCACGCCTGCCCCAGCGCTATTCCGCTATCCCCTGGTGCAATGGTTTGAGCTGTAAAAATAGTCAAGCCTACTGCAGTGCACTGTATACGTAATTCTGTCGACAGCAACTTATTTAAAAAACAACCGCCGCCGCAGGTAATCGTATTGATACCGGTTCGCTCAGAAGATTGCTGCAACCAATCTCGCAGTGCAGCAACCAACGTGGCATGAAAAATTGCCGCAGAGAGATCAACATCATGTTTTGTATGGCGCACACCAGCTAAGTATATCAGCGTGGGTAACAGGTTTAACACACCATCTTGTGTAATTTCCCAGCCATTCTGTAGCGCAGATGGCCAACCTTTAATGTCGATATAACGCGTCGCGGCCCGCTCTAAGGCAATAGCAGCCTCCGCATCAAACGTCATGGTACTGCACAGACCTAGCAAGCCTGCAGCGGCGTCAAATACGCGCCCCATGCTAGATGTTGGAGGGCAATTTAAGTCTCGCTGCAACATTAAAGCAACGGTAGCCGCAGCGAGTTGATTCGGAAAGCGTTGTGTAATCTCATTATTACGCCCTGCTTCATGAAGCACTGCTGCCGCCATGCGCCATGGCTCTTGCGCAGCACGGTCGCCCCCAGGTAAGTGTAATGGGTGCAAATGTCCGATGCGTTGGAATTCAGATCCATTCACGCATAAAAGCTCACCACCCCATGCGTTACCGTCGATTCCAAGCCCAATGCCATCTAAAGCCAAACCTAATACAGGGTTATCAATTTGGTGCTCTGCACAAATTGCAGCAATGTGCGCATGATGATGTTGTACTGCAATCAGGGGAACATCCAATTCAGCCGCCAGTTGGGCCGCAAAACGAGTCGAATGAAAGTCAGGATGGAAGTCATGGGCAATAGCATGCGGCTTGTAATCAAGCATCCGCAACAAATGTCTAGCAATTTTTTCATGCTGCCGACAAGCATCAGGACTGTCGAGATTCCCTAGACTGTTACTAATGTATGCTTCACTTCCCAAAGTGACGCAAACGGTATTATTAAAAAAAGCCCCCACAGCCAATATTGGTGGGATTTCACGAGACATTAAAATATGACACGCAATGAAATCTGCAAGCATGAAAATATTGCTTTTTTGATTTATCGACTTACAGAAGGAAGTTCGATTGCACGCTCACGCCAGAACTGATGTTCGCTGTGCATTTTCAATCCACGCCAGCCAAGCATCCATTCCGTCACCACTTTGTGCCGATAGCTGAATAATTTCAATCTCTGGATTAACACGCTGCGCATTGGCAATTGCTTCTGCAACATTAAAGTTTAAATAAGGCAATAAATCACACTTATTAAGCAGCATTAAGCGTGCAGCGCGAAACATATCTGGATATTTAAGCGGCTTATCTTCACCCTCAGTCACCGATAATATCACCACCTTAGCTGCCTCACCCAAATCAAATGCAGCGGGGCAAACCAAATTGCCGACATTCTCGATAAACAGCAGAGTTCCTTCTATTAGAGCAAGCTGCTCAACTGCATAGCCAACCATACTCGCATCTAAGTGACAGCCTTTCCCTGTGTTAATTTGAATCGCTGGAACACCTGTGGTACGGATACGTTCTGCATCATTATCAGTTTGCTGATCACCTTCGATTACCGCCATACCCTGCTTTGCCTTTAACGCATTAAGCGTACGTACCAATAATGTGGTTTTGCCTGAGCCAGGACTAGAAACTAAATTGAGCACGAGCATATTATGTGCTGCAAAAAAGCCACGATTATTGGCGGCGATGGCATCATTTTTAGCAAAAAGATCACGCTCAACTCGGATAACGCGAGACTGTACTGAGTCTAGTGCTTGCAATGCGCTTAACTGCGACGCATTGTCGGTCGACTGTTCAAATGATTGCGCGTGATGATGCTCAACATCATCCGCGTGAGAATGTGGTTTTGGCGTTCGGAAAGAAACAGGGCCGCGACTTTGTAAACGCGGAGGGCGCTTACCTCCAATGAGTACCTCTAAACTACCACAACCACAAGTACCACACATAACGACTCCAAACTTGATAATACATTTTAGAAATTCAATAGAAATAGTCTACACCCAACCGCTTTTGCATTGACAGACGAAAACTCAATCTTTACACATATCTTGTGCCGAGCTTTGGTTAAGCTCTATTCGACCGCAAGGTCTTTCACGCGCATGTGATTGCCTGCAGTAATTTTTAAGCGGGGGCTGCCACAGACAGCACACAATCCATACTGCTCCTGCATTTCAAACTCTGCACTGCACGCTAAACAAATACCAGCTCCTGGTGTTTCAATAATTTGTAATTGCGCATCTTCAGCCAAAGTGCCACGCGATACCGCATCGAAACAAAATCGCATAGCATCAGGCTCAATTGCGGCCAATTTACCTATTTCTAACACTACGAGACGAACGTGCTTAAAATTTTGGACGCGTGCAGATTCTTCAATAATTTGCAGAACACTTTCAGCCAGTGACATCTCATGCATGATTAAAGTGATCTAATCAGGCCACCTAATTAGTTAAGAAACAAAATAGAGCGTGCCACCGAACATGGCAATGCAAGCACCTATCAAGCGCAACCATTGCAGACGCCCAATTTTAGCTAAACCTGTTGCCATCGCAATTCCTACAATATGTAACAACGCCGTAGAGAGCATGAAACCTAATACATAACTTAGCCCAGAGGCACTTTTAGGCAATTCGGTAACGTGTGCATAGCCATGGAATAAGGCGAACATGCCGACGATACAAGCACTGGCTGATAAAGGCAGTTGAATTGCTACTGCAACTAAAAAACCTAATGCAATCAATGAGAAAAATATGCCGCCCTCAACAAAATGTAGCGACGTTTCAGTCATACCGAATAGGCCACCAAGTGCCATGACACTCACGAACGTTAAGGGGATGACCCACAAAGAGCGACCACCCATTTGCCTTGCCCATAAACCAACGGCAAGCATCGCACAGAGATGATCTAAACCAAGAAAAGGATGCAAAACTCCATGCGACCAGCCGCTTGCGACACCGTCACCAATATGGGCGTGCGCTAAACTGGGTAAAAACACCAAAATCAGCACTGAGAGTACTGTTTTAAAAATCCATTTATAATTTATCATCATTTGTCACAATCTATTCATATAAAAAATTGATTTTAAAGCCATTTGATTGAGTAATCACCCCTATAATTATATACAGGATTTAAGTAGTACGTGGGCAGTTACTTTAAATTGAAGTGCAGGAATGCAATCTAGCATCAAACTATTTGAAAGATTTTTATAATGAGTCAAATTACTACTCATGCTGAGTATTTAGATCCAATACTCGCTCACTATAAACTCAACCAACATAACTTGCTGCAAATGCTCCGCGAAGCACAAGAGCACTTCGGCTATATTCACCCGGAAGCTATTGATTATCTAGAGCAGCAATTGCAATTACCACGCTCAATGGTTGAAGGTGTTGCGAGCTTTTACTCGCTACTCTATCTGCAACCGCATGGTGAGTACCGTGTATTATTTTCAGACAATATCACTGACCGAATGCTTGGTAATATGGATTTAATGGAAAGCATGTGCGGTCAGTTGTGGGTTGAAGCCGGCAAAGTTTCTGAAGACGGTTTGGTCAGTATTAATACCACGTCATGTACGGGTATGTGCGATCAAGGACCGGCAGTTCTCATTAACAATATCGCCATTAATCACTTAACACAAGATCGCATCAACTCATTATGCGAATTGATTCGCGAGCGGGTGCCTTTATCTGGATGGCCACTAGAGTTTTTCGCCATAGAAGACAATATCCACAAAAAAGATATCTTACTTGATAGCAATTTTAAATTTGGCTCGGCACTTGCAGAGGTGCTACAACGTAGCTCTGAAGAAATTTTGCAGGAAATAAAAACATCCAAATTGCGTGGTCGTGGAGGCGCAGGATTTTCAACAGGTTCAAAGTGGGAGTTTTGCCGCACTGCACCAGGTGCGCAACATTATGTAGTGTGCAACGCTGACGAAGGTGAACCTGGCACATTCAAGGATCGCGTATTGCTCAACAGCTATGCCGATATGGTGTTCGAGGGCATGACGATCTGTGCGCACGTCATTGGGGCGAAAAAAGGCTTTATCTATCTGCGCGGAGAATATCGCTATTTATTGGATCATTTACATGCGATTCTGCAACGTCGCCGCCAGCAATCGTTATTAGGCAATAACATACTTGGTTATACTGACTTTAATTTCGACATTGAAATTCATCTGGGCGCAGGCGCTTATATCTGTGGCGAAGAATCGGCTTTAATTGAATCTCTTGAGGGAAAACGCGGGACACCACGCAATCGTCCACCGTTCCCAGTCACCAGTGGCTATCTCAACCAACCTACAGTGGTAAACAACGTTGAGACCTTTGCTGCTGCCAGCTTGATTGGCTTACATGGCGGCGCATGGTATGCAAACATTGGCACCGAAACTTCAAGTGGCACAAAAATACTTTCAGTTTCTGGCGATTGTGCACATCCTGGCCTGTATGAATACCCCTTTGGCGTAACGGTAGCGCAGGTGCTGGCAGATTGCGGTGCAAAAAATACGCAGGCCGTGCAAATCAGTGGCCCATCGGGCATTTGTATCGCTGCAAATGAGTTCGAGCGACGTATTGCTTTTGATGATTTGCCGACAGCAGGTGCCTTTATGGTGTTCGATCAAAGTCGGGATATGTTTGAAGTTGCACGTAATTTCGTACATTTTTTCAAGCATGAGAGCTGCGGTTTTTGTACGCCATGCCGTGTTGGCACCTCTTTGCTGTCAAACATGATGAATAAGTTAGCGAACGGTCATGGCTCACCTTATGATTTCGCCGAAATCGAAAAACTAAATGAGCTGCTGTTATCAACCAGTCACTGCGGTTTGGGGCATTCCGCTTGCAACCCTGTCCTGGATACCATTGCCAAGTTTCGCCCGGCCTACGACAAACGCTTAACACACAAAGAATATATCCCCGCCTTCGATCTTGATTACGCCTTATCTCAGGCGCGTCAGATGACAGGCCGCGATGACACTGGAGCACATTTGGAGCGTATACATGTCTCAAAATAGCAATACCCCACATAATAAAAACCAAACCACGTTTACTTTGGATGGTAAAACAATCCCTTTTAGTGAAGGACAAACCATTATTCAGGCTGCGATGGCAGCGGGTGAGTATATTCCGCACCTTTGTTTTAACCCTGAATTTAAACCGCATGGTTCATGCAAGATTTGCACTGTAACCGCCAATGGCAGGCAGACAGCTTCGTGTACACAACAACCGCAAGTCGATATGATGGTTGAAAGCGATACTAAACAAATCAATGATGAGAGACGCGCCTTATTGCAAATGCTATTCGTTGAAGGCAATCATTTTTGTCCTTCCTGTGAAAAAAGCGGTGATTGCCAGTTGCAGGCTACAGCTTACGAATTGGACATGATGTCGCCACATTTCGATCACTTTTCTCCTAACCGTCCTCTAGACGCATCTCATGGAGAATATCTGCTTGATTTCAATCGCTGCATCCTGTGTTCATTGTGTGCACGTGCCAGTAGCGATGTGGATGGTAAGAACGTGTTCTCATTAGCGGGTCGCGGAATCAAGACGCATCTAATCGTCAATTCAAAGTCCGGCAAGCTCGCTGACACCGATTTTACTGGCGATGACAAAGCTGCGCATGTTTGCCCTGTAGGTGTGATTATCAAAAAGCGCGTTGGCTTTGCCGTGCCTATTGGAAAGCGCAGTTTTGATGAGCATCCCATTAGCGCCACGCCGCACCCAATAGTAAAAGGCGCAATTTAATGAATATGTCAACTAAACCAAAACTTAGAATCGCGACGGCTACACTGGCAGGTTGCTTCGGTTGCCACATGTCATTTCTTGATATCGATGAGCGCCTGTTTGACTTAATGGAGCTGGTTGAATTTGACCGCTCACCGCTAACCGACATCAAAACTTGTGGTCCATGCGACATCGGCCTGATTGAAGGTGGTTTGTGCAATGCAGAGAACGTGCATGTGTTGCGTGAGTTCCGTGCTAACTGCAAAATATTAGTGGCTGTAGGCGCTTGTGCCATCAATGGCGGATTGCCTGCGCAGCGCAACCATCTTTCACTATCAATGATATTGGAAGAGGTTTATCACGCACAGCATGGCTTGGTTGACGGCTTTATTCCCAATGACCCGGAATTACCGTTGCCACTGGACCAAGTGCACCCTATTCATGAGGTGGTCAAGGTTGATTATTTTATTCCAGGTTGTCCGCCTTCCGGCGACGCTATATGGAAAGTGCTCACTGATTTGATTGCTGGCCGTGAGCCAGAGCTTGGCCACGGTCTTGTTCATTATGATTAAACCGCAAGCCATTTGCCGTTTTTATTGAATTAACAAAATGCTGATTCAATCCTAATGCAGACCCAATCACCGTTTTAAGCTTAAAGGAACGACCATGTCTTTCGTATTAGAAACTGCCACCAATCCAGAAAATCTTCGCCGTGTCGCAATCGACCCTGTGTCAAGAGTTGAAGGTCACGGCAAAGTCACCATTTTGCTTGATGATAAGAATAAAGTGCATCAAGTGCGTTTGCACATCGTTGAATTTCGCGGCTTTGAAAAATTCATTCAAGGTCGTCCATACTGGGAAGTCCCTGTGATGGTGCAACGTTTGTGCGGCATTTGTCCGGTCAGCCACCATCTTGCCGCAAGTAAGGCTCTAGATGCGATTGTCGGCGCCAAACATTTAACCCCAACGGCAGAAAAAATGCGCCGCCTGATGCACTATGGACAAATACTGCAATCACATGCCTTGCATTTCTTTCATCTGTGTTCTCCTGATCTGTTGTTCGGTTTCGATAGCGATATGGCTAAACGCAACATTGTCGGCGTGGCAGAGAAGCATCCTGAAATCGCTAGGCAAGGCGTGCTGTTACGCAAGTTTGGGCAAGAAGTCATCCGCCTCACGGCCGGCAAGCGTATACACGGCACTGGAGCGGTTCCGGGCGGTGTGAACAAATCACTCAGCCTTGCTGAGCGTAATGAATTACTTAAAGATATTTACCAAATGGTGTCATGGAGTCGTGGTGCTGTGCATCTGGTCAAGGAGATGCATCACCAAAATCCTGAGCTTTATAATAGCTTTGGTGCGTTCCGTGCCAACTTCATGTCTATGGTCGGATTTGATGGTGGCTTGGATTTGTATCACGGCCAACTACGCGCTCGTGATGAGAGCGGAAACATCCTATTTGATGGCGTGGATTATCAAAATTACACGCAGATTATTGAAGAGGAAGTCAAAAACTGGAGCTACATGAAGTTTCCATACCTGAAATCTATGGGTAAGGAAAAAGGCTGGTATCGTGTCGGCCCACTATCGCGCATACAAAACTGTGATTTCATCTCCACGCCATTGGCCGAGATTGAACGACGTGATTTTATCGAATATAGCGGTGTGATGCCTATGCATGCGCCTCTCGGCTACCACTGGGCACGCATGATAGAGATGCTACACGCGGTCGAAATGATTAAAGATCTATTGCATGACAGTGACATTATGGGTAGTGACTTGATGGCGTCAGGTGAACGTGGGTTTGAGGGTGTCGGCGTGATTGAGGCGCCACGCGGCACCCTTATCCATCACTATCGCGTGGATGAGAATGACCTTGTCACCATGTGCAATCTGATTGTTTCTACTACGCATAACAACCAAGCGATGAACGAAGCTGTGCGCCGCGTTGCACAGCAATACCTGCACGGCCACGAGATCACTGAAGGGCTGCTCAATCATATCGAGGTGGCCGTGCGTGCTTTTGATCCTTGCCTGTCGTGCGCGACACATGCTTTAGGTAAAATGCCGCTAGAGGTCGAAGTGTTGGATGTTACTGGCCAGCAATTGTCCAGCCTGTCTCGATCTAGCGAGAACGTTATAAGTACCAAATTGTCAGCGCTATAGACTGCTTATGCTTGCACCTTTTTTGATTTTTGCTGTAGGCAACGAGTCGCGCGGAGACGATGCACTAGGTCCTTTGTTATTGCGTGAGTTAGAGTTCTGGTTAATGGCGAGTGACCTTGCAGATCAATTCGAGCTATTGGAAGAGTTTCAATTGCAAGTTGAGCACGCCATGGATATGAAAGGTCGGCTATTAGTCCTTTTTATCGATGCAAGCATCAATAGCAGCGCACCTTTTTCTTTTTATCGCACACAAGCTAGTGATACTCCTGTACTTTATAGTCACGCATTGGCGCCAGAGGCCTTATTAAAGGTATACGCGCAGTTCTATCATGAAAATCCGCCAACAGTATTTATTTTAGGTGTTTCCGGTGAGAGCTTCGAGCTGGGTGAAGGGCTTTCTACGCGAGCTGCAGAACATTTGACAGCTGCGCTTGAGTTCAGCAAGAAACTACTGCATCAAGCAACTGCCGCTGATTGGGATAACCTATGCACGCATTGAATAAGATGGAATGGTTTTTGCTTCGACTACATTAAAGATAAAAAAACAATTCCTTGCTTCAAAAAAGCAGATGAGCATGGTTGCCGAACTTCAATAAAGGTTACATGTATATGTATGTAACCAATAAGAAGATTTCGTGATGAATCTATTGATTACACGAGTCCGTCTATCTCTGCTTCCGCCTCTAACCAGTCTTGCATTTCATGACCTGGTTCAAAATGCCTTTGCTCTGCTTTAAAGTAAGCAGCCATAGCAATTATTTCTTTTCGGTGTTCTTCTTTTATATACACTTCATTATTGGCATGTGCTTCTTCAGCATCAATACCTAACTTATTAACCATGATAGTCTCCTAAAAGTTCGCTCTCAGTTCAAGCGGTAATATGCATAATAAATATCCTTTATGATGCTATTAAGATTCTTATGTGATATTTTCGTTGAACTTCAAATAAGCTTATTAATTTTTTCACAAATTTGTCACAGACACCAAACGCACAAAAGGCTAGACTGAGGCGTCACTAATTAATAACTTTAAAAATGGGAGTTACAATGAAAATTAAACCAGCTTCAGAAGAGTATCTAGAGAAAGCACAAAAATTAACCGAGGAAGAGTCTGAGCGATTGTTAAGCAGAATGCGTGGCAAGCCAGCACGTAAACTTGAAGACAATAAACTTAGTACGCTAGAAGCTTTGGCTATACAACTTGAACTTGATGATGAGTTATTGTCAGAATGGCGTAAAAACATGTACGCGATAAGAGAAAAAGAAGAGAAAAAAGCTAAAGAAAAAGAAGACAAAGCAAAAGCAAAAGCAAAAGAAGCAAAAGATAAAACTTAGGTTCTAGATAGACGGACTCTGCAAGTCCTTAGTAGAACGTTGAGCTGATAAGTCTAAAGCTGGTTATCGCTTCTATGATGAAAAATTTACCAAAAAAGTTGATTTATGCACCGCACTTAATGCATTACATTAGACAAGTCAAAAAAAGCTATATATATCAATGGTTATTTTTAACTTATTGATTTTAAATGATTAATTTAATTGATTACTATTTATACTGTTTAAAAAAGGTCTATATAAATCTGTGAGTTACGCATTAACTTCACAGAGTTATCCACAGATTTTGTGGGGGATATTTTAATGCCAATCTATGTTTAAAGTCAGTTAATCTCAGCGTGCTGATTCTAGAAGTTCAACTGAATCGGTCACGCAGAGATGTCCAAAAATAGATAATTAATCCTTGGTTTTGCCGATTTTATCTATTTCATCCTTCAAGCTTAATCGGTCGAATGCCTCTAAACGAAGACTGGTAAAAAGTTTGATGCGATTCTCAAGGTGTCTAGCAACAGTTTTAAACGCGCGCAATTTTTCTTCATCCGTGCCCTCTACTGCGGCAGGGTCTTCAACACCCCAATGCGCTGTCATCGGTTGGCCAGGCCAGTATGGACAAACTTCACCCGCAGCGTTATCGCAAACAGTAAATACAAAGTCTAAGTGTGGAGCGCCTTCTACAGCAAACTCATCCCAACTCTTACTTCTCAACCCCTCTACGGATAGACTGTGACTCTTAAGGGTTTCAATTGCAAAGGGGTTTACTTTTCCAGCGGGTTGGCTGCCAGCACTAAAAGTTTTGAATCTACCCTTACCCCAGTGATCCAAGAGCTTTTCCGCCATAATGCTTCGAGCTGAATTTCCGGTACATAGAAATAGTGCGTTGTAAACTTTATCACTCATGATAAACCTCCATTTTAATAACTAAATAGTTTTACATAGATTCTTCAAAATTATCGACTGACAGTAACTCAAGAGACTTGCTCCTCATTTATCAAGCATGTCTGTGTTGAGGTCGATACGCACGGATTACCACCACAACAATTCTCTGTAAGAAAGCCCAAAACTTCATTCATGGTAGAGAAGTTGGCGGAGTAAATAACAAAACGGCTCTCATGACGTGACGTCACTAAATTCGAATAAGTAAGTTCTTTCATATGAAAAGACAATGAGGATGGAGCAATGCCCGTAGATTCACTGATTTTTCCAGCAGGCATTCCACTTGGTCCTACCTCTACTAAAGTACGATATATCGCAAGGCGAGATTCCTGAGCGAGAGCGGCAAGCGCTTTAACGACTGATGTATTATTCATATTTCAATATTAGTTGAAATATTAAATAAGTCAATAACCCCTAGTTATAATTAAGTGTTATTCATAGATTTTTCTAGTGCGAGTTATTGAGTTAGCATTGCTAGAACACTAACTACCATCAATATAGATATTGATCCCCACTCAAGTAGCCAAATAAGTAATTTCCATATCATTTTCATCTCCTAGCAACATTACAATCCCAATTAGAGATGTACGCAGTCTAGGACTTAATAATTAAGATAATGTGATGGATATATTAAAGATATATTTAATGCTGGGTAGCGACCGTCCGCTTAGGGTCGGTAGCGCTGAAACCTAAAGTCTGCTTTACGGCAGATTCACCCCACTTATTGCTACAGACCACCTTTTGATAGGCTTTGCAGAGCTGAATAAAGGCTTCGGGCCAATAGGAGCTTATCCACCCTCCTTAATTTGGCGCATTGTGCTAGTTGACATATAATAATATTAAGATGTTATTTATGCTAAATATATTAAATAAATATTATTTTGCTATTCCTTCAAGAACTATGACCCTTAAATTTAATATCTAATTATGAATTCATCCGGCCCATGTCAGTCGTAAAGCGACTCATTATCCTAGGCATCATTTTTGGCATTTTTGTATATGCTTGGAATGATGTTGATGTTATCAACCTTAGGGTTGTTGGACAGCCATCAATGACTGGGCCTATCCAAAAGAACTTAGAGCAACCATTCTTTGAATCTCTCGAAGAGAAAACTGGCTTACCGATCAAGGTTGACTATCGAACGGTTGATACCTTAGGGTTTAAAGATAATTATCAGCTTGCTATGTTAAAGAGCGGTATGTTTGATATGGTTTCTTTGAGATTTTTACAGAATGGCCAAGAAGAACCCAGCATTATCGGAATTGATTTGCCTGGGCTTAATCCTGATTTCCAAACAGCACGCAAGGTAGCTGAAGCTTATGGGCCGGTTGTTGATGAGTATTTACAGCAACGATTTGGGACAAAGCTTTTAGGTTTATGGACCTTTGGCCCACAAGTTATCTTTTGCAATAAACCAATACATCGACTTTCTGATCTTAAAGGGCTTAAGGTACGCGTTGGATCTTCGACCTACGATGCATTAATTAAATTGCAAGGAGGTATTCCGGTAGTTATACCTTTTGATGAGGTAACAGAGGCTTTATCTTCAAACATGACTGATTGTGCTATCACTAGTCAAACCTCAGCTTATTCCGCCAAGTGGCCCGCTTATCTGACGCATGTATACCCGATAGCAACTCAAATGGGAATTAATGGCCTAGCGATTCGTCTTGATACCTGGAATAGGTTTAGTGAAAGCCAGAAGCAGCGATTGCAAAGTGCTGTAAATGCATATATCAATCAGGTTTGGATCTATTCTGAGCAATTAAATACCCAATCATCTGATTGCTTAGAAGGGAAGAGTGCTTGTAAGTTAGGCGTTAAGTACAACCTAACTAAGATTGACGTTACTGAAGACGATAAGCTCTTTATGCAAAAGTTTGCATTAGATCAATCATTTCCAGACTGGGCATCTCACTGCGACAAATTTGACCCTAATTGCTCTAAGCGATGGAAGGCGGCAGTGGAGCCGATTCTTAAACAGGCAAATCAGCACCCATGAAATCCAAATTCTTAACCTCGTCGCAGCAAAGTGGAATTCAACTAAATATTGCTGCACATCCTTTGCAATTCATTGCATCGCTATCGGCCCTAGTATTTGTTCTTAACTTTACTTTAGAAGTTTTCGTTTCTTACGGAGCTCTATTTGCTCATCTCGTGCAACTTCTGTGCTTTATTGGCATATTGAGTGCTTGGGCTTTAATGGAGTGCCTATTGATATTAAGGCGTCAAGAATGGATTGCTTTTCGAGCCTTAACATTCTTGCTCATTATGCAGGTAGCACTCCCAGCCCTCAGATTGGTTTTATTGATTTTAGATTCGCCAGCTATCAACTCTGATTGGTTGCCTCATATTCAGTCCCAGGATAACTGGCATTACCTATTCTTAGTTCCATACAGCTTAATTTTTATGGGATTACATAGGTCGATTGTTAGCCTTTTTACCTTGAATGAGAAGATTCACGCTGAGAACACAGAAAAGCAAATGCTCGTTACGCAAAATGCATTGGCATTAGCGCGTGATAGAGAAGAGCGCCTGTCCTTAGCAGTCCGCTCTACTGGCGTCGGCATATGGGACTTGAACTTACAAACCAGACAGATGGTGTGGGATGAGTCGATGTTTGAACTCTATCAAATGAAGCGTGAAGACTTCACTAATGCTATTGATGCTTGGGAAAAGTCTTTGCATCCAGATGATCGTCAACGCATTGAACACGAGATTGATGAGGCGATTAACAACATAAAACCTTTTTATACCGAATTTAGAATCATTCGGCCAAATGGAGAAATCTGCCACATTGAATCGGTCGCAAAAGTATTTTTTAGCGATGATGGAACGCCATTACGCATGTTAGGCAGCAACTTTGACATTACTGATAGAGCGATTGTCGACAAGATGAAAACCGAGCTCATGGCTATAGCCACGCATGAGCTAAGAACCCCTATGACCATGATTCATGGTTATACCGAGCTGTTAAAAATGGATACTGGCACCAAGAATGAACAACTAGAGATGCTAGAGGTGATTCACACCCAATCAAAAGCCATGATTCATTTATTAAATGACATGCTAGATGTCGCCAGAATAGAATCACAGGCGGCGGATTTATATCAGATGGAACTTCAGCAGATTGGGCCACGATTACAAACCCTGGCTGAAACATTCATCACCCCAGATAACCACAATAAAATTACTTTGGAGATGAGTCCGAACTTACCTGAAGTTAAAGTAGATGTGGCTAAGATTGAACAAGCAGTTAAGAACTGTTTAAGTAATGCTTACAAATTCTCACCCGAACGCGGTGAAGTGACCATGCGGGTGAAAGAAGTAACGCATAACAAACAACGTAAGGTACTTATCGCCATTGAAGATCAAGGCATTGGTATGACGCCAGAACAGCTAGAACGTGTGTTCGAGAAGTTCTATCGTGCTAATCCCTCAGGTTCAATACCAGGCACGGGGTTAGGCATGGCGATTATTAAGAGCATTATCGAACAACATGGTGGCTCTATTATGCTTGATAGCGAATACGGTAATGGCACTAAGGTCATGTTGTATTTGCCAGTAGCTTAATAGACGAGCGTTTTAAATATCCGAATGTCTCCTATGGGTCGGTAGAAGCGCTGAAACCTAACGTCAGCTTTTGGGAATTTAGATAACTAGATTTTTTGCCTCTATGTCAGGCAGAGTTGCATGAAGTTTAAATAAAACCACACTCAAATAAAGTAGGATTATTTAGAAAATTGGGACAACTTTATTAAGTTGTCCCTTTGAGATACAGATAAGTTGTTGATTTTTAGTTGCTGAAATATAGATTTAAAAGATACCCTACAAGGCTTTTAACTACTTACAAGCTTGTATGTAATAATAAAAAAGGACGCATTATGCGTCCTTTTTTGTTATTAATTTTTGACTTATTTATTCATTACGTACATTGTAACTTCAAAGCCAAAACGCATTTCTGTAGCTGCTGGTGTTGTCCACATGGTAAATCTCCTATAAGTTGATTAATTAAGTTACACACAATCTATGAATTAGATAATACAGAACGAATTAAAAAGAAAGCTATGTAAACTGACTAAATAGCGCTAATGATTTTCATTAGATTGGTTAATATCTATTTACCATAGATGACGTTATTAGTAACTTAGAAATAGTCTATAACCAGCTACAGTAGTATTTTGTGCATTAATAGCTAGTTTTATTTTAATTTCTTCACCAGCGGCTAAGCCATTTGCAATATTAGATTGGTCTGTAAGATATTCAACAGGCTTAAAAATACGTCTCAATTTAGGCTTATCTTCATTATCAGTAAGGGTTAGTTCTAAATTTGGATAAGTTTGACTAAAGTTTCCTCGGTTAATTAGAGTGCTTGATAGATGAATAACACCCAAGTAATTTTCATCCTCATGTATATCTGAATCATCAATAACTATAAGATCAATTTTTTTAGGTAAATCTATGTTGCAACCTATGGCCTTACAAATTTTCAAAAGATAGTTTTTGGAGTTAGGGTAATAAATGGTAATTTCAGTACGTAAAAAATAAATACTTTGTAAACCCCCAATAAATACTAATGTGAATATTAATAAATTAGTTAGTTTTGAGTTTTTCTTTTTTGATGAATTGTTAATGTCATTAAAATAGCGGTCTTGGTTATTTTTAATCGCTACTTCTTGTACATTATTGCGAGTCGTATTAGTTATTTCTTTCTTAGGTATTTCTAATTCTTCAGTGGTGTAAATTTCTGAATTAGAATCAATCAGTTCATTTATGGCATTAAATACATGTAAACAATGACCACACCGAACTTGACCATTATGCTGATCTAGCTGTGTTTCAGTGACTATAAATTGAGTTTGGCAGGAGGGGCAATTGGTGATAACGCTCATTTTTTAGTGCCAGTAAGTAATACCCAGGCATCCATATATTGAGGATCGTGCATGCTAAACCATTCTGCGTAAATGGCTGAAACATCTGCCGCCTGCTCTTTTAAAATGCCTGACAAAGCTATTTTCCCACCAGTTTTACATGATTTAGCTAAAGCAGGCGCTAATACACTAAGGGCGCTAGAAAGAATATTTGCGACAACAATATCAAATTCTTGAGTTTTATATTGACTGGCATGATAAAAATCAGCCAAAACGTTATTTTGTTCAGCATTATAAAGACTGGATTGGATAGCTTGTGAGTCAATATCAGTACCTACAACATTAGCAGCCCCCAGTTTTTTAGCTGCAATGGCCAAAATGCCTGAACCACAGCCATAATCTAATACCGTAACATTTGGTGTGATGGTATTAGTTAGCCAGGCTAGGCATAGATGCGTCGTTGGATGACTGCCTGTTCCGAAAGCTAGTCCAGGGTCTAAAACGATATTAATGGCATTGGCATTGGGTGCGCTATGCCATGTAGGCACTATCCATAATTTATCTGTAATTTTAATGGGATCAAATTGCGACTGTGTCGCTCTTACCCAGTCCTGTTCTTGAATTATTTCAGTGGAGTATTGTAGGTGACTTAATTTAGTTTTCTGCTGTAACTCACTCATTACTTGAGCAATATCTACGCCCTCATCAAATAGTGCGCTTACTAAATTTTGTTGCCAAATACCCGGGGGTGGGTCACCAGGCTCCCCAAATATTGGTTGTTCATCAAGTGTATCAGCGTTGGCATCTTCAATAATGGCTGATAGTGCACCTTGTAACATTAAGGTATCACTAATTAAATCAGCGGTATTATCCTGTGCTTCAATCTTTAATGATATCCAAGCCATACTTAAATCTATTTATTGTAAATGCCAAGTTTCTGCTCAAGATAATGGATGCTTGTGCCCCCTGCATGAAACGCAGCATCTGCCATTAAATCAGCATGTAATGCAACATTAGTACTAATCCCAGCAATCATCATTTCAGATAGCGCAATACGCATGCGCGCAATGGCTTGTTGACGAGTATCACCATAGGCAATGAGCTTGCCAATCATAGAATCATAGTGAGGTGGTACGGTATAACCAGCGTAAGCATGTGTATCAATACGAACTCCAGGCCCCCCTGGCATATGGAAGGTATTAATTTTGCCTGGCGATGGCACGAAGCTATATGGATCTTCGGCATTGATACGACATTCAATCGCATGACCTTTGAGTACAACATCTTTTTGGCGGAACTTAAGTTTTTCACCCGCTGCAACAAAAATTTGTTGTTGTACTAAATCAATGCCAGTAATCATTTCTGTAACTGTATGCTCAACCTGCAAGCGAGTATTCATTTCAATGAAATAAAATTCATTATTTTCATATAAAAATTCAAAAGTACCTGCGCCACGATAGTTGATTTTTCGACAAGCTTCAGCACAACGCTCACCAATTTTGTCGCGCAATCTAGCGTTTAATAAGGGTGCTGGCGCCTCTTCAATAATTTTTTGATGACGACGTTGCATAGAGCAGTCGCGCTCGCCTAAAAATACGGCATTACCATGTTGATCCGCAAGAACTTGAATTTCAATATGCCGTGGTTTTTCTAGGTATTTTTCCATGTATACAATAGGATTACCAAAAGCTGCTTGGGCTTCAGCTTTGGTCATATTTACGGAAGCGATAAGTGCTGCTTCTGTATGAACTACACGCATACCACGACCGCCACCGCCACCAGCAGCTTTAATAATGACTGGGTAGCCAACTTGTTTGGCAGTCTTGATGATTTCAATGGGGTCGTCTGAGAGCGCACCATCTGAACCTGGAACGCATGGCACACCAGCTTTTTTCATGGCATTTTTTGCTGAAACTTTATCTCCCATTAAGCGAATAGTTTCAGCACGAGGGCCGATAAACACGAAGCCACTTTGTTCTACACGCTCAGCAAAGTCAGCATTTTCAGATAAAAATCCGTATCCAGGGTGTATGGCTTGTGCGTCAGTGACTTCAGCGGCGCTAATGACAGCCGGAATATTTAAATAGCTTTGGTTTGAAGGTGCCGGGCCTATGCATACTGATTCATCTGCTAATTTTACATATTTAGCTTCTCTATCCGCTTCAGAATGTACCGCAACAGTTTTAATACCAAGTTCGCGACAGGCGCGTTGAACGCGTAAGGCAATTTCACCTCGATTAGCGATTAAGATTTTGTCAAACATAGCCATGTGATTAAAATCCTGAAATTAAGCAATAATAAAAAGAGGTTCGCCGTATTCAACTGCAAGGCCGTTATCAACTAAGATTTTTTTAACAACGCCTGCTTTGTCTGATTCAATCTCGTTTAATAGTTTCATGGCCTCAATAATACATAAGGTATCACCTACGGCAACGGTATCGCCCACTTCAACAAATGGTTTTGAATCGGGGGATGCGGAACGATAAAACGTACCTACCATAGGGGAATTAACTGGATGGCCTTCTTCAACAACCGGCACATCAGCGACGATAGGAGCTGATGCAGCTTGTGGAGGAGATGATTGGGCGCCTGCAACATAATGAGCAGGTGCATAGTTGGCATAATGTTGCTGTGTTGGTGCGCTGGAGGTAAAGTTACGACTAATGCGGACTTTCTCGCCATCTTCAGTCAATTCCAGTTCGGCAATGCCTGATTCTTCAACAAGATCAATTAATTTTTTAAGTTTGCGTAAGTCCATAATAACCTCTATAAATCTAGGAAAGAGTTAATTAAATAAGTAACAATAATTAAGAATGATGGTTGTGCTTAATTGCATAATCAAGCGCAAGTGTATAGCCGTGTGCACCAAGGCCACTAATGACACCTACTGCGATGTCAGTAAAATAGGAATGATGGCGAAATGCCTCGCGTGCATAAACATTAGATAAATGCACTTCAATAAACGGTACCTTAACAGCAGATAGAGCATCGCGCATTGCTACAGAGGTATGTGTAAAAGCTGCAGGGTTGATAATAACAAAGTCAACTTTTGATGTAGCTAGTGACTGAATTTTAGTTACTAGTTCCGCTTCCGCGTTACTTTGGTAAGTTTCTAATGTGACCCCAGCGTGCTTTGCAATATCAGAAAGTGTTTGATTGATAGAAGCAAGTGTGGTGCTACCATAGTGTTCAGGTTCACGTAACCCCAGCAAATTAAGATTAGGACCATGTAGCACTAAAATAGATTTAGTTGACATAAGTCCGTACTTTTTTGAACAGTTTAGGGATAAATTCATTGTAATTCATAATTGCAAGTTTGCCGAAGTTAGCCAGTTTTGTCCAGCTAAATTAGTACAATTAAGCGAAATTACAAAGCGTTAGCGATTTAAGTGGTTGATATTGCTAGCTTAAAACTAAGCAAAAATTTTTGCTTATGAATGTGGCAATAAAGTATGTAAAGCCGTCTCTAAAAGCGCCTTATTGATGCGACCAAAGTAAGTTTCTACGACAACACCATCTTCATTAATGATAACAGTATAGGGAAGAATGTCTTTATCATTTCCTAATTTGCTCCCCAAGTTCATCCCCTCATCTTCAGCTAACAATAAGGGGTAGCTCACGGGAGATTCTTGTGAAAATTGTTTAACTAGATTTAATTCATCAATTGCTACGCCTAGTACAACGACATTCTTGTTTTTATAGTCTGTGTATAGTTGAGAGAGTTCTGGCATTTCTTCGCGACACGGTGGGCACCAAGTGGCCCAGAAATTGAGGACGATAATTTTACCTTTATATTGGTTTAAGTTTTGGCTAACGCCATTTTCATTAGTTAAATTTGCGTCAAAAAATGGTTGGGTAGAAAGCGTGCTGTAATTAGTATTTGAGTTTTTAAGTGGTGAGTTAGGGTTTAACACAAAATAGTAAAGTGTAAAGCCAGCACAGAACATAATGGCTAGAGAGGCAATGTGAGGCAGTAGTTTTTTTAACATTTTATGGTTGAAGTGTCGCTGGATTCAGGTTTAGCAATACAACTATCGCGTTTTAAAAGTGTTGCGCTAAAGCGCTCTGCATTTTGAAATCCTATTGTTTTTAATGTTGCCATCTCTTGGCCACGGTCATTAAAAAATGCGATACCGGGTGGGCCGTATAGACCAAAGCGTTTTAGTAGTGCTTTATCATTTTCAGTGTTCGCTGTTACATCTACTTGTAATAGTAGAGTGTTTTTTAATAACTGCCTTACTTTTTGATCGCTAAACGTATTTTGTTCAAGTTCCTTACATGCTACACACCAGTCTGCATAAAAATCTAACATAACGGGTTGACCTTTAGTATTCGCTAATTTTTGCTCTAGTGCAGCAATACTTGTAACGCGTGTAAAGCTTAGTGGAGAGTTTATTTTTGAGGAACTTTCTGAGTTTACTATAAGCGCATTTAAAGGTTGCAGAGCAGATTTTGCGCCTGAGAGTGCACCAATTAACAATGCAACGCCACATATTAATAGAATAACGGCGACACCTTTCCATACTTTAGCAAAGCTAGAGGCATGCGCTGGTAAGTTATCTAAAGCATTGTGATAAACCGCTGTCACAATGAATAAAGCTGACCATAGGCCCATTTGTAGCCCTATTGAAATCACTGGTGAAATAAGCCAAATTGACATGCCAAGCATCAGCACACCAAAAAAATTACGTACGGCGTTCATCCAGTTGCCGGTTTTTGGTAGTAAGCTACCCGCAGATGCGCCTATGAGTAATAAAGGCACGCCCATACCAATGGCGAGTGCAAATAAGCCTGCGCCACCTAGTAATACATTATGTGTTTGGCCAATATAAATTAGCGCTCCAGCGAGTGGCGCTGCCACACATGGACTAACAATCAATGCGGATAGAGCACCCATGACGAAAACACCTATAAAGTGTCCACCTTTTAGCCGGTTACTGGTATTGAGCATTTTGACTTCAAAGCTTTGTGGTAGTTTTAATTCATAAAAACCAAACATCGACAATGCTAACAATACAAATATGAATGATGTGGTGCCTAATACCCAAGGATTTTGTAGTGCTTGACTAAGTAGATTGCCAGATAAGCCTGCAGCGATGCCCGCTAAGGTATAGCTTAAGGCCATACCCAATACATAAGCTACAGATAAGCCAAATGCATGTAGTTTTGATGGTTTGACTGACTGACTTTGGCTACCAACAATGATGCTGGATAAAATGGGTATCATTGGCAGTACGCAGGGGGTCAGTGAAAGTAGTAAGCCAGCGACAAAAAAACTTGCAATAACTAGCCATAAATTGCCAGATTTTAAAATTTGCGTGGTGCTGTCAGTTTCGTTATTCGCTACTTCAGCTAGGTTAGCAGTAGACGTGTTTACAGATGATGTATTGACAGAAATCGTTTTTTTAATAGGCGCATAGCATAAGCCTTTTTCACTACAGCCTTGGTAACTAGCGTTGATAGTTACACTATTCGTAGCCGCGCTAAGCTTAATATTTGCTTTAAAATCATGATGGTATACTTCTTGTTTGCCAAAATTAGCATCGTTTTTTATTTCACCAGTAGGCAAGTCTATAGAGGATATTTTAATATCTGCGGGTGATTGTACTTCGAACTTGATACGCTCACGATACAAGTAATGGCCAGGCACAATGGTAAAATTTGCCTGAATATTTTGTGTATCTTTGGCATTTAAACTTAGTTGGAATGCAACTTCAGGCGGCAACACGGCTTTATTGTCATCGACGAACAAGCGTTTAATAGAACTTGACTCAAGAATTGCCGCATGTGCACTTGTTAAAAAGGCGCTTTGCAAAAACAGCATCGCAATTAATACAATTAAGCTGTTTAATAATCGAAGTAGAAATAAATTTTTCACCTAGAAGTGATCCATTTTTAATAATTTAAGCATAGGTGGTTATGGTATCTTGTAATTATAGGATATAGGTACAATAAACGACTAAGAAACTACTATTTAAATCATACGTTGGATAGCTAATAGCTATCCTAGGTTCAATAATTTAGGGCTTTATATTAATGCGGATAATATCTTTACTAGTTATTTTAGCTTTTCCAGTAGCAGAGATTTGGATTTTAATTAACTTAGCACATCAATATGGCTGGTTGTTCTTATTATATTTAGTGGTAGTAGGTATGCTTGGCTTACAACTTATTCGTGATGAAAAGTTGTTACTTTCTGGCCGGATGATGCAAAGTTTAAAACAAGAAAGCAATCCATTAAAAGCAATATTAGGTAGTGCGCGCAATATTATCGCCGGTATATTGCTTATTATACCTGGCGTAATAACGGATTTTATTGCAGTGATTTTATTGTTAGTCCCTACGAATAAAAATGCGCAAACTACCTCTGCTTATAGGCAACAAGCAGCTAATGACGATGTCATAGAAGGTGAATTTCACCGTGAAGAGTAAATAATGAGTTACCAAATTACAATAAAATCTAGCGGCCATCAATATACTGCTAAAGCTTCGGAAACATTGCTTGAATCAGCTATTGCTGCTGGAGTTAACCTTCCATATGGCTGTCGCAATGGTAGTTGTGGTAGTTGCAAAGGAGACATTGTCAGCGGATTAGTAGACTATGGTGACTATGCTAGCAGTGCGCTTTCTGATGCAGAAAAGGCTGCAGGCAAAGCTTTATTTTGTTGCGCACATCCTCTTTCTGACTTAAACATAGAATGTCGAGAAATTGCTGCGGATATTATTCCGCCACGTATTTTGCCAGCACGAGTAGAGCGCAAAGAGCAACTTTCACATGACGTGATGGCGCTATTTTTAAAGTTGCCTAGTGGCGAGCAGTTAAAGTTTATGGCGGGTCAGTATATTGAATTCTTGCTTAAAGATGGCAAGCGTCGCGCCTTTTCTCTAGCTAATGCACCGCATCTAAATAACTTGCTTGAGCTACATTTACGTTTGATTCCGGGTGGGCAATTTACCGAATATGTATTTAATGAAATGCCTGATAAAGCTATCTTGCGCATAGAAGCACCATTCGGTAGTTTTTTTCTACGTGAAGATACAAACAAACCTATTGTTATGGTGGCAGGTGGTACAGGCTTTGCCCCTATCAAAGGGATTATTGAGTACATGCTACACAATAACATTCAGCGTAATGTCACTTTGTATTGGGGCGCACACAGTTTGAAAGACTTGTATATGCCAGCACTACCCGCGTCATGGGCGGCAGAGTATCCACATATTAAATTTATCCCAGTATTGTCTGATGCGATTGCAGAAGATCACTGGCAAGGTCGCACGGGTTATGTGCACCAAGCTGTGCTGGATGATTTTGTAAAAAGTGGATTAGCCGACTATGAAGTGTATTGTTGTGGTGCGCCAGCCATGGTGGAAGTGGCACATGCAAGTTTTGTGCAAGCAGGTTTGCCAGATGATGCATTTTTCTCAGATGCATTTAACTATGCAAAACCTGTAGTTAATACTCCAACCTCAATTTAAGTTTTTCGTCAGACACGTTCATTCTTTATGCTCATTTAAAGTAATAAATCGTTAAGATTGCGTTAAGAAATTAGTCCTATTATTTGCCCTACAACTTCGTTAAAGGAGCAAATAATGGAAAAAATTACTTATCGTAGACAAAAAGTTTACGATCCTGCG
Organism: Sulfuritalea sp.; assembly: GCA_021738125.1. Classification (GTDB taxonomy): domain Bacteria; phylum Pseudomonadota; class Gammaproteobacteria; order Burkholderiales; family Methylophilaceae; genus Methylotenera. The sequence goes on from JAIPCR010000005.1 coordinate 26,233, forward strand.
TTACGCCTCATTCATCTTTGGAATGGTTTGGCCATTCTATTTCTCATGATTACCATCTGGATTTCCGACCTATTTGACAAAGGTGTCGGTGAAGACACGCTATGGCAAATACATATTTTTATTGGGTATGCCCTAGTGGTTGGCATAGTCGCTCGATTAGCATGGGGTTTGGTTGGACCACGCCATGCTAGATATTCTGATATGTGGCATCCAACCGCATGGTGGAATGCAGTTCGTCATTTAAATCTAACAACTAAGGCACGTTTTGGACATAACACCCTCGCCAGCGCCGTTTATTTATTGGTTTATCTGTTATTAATTGCTATGGCAGTGTCTGGGCTTGGGCTCGCCGCGATTGAGCACAGCATGGGGCCTTTTAATAGCTGGTTTGGCGACATGACTTGGTTAGAAGACTTGTTTGAAGAGCCGCACGAAATTATCTATTACTTGTTAATGGGTTTTGTAGTAATACATATTGCTGCGCTGATTTGGCATGAATATAAAGATAAAACGCCAGTGGCTCAAGCGATGGTGACTGGATATCAATATGAAGTTGAGCCGAACAGTATTCAGCAAACTCAAGGAGATGATCATGCGTAATGGCTTAGTTATATTAGGTATGCTATTTAGCGTTAACGTATTGGCCGCGATGCCACAAGAATTACTTAAACAGTATGAGGTGCAAGCGAAACAGGAAAGCCCAGTTTTTACAGGGTTTTCTGCTGAGAAAGGTGCGAATTTCTTTCATGCTGAACGCATGCATAGCGATGGTAAAAAAGTAAGTTGCTCAACTTGCCATACCAATGATCCGCGTAGTCAAGGAAAAACACGTGCTAATAAAGTGATTGAAGCCATGGCGCCCAGTGTTAATCCGCAGCGATTGACGGATGCTGCTAAGGTTGAAAAGTGGTTTGGTCGTAATTGTAAAGATGTGTTGGAGCGTAACTGCACTGCACAGGAAAAAGGTGATTACATACAATATTTATTAAGTATTAAATAAGGAAATATTTATGAAAAAATGGATGCAGTTTTTAGTGTTGATTACTAGTATTACTTCGACAAGTGCTTTATTGGCTAGTGGTGGGTTTAGTGAAGGCGGCGACAAAAAAATGCCAACAGTTGCTAATGCTAAATGGAAAGCAGAATGTAGTGGCTGTCATATGCTCTATCACCCAGGCCTATTGCCAGAAAGATCATGGAGTAAAATGATGTTGGGGCTTGATAAGCATTTTGGTGAAAATGCTAGCCTGGACGCTGCAACGCGTGATGAAATTAGCCGATTTCTTGCTTTGAATAGTGCTGACAAGCAGGATAACCGTCGTTCAAGTCGCATCAATCAGTCGATACCTACCAGTGCAATACCACTACGTATAAGTGAAACACCTTATTTTATAAGTAAGCATGATGAGGTCCCTGCAACGACATTCAAACGTAAGAGCATAGGTAGTGCGGCTAATTGCGTGGCTTGCCATCAGGCGGCAGAAAAAGGTGATTTTTCTGAGTCGCAGATAAGAATTCCACGTTAATATAAGCAGATGAGAGTTTTACTAGTAGAAGATGATGCCCTTCTGGGTGATGGTGTTCGAGCCGGCCTCAAGCAGGCTGGGTTTGCTGTGGATTGGGCCCAAGATGGCCAAGCGGCAAAACTAGCACTAGAAACAGAGGAATACGCGCTCATGGTCTTAGACCTTGGCTTACCTAAGTTGAGCGGTACGGAATTACTTAAATGGTTGCGTGGTAGACATTCCAAACTGCCCGTTCTGATTCTGACTGCCCGTGATACGGTATCTGACCGTGTTGCAGGGTTAAATGCGGGTGCGGATGATTACCTGATTAAACCTTTTGATCTAGATGAGTTGATTGCGCGTTTGAATGCATTGTTGCGTCGTAGTGCCGGCCAGGTGACACAGAGCTTACAGCATACTGACATTGAGTTAACGCCTTCAACACATCAAGTGAGTAAAAATGGAAAAATTATTGAGCTTTCAGGACGGGAGTTTGCTTTGTTACATGAGCTTTTATTGCATGTAGGCCGGGTTAAGTCGCGTGAGCAACTGGAACAGCATTTGTATGGCTGGGGTGAAGAGGTAGAGAGTAATTCGGTAGAAGTGCATATTCATCATTTACGCAAAAAATTAGGCGCCGAACTCATCCGGACGCTACGAGGTGTCGGTTATGTGATTGATAAACAGGTTGATACTAACGTTCTTTAAATCATGAATTCATTACGGCTTCGCTTAATATTATTACTGACAGTCAGTCTTGGCGTGGCATGGCTAGTGGCTGCCTGGTTTACGCATATTGAGTCGCGCGAAGAAATAGATCGCTTATTTGATGCACAGCTTGCTCAGTCTGCACAGGTGCTACTTGGTACAACGCGCCATGAGTTGCATGAGCGTATTGAGAGAGGCGATGATGAAGTTTCGACCTCACACGAATATGAACAAAAATTAGCTTTTCAAATTTGGGATGAAAATAACCTATTACTTCGCTCAACTGCGGCGCCAGAGGAAGCAATGAGCAGGGATGCTGAAGGCTATAGTGAAGCTCTAATTAATGGCCAGCAGTGGCGCGTGCTTACTCGGTGGGATGCGCGCCACGAATTTATGATTCAAGTCGCTGAGCCGTTGGCGGGACGAGAAAGTTTGGCGCACCATATTACCTTTAAGATGTTATTACCTACTTTCGTCGCTCTGCCTGTATTAGTTATGCTGATATGGTTTGGTGTTGGTGCAGGGTTGCGACCATTGCAAGTGCTTAAGCGAGAAATCAAGCAGCGAACAGCTAATCATCTAGAGCCAGTTGCCATGACGGGTGTGCCAGAAGAAGTCACGCCTCTAGTCAAAGCGCTTAATGATTTGTTTGCACGTCTTGAAGAAGACTTTGAAGGAGAGAGACGCTTTACTGCCGATGCAGCGCATGAGCTACGTACACCACTTGCCGCACTTAAAATTCAAGCGCAAGTAGCACTTCGTTCAACGGACACGGATGAGCAGAATGTTGCTTTGGAAAATGTATTGCGAGGTGTGGATAGAGCAACTCGATTAGTTGAACAATTACTCACGTTAGCGAGGGTTGATCCTGAAACAGCGGCAGTAGGCTACAAGCAGGTAGATTTGGCTAGTTTGGCGGCAGGGGTAATGAGAGATTTGGCATCGCAAGCCCATGCTAAGCAGATTGAAATATCACTTGAAGAAAGTAATGCTTGTAAGGTATTTGGTGATGAGGTTCAATTGAGTTTGTTATTGCGCAATCTTTTAGATAACGCCATTCGTTATACACCAGTCGGCGGTCGCGTGACTGTATCAGTAATCAATTTAGTTGGTATCAGGCTAGAGGTAAGAGATACCGGCCCTAGTATTCCTGTAGCCGAACGCGAGCAAGTACTACAACGTTTTTATCGCATCAGCGGCAGTGGTGAACAAGGCAGTGGACTGGGCTTATCTATAGTACGTCGTATTGCTGAGCTACATGGTGCAAGTCTCGAGTTAAAGGATAATGAGGCAGGACAAGGTTTGCTAGTGAGAGTTATTTGGCCTAACGCACCATCTTAGCTGGTTTAATTTAATGACATTTTATCCAGATTAAAAATGTTTTGTAATATTCCACTTGGTAGACACACAAATAAACGGTGACAATGATATTGAGTAGGGCTGTTACTAAAAACAACTGTGGAATACTGAAGCCTTGTTTGAATAGCAAGAGTGACAAACCTGCAGAAATCACCATCAATAACGCATTAAGAATGTTGTTCGCAGCTATTACTCGAGATTGGTGGCTTTTTTTAGCACGGGATTGAATTAAAGCATATAGCGGCACTATATAAAGCCCACCGAATAAGCCGATGAGTGCTATATCAAGGAGCAGTCGCCAGTTGTCTAATTGACTCATAAATTGTAAATAGTTTTGAGTATTACTAGTGCTATGAAAATGAGTGCTAGTAAAGTATAAATCTGCACCAAACAGTGTTAAGCCTAAAGCGCCAAAAACAACTAAACCTAGTTCCAATTTACCTTTTGAAAGCTTTTCGCATAACAAAGCACCAAAGCCAATACCAATCGTAAACACTGAGAGTAGCAATATAAATAAACTTTCATCACCTTTCAGTATATTTTTTGCAAGATTAGGAAATTGTGCAAGCAAGGTGGCACCATAAAACCAAAACCAAGAAATGGCTATTAATCCAAACCAAATGGTTGTGTGACTCCAAGCAAATTTTAAGTTGTAAAAAGTTTCTTTAATGGGATTCCAATTTAACTTTAAGGCGGCATCTGCAGCCGGTGAATTTGGTATTTGATGGCTTGTCCAATAACCTACGATAGCAGTGGCGAGCGTGGCAATACTTGTAAATAAGGTGTGGTTTTCTAGAGCCGCAAGTGTTGCGCCAATAATTTGACCGAGTAAAATTGCCACAAAACTACCCATTTCTACCATACCATTTCCACCCACCAATTCATTTGCTTTTAGATGTTGAGGTAAGTATGCGTATTTTACAGGGCCAAATAGTGTTGAGTGCATGCCCATCATCAATAAGGCGCCACACAGCAACCAAATATTATTGAGGTAGAAGCCTAAGCTAGCAAAAAACATGATAGCTATTTCAAATTCTTTTACATAACGAATGATTTTAGATTTTTCAAATTTATCGGCAATTTGTCCGGCAGAGGCTGAAAATAATAAGAATGGCAAAATAAATAAGCCGGGCAATAATGTGGCCAGCGTAGTACTGTCTAAATTGGAGAGCTTAGTGCCGTGAAATACTACCAGTGTGATGAGCGCAGTTTTGAATAGATTGTCATTAAATGCCCCCAAGAATTGGGTAAAAAAGAAAGGCCTAAATCGACGTTCTTGCATTAAGCTAAATTGATTACTCATGAGTTCAATTGTTCTAAATAAAAATCATTTTTCTTATACTGTAAGTAAACAATATGCTCTGGCTGAGAATAGTAACAGACTAAGTGTGAGCTATCTTAATTATCATATGATAATTAAATGTTGTTCATGTGATTGAGAGTTATCCTAATGAGATTAGGATAAAAAGATTTAAGTCAGGTTAAAGCGCTCTTTTTTTTGCGCTGTTTGCTGTTTGCTTGGTTTTAGGCTTATTTTCAGTACTGGATTCAGTAGCTGCTTGTAGTTTTTGTGCTTCAATTACTGCTTCGGCAGCTTTTCTGCGTTCAAGAATTCTGGCTTGTGCGTCTACCAATTCGTCAAGTGAAATGACATGATCTTGATTGCTGTCTACTTGATTAAAATGTCGAGCAATTTGCGGCAGTTTTTCAGTGGCTTCCTGCCTATCTATTGTGCCATCACCATCATTATCCGCATCAAAAAAACGCACTTCTACACTTTCTTGCATCGCACGACGACGTTCCTCAATTCTTTCATGGTCTTGGTCTATAGAGCGAGCGTAATCGTCAAGTGCTTTACGTAACTTTTCTCTATTCTGGGGACTAAAATTCAGCTCGAGTGTTTGTTGCATTCCATCATTAGTAGGCTCGTCATTTGCAGCTAATTTGGTTGTTTTACCCGTGTAGTCAAAATTTGTTTTGTCACCGGCAAACACATTTAATGAAAAACCAAATACAACACCCATAGCAATGCAGGTGTGTTTAACAATAGATATTTGTTTTGGTGTGAGTTGTATCAAAGCCTAAACTTAAATATTGAATAAGAAATTAGAGCAAGCATCATGAAGTAGGATTGTTAATCGAATGTTTCAATTGCCGCTGAAATTGTAATGAATTGTAACTATTAATTATTACAACATTGATTATTGTGATACTTAGAGGCGATTATTATCAGAAAAGTTTAGTTAAAATTGGTTTTTTTAACACAAATTTATTTAGCTTAATAATAGGGTGTCGTTTGAAATTAAACAAAATTAGCATACACTAAAGGTTAGTTGGATATTTCATATATGGTTAGATAACAAAAAGTTAAATTAAATAATGGAAAATCAAAATAAAAAAATCTTAGTTGTTGACGATGATGTTAGGTTGCGAGAATTGTTGCAACGTTACTTAACAGAGCAAGGCTACACCATTAAAGTTGCATCAGACGCTAAAGAAATGGATGCTGTACTAGCATCGGAGCCAATTGATTTGCTGGTATTAGATTTAATGTTGCCTGGTGAAGATGGTTTGTCTATATGCCGCAGAATTCGTGGTACAGGTACCATCTTGCCAATTATTATGCTGACTGCACGTGGCGATGAAGTAGATAGAATTATTGGGCTTGAAATGGGGGCTGATGATTATTTACCAAAACCATTTAATCCGCGTGAATTATTAGCGCGGATTAACGCTGTAATGCGTCGTCATGAACGTCTGCAACCAAGCGCACCTGCTTTGAATACTGATAATGTAGCTATAGGTGATTTTGTGTTTAGTTCTACTACACGTTCCCTCACTAAAAATGGTGTTTCTATCACCATTACTAGTGGCGAATTTGCGTTACTTAAAGTTTTTGTGGATCATCCTCGTCAACCGCTATCTCGTGATAGGTTAATGCAATTAGCACGTGGTCGGGAATTAGACGTATTTGATCGAAGTATTGATGTACAAGTCTCACGTTTACGTAAATTGATAGAACCAGATATCGCGCATCCACGCTATTTACAAACGATGTGGGGTTTTGGCTATGTGTTTATTCCAGATGGAAACGTGGATGAGTGAAATAATTCCATTAATTCAACTTAAAATAAACTGAAACTTGAAATTAAGCTTTTTACCTAAAACCTTACTCGCAAGAGTCATGCTGCTGATTGCAGTTTTATTGGCTGTTGCGCAGCTTGCTTCCCTGCAAATTTTTGAATATTTTGAGCGCGAGCCACGTGCTGAGGCTACTGCTTTGCAAGCAGTCACTGTAGTGAATTATACGCGTGCCTCACTTATTGCCTCTCAAGAAAATTTACGCCTTGCATTACTTTCTGAAATTACTGGCAAGGAGGGGGTTCGAATTTACTACGCCGATTTTATGGAAGAGATAGAGCCATTGCCAGCAGACCCATTTATTAATATGGTAGCTGCAAAAATCCGTCAGCGGCTTGGTGCGGAAACTATCATTACAATTAATCATTATGGTGTTCAGGGGCTTTGGATTAGTTTTAATATTGGTCAAGATGACTATTGGGTGGTGATTCCGCGCGTACATGTAGAGCGCACATTTCCTTGGCAATGGCTGGGTTGGGCAGCCTTGGTGCTAGTGTTATCCTTAGGCGCAGCTTACTTTATTGCCGCTCGTATTAATCGGCCATTACATTTATTAATGAATGCGGCTGATAGACTACGTAATGGTGAGCAACCTGAAAAGCTACCTGAGGGTAGCTTTGCTGAATTGCGAGAAGTGAATGATACTTTCAATAAAATGGCAGACTCTTTAGCTGAGTTAGATGCGGAACGCACATTGATACTAGCAGGCGTTTCACACGATATACGTACTCCGCTTGCTAGATTAAGGTTATCAGTAGAAATGTTACCTGACGACGCTTGCGCAAGCTTAAAAAACGGCATGATACAAGATATTGCCGATATGGATAATATCATTCATCAGTTCTTAGATTTTGTGAAAGGTGTGGAAGGCGAGCCCACACAAATGACAGATATTAATATGCTTTTGCAAGCTGTTCATGACAGGCAGTTGCGTGCTGGACGTGACTTAGTGGTACAGTTAGCGCCCACTTATGTAGTGCCGATTAAACCACTAGCTATGCAGCGTTTATTAGACAACTTGGTAGGTAATGCTTACGCTTACGGCCATGGCCAAGTGCGAGTTGCAAGTAAAATTACCACTGATCATATTTTGATTAGCGTTTTTGATAATGGTCCTGGTATTCCAGAGACGCATGTTGAAAAACTATTACGTCCTTTTGAGCGATTAGATACAGCGCGTAGTAATGCTGGGGGTAGTGGACTTGGTTTAGCAATTGCAGACCGTATTGCTAAGCTTCATCATGGCAAACTGGAGTTGATTAATAGGCCAGAAGGTGGCTTAGAGGCAAGGCTAAGTTTGCCAATAACAATCAACCACTAAATTATTGTACTAGGCTCGAACCAGTTTAATTTTTCACGCAATTGTACGACTTCGCCAATAATGGTGAGGCATGGTGGTTTCATTTCTGCTGTAGCAACCTTGGCGGCAAGAGTTTTGAGTGTGGCTGTTACTACGCGTTGCTGTTGGGTAGTGCCTTGCTGAACGACTGCAACTGGCATATCAGGTGACACACCATGCAGAATAAGTTGATGGCAGATTTCTTCTAGACCAACTAAACCCATGTAAATCACCACAGTTTGATGTGGCCGAGACATGGCTTCCCAATCTAAATTTAGTAAGCCATTTTTTAAATGTCCGGTAATAAACAAACAGGCTTGTGCATAATCCCTATGGGTAAGCGGAATACCCGCATAACTAGAAACGCCATTTGCTGCTGTGATGCCAGGGACTACTTGAAATGGCACACCCTGCTCCATAAGCGTTTCAATTTCCTCTCCACCTCGACCAAAAATGAATGGGTCACCGCCTTTTAGGCGCAGTACGCGCTTACCTTCTAGTGCTAATTTAGCCAATAATGCGTTAATTTGTTCTTGCGGTAAAGTATGCTGATCACGTGATTTGCCGACATAAATTAACTCCGCATCTCGGCGTACCAATTCTAATACTTCGGGGCTAACTAATTTATCGTAAACACAAACATCACATTGCTGCATCAGGCGTAGTGCTCTAAATGTTAATAAGTCAGGATCGCCAGGGCCGCCACCGACTAGATATACCTCACCATTATGACTAGGCTCAGCTTTGTCAGATAATAATTTATCTAAAGATGCTCTAGCAGCGGCTTCTTGGCCAGATAAAATACGCTCTACGATAGGACCTTGTAATACACCTTCCCAAAAAATACGCCGCGCTTGAGTTGTAGCAAACTTTGCTTTGACCTTATCTCTAAATTCCCCAGCAATACTAGCAATACGCCCATAGCCAGCGGGTAGCATGGTTTCAATTTTTGTCCGCAGGTAACGCGCAAGTACTGGCGCATTTCCTTCGCTTGAAATTGCAATCACAATAGGTGATCTTTCTACGATTGAGGCCATGGTAAACGTACATAATTCAGGAGAATCCACAACATTGACCGGTATATTTTGAGTTTTTGCAGCGATTGAAACCGCCATATTTACCTCTTCCACATCCGTCGCAGCGATGACTAGGCATGCACCTGCTAAGTGATTTTCATTAAATTCAGTCTTGATATGCGTGATAGTGCCACAGTCACTTAATGTTTGTAGTTCAGGGCAAATCTCAGGTGAGTAAAGTGTGATGGCGGCATTGGCCTTTAACAACATGAGCACTTTGCGGGATGCAACCTCACCGCCACCGATAACAACACATCGGCGGTTTGTGATATTCATAAAAATGGGGAGCGCGTGCATAATTCTGGCCTATTTATTTAGGCCTATTTTACCTTGCACGCACTAACTTTGCGTGAAGGAATGAAGCAAATGCGCTAAAATTGTGTTTTATCAAGTGGCAGTCGTGCTTTGAATACAAAGAAAATCCCCCTATCGTCATTTTCCGCTAAGGTAGATGCGCCAAAAAAGGTATTCATTAAAACTTTTGGTTGCCAAATGAATGAGTATGATTCGTCACGAATGGCGGATATGTTGGCTTCAACTGATGGCATGGTGGAGACCCTTACGCCAGAAGATGCTGATGTGATTTTACTAAATACTTGTTCAGTACGTGAAAAAGCAGAGGACAAAGTGTTTAGCCACCTTGGAAGATTTATTCCACTTAAAGCAAAAAATCCTAATTTAGTCATCGGTGTTGGAGGATGTGTGGCTTCACAAGAAGGTGACAATATCATTAAACGTGCACCTTATGTTGACCTCGTCTTTGGCCCACAAACCTTACATCGCTTGCCTGATATGATAAAAAATAGCCAATCGAGTGGACAATCACAAGTTGATATTTCGTTTCCTGAGGTGGAAAAATTTGACCATTTACCACCGCCGCGCGTGGAAGGGGCTAGCGCCTTTTTAAGTATTATGGAAGGTTGTAGTAAGTACTGTAGCTTTTGTGTCGTCCCTTATACGAGAGGTGAGGAAGTATCGCGACCTTTTGAAGCGATTCTGACAGAAGCTATACAATTGGCTACACAAGGCGTGAAAGAAATTACCTTATTGGGGCAAAATGTAAATGCTTATAAAGCTGAGTATCAAGGATTGGAAGCTGACTTGGCGATGCTGATTGACTATATTGCCGACATCCCGCAGATTGAGCGTATTCGTTTTACCACGAGTCATCCTAATGAAATGACTCAACGCTTGATAGATTGCTTTGCTAATATTCCAAAATTGGCTGTGCAGTTACATTTACCAGTGCAAGCTGGAGCAGACCGTGTGCTAATGGCTATGAAGCGCAACTATACAAGCTTGCAATTTAAATCAACCATACGAAAATTGCGTGTAGCAAATCCAAATCTGACATTTACATCAGATTTTATTGTTGGATTTCCAGGTGAAACCGAAACCGAATTTGTAGCGACTGCGAAACTCATGCAAGACGTAGGGTTTGATTACAGCTTTAGTTTTTTATATAGTCCACGCCCAGGTACGCCAGCCTCTTATTTAGTGGATGACACTACGCAAGAAGTAAAATTAGCACGTTTAGCTAAATTGCAGGATATCAATGAGGCGCAAGGCAAACAAATTAGCTTAGCCATGTTAGGTACTACTCAACGGGTGTTAATTGAAAGTGTATCGTGGAAAAATGCCAATGAGTTGGCTGGGAAAACTGATAATAACCGTATTGTAGATATTGTTGGAGATGCTAATTTAATTCATCAATTTGTTAATGTGTGTATTACCGATGTTAGCAATCCGAAAAGATTGCGTGGCGAAATTCTTAGTACTTAACTCAAAGAAATAATATGGAAATTACTTTAAGCCCAGAAGACAATATTCGCCTAGCTAACTTATGTGGTGCGCTAGATGAAAATATTAAGCAGATTGAAGATGCACTAGAAGTTCAAATTGCTCGTAGAGGCGCCCATATGCGTTTTTCTGGGGAAATACATAATATGAGGTTGGCAGCACAGCTGCTGGAGAATTTTTATGCACGTGCTAAAAACCCTATTGGGCTAGATGAGATTCAATTGGGCTTGGTCGAAATTAATAAATTAAAGCCAGAAGATATTGCAAGCTCTAACGCGCCGGTGCTGATGACGCGTCGCACGGAGTTACATGGCCGTACACCTAGACAAATTGCTTATTTACAGCAGATTCAAGATCACGATATTACTTTCGGTATTGGTCCTGCAGGCACGGGTAAAACCTACTTGGCTGTTGCCAGTGCTGTAGATGCCATGAGTCGAGACCGAGTAAAGCGTATTGTATTGGTTCGTCCTGCTGTGGAAGCAGGGGAGAAATTAGGTTTTTTGCCAGGTGATTTAAATCAAAAAGTAGATCCATATTTACGGCCTTTGTATGATGCACTTTATGATTTAGCTGGATACGACACGGTTAATAAAATGTTTGAACGAGGTGCAATTGAGGTGGCGCCACTTGCTTATATGCGAGGTCGTACACTCAATCAAAGTTTTATTATTCTAGATGAAGCACAAAATACTACGCCAGAACAAATGAAAATGTTTTTAACGCGTATAGGGTTTGGCACTAAAGCTGTAATTACTGGAGACGTCACCCAGATTGACTTGCAGAAGCATCAAAAAAGTGGTCTGATAGAAGCGCAAAAAGTATTAAAAGATATTAAAGGTATTGCTATGACACATTTTTTATCAGCTGATGTAGTGCGACATCCATTAGTCCAGAAAATTGTTAATGCTTATGAAAATTATGAAAAAAGTAATGAGAGGATGTGACAAATGACCCCGAATAAATTTAGTAAGCTGATGCAGCATGGCTTGGGGATAGTTGAGCAAGCGTTATTAATTACCATAGCTATGGCAACTATTTTTGCCGTTTTTCAGGCAATTTTGCATATTTGGCAAGCGCGAGCAATTGCTGTGGGTGATTTGCTTTTACTATTTTTGTATCTTGAAGTGATGTCTATGCTTAATCATTATCTTGGTTCAGGTAATTTACCTGTTAGATATCCACTTTATATTGGCATTATTGCATTGGCGCGATATTTGGTATTGGAAGTCGCTGAAATTAATGCATGGCAGATGCTTGCTCTTTCAGGATCTATCTTTTTAATCGCGATTGCGATTTTGGTGATTCGTTTTGGGCACGTTCGTTTTCCTTATATAGACTGTCCTAGCCAGCAGTCTAAATAGCTTGGAAAATTATATTCAAGAGTCAATATGTTTATAAAGTATGGCTTTACTTAAATTAGCAGTGCAATACGTTTCAAGTGATTCGAATTTGCCGAAATTGAGTGAATTTCGGCAATGGGCTAAAGCGACCATTAATGTCGATACCGAGGTAACCATTCGTCTGGTCGATGAGGAAGAAGGCCGTCATCTTAACAAAACCTATCGTGGTAAAGATTATGCAACAAACGTGCTCACTTTTCCGCTTACTGAAGCGCCGCATTTAATCGGCGATATTGTGATTTGCGCGTCTGTCGTCAAGTCTGAAGCAGTCGGGCAAAATAAACCACTTGAGGCACATTATGCTCATTTAACTGTACATGGCCTATTGCATTTACAAGGGTATGACCACGAAATTGAAGCCCAAGCGGAGTTGATGGAATCTATAGAGACTGCAATTATCACTAAATTAGGGTATGCTAATCCCTATCTCATTACATAGGACGCCTCTAATGGCTGCCGAGTCGGAAAAACCAAGTAACAAACCCAGTTTATTAGAACGTTTAAGTCACTTTTTATTGCGTGAACCTGAAGATCGCGAGCAACTTGTAACGTTGTTACATACTGCTTATGAAAATAGTTTGATGGATGCAGACTCACTCGCCATGATAGAAGGCGTCTTGCAGGTCAGTGAAATGCAAGTACGTGACATCATGATTCCTCGCTCACAAATGGATGTCATCGACATCACAGACCCACCTGAAATTTTTATTCCTCACGTGATTGAGACCGCGCACTCGCGTTTCCCGGTGATTGAGGATGACAAGAATGATGTCATAGGCATACTGCTAGCTAAAGATTTATTACGTTACTATGCGGGTGAAGATTTCGAAGTGCGTGACATGCTCCGCCCAGCAGTATTTATTCCAGAATCTAAACGATTGAATATATTGCTAAAAGAGTTTCGTAGTAACCGTAATCATATTGCAATCGTGGTTGATGAATATGGTGGCGTGGCGGGGATGGTGACGATTGAAGATGTGCTTGAACAAATTGTCGGCGATATTGAAGATGAATACGATTACGATGAAGATGAAGATAATATTATTCAGAATGCAGATGGTCAGTATCGCGTAAAAGCGCTCACAGAAATTGCAGATTTTAATGAAATCATAGGCACTTCATTAAGTGATGAGGAATTCTCTACAATCGGCGGTTTAGTCGTTCATCAGTTTGGACATTTGCCAAAACGAGATGATGAAATTACGCTTAGTGGCTTACATTTTAAAGTATTACGAGCGGATAGCCGTCGTTTGTACACTTTGCTACTAGAAATACCGTCTGATTCAATAGATTTAGCTTAGTTAATTGATAGCGTCGCCTCGTATTAATACCTTGTAAATATTTATATATCATTTACACCTCTGCATACGGAACTAATTTTTAATTTAATGGCTCTCAGAGCTTAAGTAAATTAAAAATCATTTTTTTGATATTGGAGTATGCAATGAAATGTATCTCACTAATTGGCATTATTTTCACGCAAATACTAATCATACAGACTGCTACTGCAGAGGAAATAAAGATTGCCAATGAAATTCCAACGCTAGAAAGAGATTTTGTGAATGCAATAAGCGGCTTTGATAAAGCTAAAATTATTGCTCAGTTTGGGGAGCCGGCTAAATCAGATGACGTAAAGATTAAAGGGACTGGAAAAGTGGTCGCTTCTATTTGGCAGTACCATTTTATCAATACTACGCCAGATGGCACGTATTATGAAACCACAGAGTTAGACTTCATCAATGATAAAGTTGTGCAGGTGGTATTTATCAATAATGATGGCGCAGAAGGTTCTGATAGCGGCCAAAAATTTGATGTGCCAAACAGTAAGCCTGAACTATAAGGCTCAATATTTAATGACCATTTTACGCGTCAATTAAAATAATTAAGGGCACCAGCCCCTAATTATTTATAGCTTTGAGGTGCATTACTTTTTCAAAGCATCTCTAATTTCACGTAATAATAAAATATCTTCTGCTGTTGCAGCGGTTGTAGTTGCTGCCTCTGCTTTTTTAAGTTTATTGACTTGTTTTACCATTACAAAAATCACAAACGATAGAATAATGAAATTCAGCACAATGGTAATAAAATTACCATAGGCCAACATAGGTATGCCAGCAGATTTAAGTGCCACATAAGTGCCAGCATTGCCTGCTGGAATATCGGCTAATGCAAAGAACATATTGCTGAAATCTAAACCGCCAATAATTTTACCGATGATAGGCATAATCATATCGCCCACTAGCGAGTCTACAATTTTACCGAATGCAGCACCTACGATGACCCCAACGGCTAGGTCCATCACATTACCCTTAGAAATAAAATCCTTAAATTCTGTTGCCATACTCATGATATTTTCTCCAAAATTATTCAGTGCTTATGATGCTGTTAATTGCTCAAGTTGTAACAACTCAAATATAGGGCTTGAAAGTACGAGATGTCAACCTCGGTAGTTTTTCTTTTAACGCAAACAGTTAATTTTGTTATAAAACGCGGTATCAAGCTACAATTCAATCCATGCTAGCCGTCATTCATTATAAATTCATTAAGTCACTTATTTTATTTGTGTTGGGAGCAAGCTGCGTGCTTGGCTTTGCACCCTTTTACTTTTATCCTGCAAGTATCTTATCGCTTATTGGTTTATTCTATTTTTGGCAGCAAAACGCCACCTCAAAACAGGCAGCTTATTATGGATTCATTTACGGATTAGGATTATTTACTACGGGTATTTATTGGATTTATATAAGCTTGCATGACTTTGGCAACATGCCTAGTGCCATGGCATGCTTAGCTACTTTTTTGCTCAGTGCATTTATGGCTTTATTTCCAGCATTGGTTGGCGCGCTAAGTGTTAAAGTTTCTAGAAGGCAGCCAATACAGCTACTGATTGTAATTCCGATAATTTGGGCATTGGCTGATTGGACGCGTAGCTGGATTTTTACAGGTTTTCCTTGGTTAACGATTGGGTATAGTCAAGTACCCAATAGTCCGCTGGCTGGCTACATCCCAATTCTCGGTGTGTATGGTGTTTCTATGTTAGCCGTTTTTACGGCAAGTCTAGTAGCCTGTTGGCTTATTCAAAAGCCAACTTCAGCGATTTTTTATCGAAACACTATCGCGTTGTTAATGAGTCTTTGGGTAGTAGGTGGCTTATTAAAAGAAATTGAATGGACCACAGTGGCCTCTAAACCAATATCGGTCGCTTTATTACAAGGTAATATTTCACAAGAATTAAAATGGGCACCAGAGCTCGCTGAACATACTTTAAATCAATATTTACAAATGGCAGAAGCTAGCTCGGCTCAGCTGATTATCATGCCAGAAACTGCTTTGCCAGTCCTATTTACTGAGTTGCCTAGTGAAGTATCAGCACGTCTTAGGAAAATTGCCGGTCAAAATGGGGGCGCTATTTTAGCTGGGCTAATAGAGCGAGAGCATGGTGAGTATTTCAATAGCATGCTTAATCTTGGTAGTACAGTACCTGAAGTGTATCGTAAGTCACATTTAGTACCGTTTGGTGAGTTTATTCCTTTGAAGTCTGTTTTGGACTGGATATATCGAGATTGGCTTAACATGCCATTAAGTGATTTGTCTCGAGGTAGTATTCAGCAACAACCGATGTCTATCGTCGGCGAAAAAGTAGCCATTAATATTTGTTATGAAGATGTCTTTGGTGAGGAAATTATTCGTCAATTGCCTCAGGCAACTTTGCTAATCAATGCGAGTAATGATGCATGGTATGGTAAGTCGATTGCGGCCTATCAGCATCTGCAGTTTTCTCAAGCACGTGCTTTAGAAACTGGTCGTATGGTGTTACGGGCGACCAATACGGGTGCTACTGCCATGATAGACACACATGGTAAAGTGTTGGCTCATGCGCCCCATTTTACTAAAACGACGCTCAATGTCATGGTTCAAGGGTATCGAGGTAGTACGCCATACGTACGCTTCGGCAATTGGTTATTTTTGGCGATTAGTTTTATTGGCATACTTGCTATCTGTGTGCCTAATTTTTTGGCAAGTCGACCTAAAACAAAGTAAAATCGAACCTTTCGCAGTTGTACGACTTAACTTATAGACTTAAATTATGGCGCTTACTTTTCAGCAAATTATTCTTACATTGCAAAACTATTGGTCAGATCGTGGTTGTGCATTACTACAGCCTTACGATATGGAAGTGGGCGCGGGCACTAGTCATACGGCTACATTCTTACGTTCACTTGGGCCAGAACCATGGAAAGCTGCTTATGTGCAGCCTAGCCGCCGCCCTAAAGACGGCCGTTATGGCGAAAATCCAAATCGATTGCAACATTATTATCAGTTTCAGGTTGTACTTAAACCAGCACCAGCCGATATTCTAGAGCTTTATTTAGGTTCACTTGAAGCGTTGGGCTTTGATCTAAAAAAGAATGACATTCGCTTTGTGGAGGATGACTGGGAAAATCCAACATTAGGTGCATGGGGTTTGGGTTGGGAAGTTTGGTTAAATGGTATGGAAGTTACACAATTCACATACTTCCAACAAGTTGGTGGTATTAACTGTAAACCTATTACAGGTGAAATCACCTACGGTTTAGAGCGCTTAGCCATGTACTTGCAAGGTGTAGACAATGTTTATGATTTGACTTGGACAGATGGCCTCACTTATGGCGATGTTTATCTGCAAAATGAAAAAGAACAGTCTGCCTATAACTTTGAACATTCAGATGCAGACTTTTTATTTACAGCATTTACAGCGCATGAAAAACAAGCACAGCATTTAATGGAGAATAAGCTTGCACTTCCAGCCTATGAGCAAGTACTTAAGGCGGCACATACGTTCAATCTACTTGATGCCCGTGGTGCAATTTCAGTGACCGAACGTGCTGGTTACATTGGTCGTATTCGCAACTTAGCGCGTTCAGTTGCTGCAAGTTATTTAGATAGTCGCGCCAGACTAGGATTCCCAATGGCACCCAAAGATTGGGCAGATGAAGTATTAACAGAATTAGCTAAGAAAGCCGTAGCATGAGTACAAAAAATTTATTAGTAGAACTATTTGTAGAAGAATTGCCGCCGAAAGCCTTAAATAAATTAGGCGAGGCATTTTCAAGTATATTGTTCGAATCGCTGAAATTACAAGGTTTAGTGGAAGATAATTCAGCAGTAACAGCTTATGCATCACCACGTCGGCTTGCAGTACATGCAACGAATATCCTTGCTATTGCTGCCGATAAGACCTCTACACAAAAACTCATGCCTGTAAGCGTTGGCTTGGATGCAAGTGGCAACGCAACGCCAGCCTTAATCAAGCGCCTAAACGGCATGGGCATGGATGAAAGCGCGGTTAAAAATTTAACCAAGCAAGCAGATGGTAAAAATGAAGCTTTGTTTTTAGATGTCATGCAAAAAGGTATTGCGCTTAATGAAGGTTTACAAATCGCATTGAACGAAGCAATAACAAAGCTACCGATTCCGAAAGTCATGACTTATCAATTGGCAGATGGTTGGAGTAACGTAAATTTTGTGCGCCCTGCGCATAGTTTAGTGGCGTTACATGGTGGCGATGTGATTGCTGTTACCGCATTAGGCTTAACGGCTAGCAATCAAACACAAGGACATAGGTTTGAAGCTTCTGTATCCCCAGTTATTGTAAAAAGTGCTGATAGTTATGCTGAGCAACTTAAAACAGAAGGTGCGGTGATTGCAAGTTTTTCTGAACGCCGTACAGAGATTGTTCGTCAACTCAGCGTTGCTGCAGGCAAGGAGAATCTAAAGCCAATTGAAGATGATGCCTTGCTTGATGAAGTGACTGCTCTGGTTGAACGTCCCAATGTATTACTCGGCCAATTTGAAGAAATTTACCTAGAAGTACCGGCAGAATGTTTGATACTTACCATGAAAGCGAATCAAAAATATTTTCCACTTCTCGATGCAAATGGCAATCTGACTAATAAATTTTTAATCGTTTCCAATATCAGTCCTGAGGATCCTAGCGCAGTCATTGGTGGTAATGAGCGTGTGGTACGCCCTCGCCTAGCGGATGCTAAATTTTTCTTTGATCAAGATCGCAAAAAAACGCTTGAAAGCCGCTTAGAAGGTTTAAATAAAGTGGTTTATCACAACAAGCTTGGTTCTCAAGGGGGGCGTACTGAAAGAGTTAGAGCTATTGCATCGGCAATTGCACTAGTGATAGGTGGTAATGATTTAGCGACTAAAGCTGATAAGGCCGCTCAGCTTGCGAAAACAGACTTAGTAACCGATATGGTTGGTGAGTTTCCTGAACTTCAAGGCATTATGGGGCGTTACTATGCGCAGTATGAAAACTTAAATGATGATATCGCTTATGCAATTGAAGACCATTACAAGCCTAGATTTGCGGGAGATGAATTACCTCGCAATCAAGTAGGTGTGGTGGTTGCTTTAGCTGACAAATTGGAAACTTTGGTTGGCTTATTCAGTATTGGTGAAAAACCTACTGGAGATAAAGATCCATTTGGTTTACGCAGACAAGCGTTAGGCATTATTCGTATGCTAATTGAATGTAAATTATCCTTGGAATTTAGCAAGCTCATTCAAGATGTATTAAGTAAATTTAAAGCAGTCTCAAATACTGAGGCTGCCATGATTCAATCTATTAAAGAATTTTGCTTTGACCGCTTAAGTGTAAATTTACGTGAACAAGGGGCAAGCCCGCAAGAAGTTGATGCGGTATTATCACTTAACCCTGAAATTTTAAGTGATATTCCACAACGCCTTGCTGCTGTGCGTACATTCTCTACTTTGGATCAAGCGCCTGCCTTAGCCGCAGCGAACAAGCGTGTCAGTAATATTCTGAAAAAAGTTGAAGGTGAAGTGAAGGCTGAAGTAAACACTAACTTACTGCAAGAGCCAGCTGAAATAGCACTTAATGAGGCAGTAAGTAAAGTGAAACCAGAGGCTGATAAGTTATTTGAAAATGGCGATTACACTGCGTCTCTTAAAACACTTGCAGCTCTCAAAGCGCCTGTTGATGCTTTCTTTGATAATGTGATGGTAAATGCTGATGACCCTGCGCTTAAGGCGAACCGTCTAGGCTTATTAGCTACATTGCATCAAACCATGAATCGTGTTGCAGATTTATCAAAATTAGCCAGCTAATCAATTAAGTGAGTAGCAGATGAAATTAGTAATTTTAGACAGGGATGGTGTTATCAATCGTGACTCTGCTAATTTCATTAAAAATCCAAATGAATGGATTCCAATAGCTGGTAGCCTTGATGCGATTGCTTTGCTCAACCAATCTGGTTTTAGAGTAGCAATTGCGACTAATCAATCTGGGATTAGTCGTGGATTATTTGATATGACAACACTCAATAGTATTCATGAAAAAATGAATCGAGAATTAGCCATAGTGGGTGGACGGGTGGACGCTATTTTTTACTGTCCACATGCTGCAGATGAACATTGCCATTGTCGCAAGCCAGATATCGGTATGATTGAAGATATAGGCAAACGTTTTTCAATGGAATTGCATGGTGTACCTGCCGTGGGTGATGCATTAAGAGACTTGCAGGCTTTTTCAGCAGCAGGATGCCAGCCTATTTTAGTACTGACAGGTAAAGGCGAAGCAACCTTGGCTGCATCTACACAGTCTACAGATAAGGCTTTACCAGAAAATACTTGGGTTTGTGCCGATTTGGCTGAAGCTGCACAGCGTATTATTGCAGAGCAAGATTAATCAAAAGGCATCGTATGCTGTTTTTGCGTTCATGTTTGTTTTTTGTTGGTCAAGTAATTACTGCCCCCGTTTTTACATTAATTGCATTGCTTGCATTGCCACTTAATCCAATCACTCGAAATCGTCTAATTTCCGGCTGGGCACGTAGTATGTTGTGGTGGCTAAAAGTCACTTGCAATATTCGCCATGAAATTACTGGTATTGAAAATATCCCCAATTCACCCACTATTATCTTAAGTAAGCATCAGTCAACCTGGGAAACGTTTGCTTTTCAAGCAATCTTTCCTACCCAAGTGTATGTACTTAAGCGTGAATTATTGTGGATACCGATATTTGGATGGGGCTTGGCTATGTCATCACCTATCGCTATTAATCGTGCAGCTGGGCGAGAGGCACTTAAACAACTCGTAGAAAAAGGTAAAGATAGATTAGCCAAAGGTTTTTGGGTGGTGATATTTCCAGAAGGCACACGAATAGCACCTAAAAAACGAGGTAAGTATCATATCGGTGGCGCTTGGTTAGCCGCGCATACTGAAATACCTGTATTGCCAGTTGCACATAACGCTGGCGACTTCTGGCCCAAGGGTTTTATAAAAGCCCCAGGGATTATCCATATGCATATTGGCAAGCCCATTCAAACTACTGGTTTAAAAACAGATGCCTTGAATCAGCTAGTGGAGAATTGGATTGAAACAGAAATGGAAATACTCACTGCACGATGAGTCATGAGATTACTCTCCCTTCTGGTGATCAACTACACTACCAGTTAGAACGCCATCAGCGACGTACGGTAGGCTTAAAAATTACTGCAAGTGGCTTGGTTATCCATGCACCCAAGCGTATTTTACAATCTCAGCTAGAAAGCATTATTGTTCAAAAAGCGGATTGGATACGCAAAAAATTAAATACGCTGATAGAAAATAAACTGCCAGAAATGCAATGGGGGCATGGTGAGGTATTGTTTTATTTGGGTAATACCATCACGTTAGCAGTTGAGCATGACATTCGGTCAAAAGCTGTTGAGTACGAGCCAGGAGTGTTGCAGTTAGCTATGCCAAATCATCATGACCAAAATTTAATCGCTCGTAAGGTGATTCAGTGGTACAAAAAGCAAGCGATGGTAGACTTTACTAGGCGTTTAGAAATATTTTCTAGCAAGTTAGGCGTAAGTTTTAGTGCTTTTGCCTTATCTAATGCAAATTCTCGTTGGGGGAGTTGTAATTCAAGAAAAGAAATCAGGTTGAATTGGCGCTTGTTGCAAGCACCGCCACACATTATTAACTATGTGGTTTGTCATGAGCTTGCTCATTTAAAAGAAATGAACCACTCGGCTAAGTTTTGGGCAACCGTTGCTAGCGTTTATCCAGATTACAAATTAGCAGAAAAAGAGTTAAAAAAATTGTCGCCACAATTACACCGCATTTAAAGCGGTGTAATTATTTTATTGAAGTTTCAGTTTGCCTCAATATACTTAGAACGCTGGTTTTACTTTTGCATTATTAAAGTTAGTCACACCATCTAAAATTTCTTTTTTCGCTTGGTCAATATCACCCCAGCCATTAATCTTGACCCATTTACCTTTGTCTAAATCTTTATAATGTTCAAAGAAGTGAGCAATCATATCTAGGCGCCAAGCAGATAAATCCTTGTAAGTTTTAAGATGGCCATATAAACCACATACTTTCTCAACTGGCACAGCTAAGACTTTTGCATCTAAGCCAGCTTCGTCTTCCATGAGTAATACCCCTAATGGGCGACAACGTACAACAACCCCTGGGATTAAAGCAACAGGCGTCATTACCAACACATCTACCGGGTCACCGTCATCAGCGAGTGTATGAGGTACGTAACCGTAATTAGTAGGATATTGCATGGCTGTACCCATAAAGCGATCTACAAAAATAGCACCACTTTCTTTATCTACTTCATATTTGACGGGGTCGCCCTGCATAGGGATTTCAATAATGACATTAAAATCGTTTGGGACATCTTTACCGGTTGGCACTTGGTTTAACGACATGGTTTATTCCTAAAATTGACTGATTAATTTTTTAATATATTTTGTGACGCAATTATAGCAAGCTCAAGACATAAAATTGTTAAAAATCAGATGAAACACTGATTATTCAATCGTAGATTGAACTTGTTCTCTACAATCTTGAATGATGGTTTTTGGAATAAATAATAAGGCGATATAGACCAAAATAGGGATGATAACGACCTCATCTAACTGACCTAATACAGGTATAAAATCTGGAATTAGATCAAAGGGGAGCAATAAATAAGCAATCGCTAAGCCTAAAAAAAGCTTGGCTAGCCAAGGTGTTTTAGGGTGTTTGAGCACTAAACGATAAACCGCCAGCTCTTGCTTGAGTTGTTTGCTAAAAGATTTTAGTTTTTTGATCACACGATTAGTCAGAAAATATTAATACCAATCATCATCAATCAATACGTAATGCCTGTCCAGTGAGACGTTCGAAAGCTTCCATATATTTTTCACTGGTTTTTTGAGCTACATCTGCTGGCAGCTCAGGTGCAGGCGCAGTTTTGTTCCAGCCGGTGCTTTCTAACCAATCGCGTACGAATTGCTTATCATAGCTCGGTGGATTTTGGCCTACTACGTAGCTACTGGCAGGCCAAAAACGTGATGAGTCAGGTGTGAGCACTTCATCCATCACATGTAATGTGCCGTGAGCATCTAGACCAAATTCAAACTTAGTGTCAGCGATGATAATTCCGCGTGTGAGCGCATACTCTGCTGCCTGCTTATAAAGTCTAATGGCTACACTTGCTACTTGGTCAGCCATATCTTGGCCAATTAAATCTGCACATTGTTGCAAACTTATATTTTCATCGTGCTCACCCACCGCAGCTTTACTTGAAGGTGTAAATATGGGGTTGGGTAATCTTGAGGCTTCTTGTAACCCGGCTGGCAATGGTATGCCGCACACCGTACCTTTGGCTTTATATTCTTTCCAACCACTACCTACCAAATAACCTCGCACAATGGCCTCAATAGGAAGCGCTTTCAATTTTTTTACAACAACTGCGCGTGAGCCGAGTTGCGCTTGTTCTAATGGATTGCTGACGACACTGTTAGGGTGAATACCTGTGAGATGGTTAGGCACAATATCTTTGAGTTTTTCAAACCAAAAATTTGCCATCTGCGTGAGCATGGCACCTTTATTGGCGATACCTGTAGGCAGTATGACATCAAAGGCCGATAGCCTGTCAGTACTGACCAAAAGCATGGTATTCGCATCGATATCATAAATGTCACGAACTTTACCCTGATGTATGCGTTTTAAACTGTGAATGCTGGTTTCTAATAAAGGTTGATTCATGAGGCTTGGCTTATGGTTTAAGTAGAGGTTTGATG
>JAIPCR010000061.1 GCA_021738125.1 Sulfuritalea sp.
GCTTAATTCATAGAATTTTTACCATCTCAACTAATCCCGGTGACATTACTCTCGACTCCTTCGCAGGCTCAGGTACCACTGGCGCTGTAGCGCAAAAAATGGGGCGCCGCTGGATTATGATCGAGTTAGGTGACCATTGCCACACGCATATTATCCCGCGCTTACAAAAAGTGATTGATGGTGAAGACCAAGGCGGTATTAGCCAATCGCTTAGTTGGCAAGGTGGCGGTGGCTTTCGCTATTACAGCCTTGCACCTAGCTTGTTGCTGCAAGATGCTTATGGGCAGTGGGTTATCAATAAAGATTACAACCCAGATATGCTGGCAGCAGCCATTTGTAAACTGGAAGGTTTTACGTTTCAACCCAGTGCCGAACATTATTGGCAACATGGCTTTAGTACTGAAAATGATTTTATCTACGTAACCACGCAAACGCTCACGGCTGACCAGTTGCAGGCCTTAAGTGAAGAAGTTGGGCCAAACCAAACATTACTGGTTTGCTGTGCAGCTTTTAGAGCAGATGAATCGCGCTTTACCAATCTAACGATTAAAAAAATCCCCAAGATGGTATTAAGCAAATGCGAGTGGGGACATGATGATTACAGTTTGAATGTAGAGAACTTGCCACAAGCGCCGCAGGTGCCAATTAGTGTTGGTCACCCTTCACCCGCGTCAGCCCGAACTGCAAATGTTAATCAAGCTGCTTTGTTTGGTGATGAATCTAGCAACAATGTGGAGAAAGAGTGATGGTGAAGAAGCGGAATGATGTTGCTTTAACCCGCTCTTCTGCGGCGGAATACCTGACGTTTATTGCTGCCACTGGTGCAGACGGGGTGGAAGCGGTTTATGCCGATGAAAACATTTGGCTTACCCAGAAAATGATGGGCGTTCTTTACGATGTGGAAACGCATACTATTAACTATCACCTGAAAAAGATATTTGCCGATAGTGAGTTACAAGAGGATTCAGTTATTCGAAATTTTCGAATAACTGCTACTGATGGCAAGCAATATGAAACCAAGCACTATAAGCTGGCAGCGATTATTGCAGTGGGTTATAAGGTGAACTCTGAGCGAGCAACGCAATTTCGCAAATGGGCAACAACCATTGTCGAAGAATTTACCATCAAAGGTTTTACGATGGATGATGAGCGCCTCAAGCGCGGCGGCTCTGTGCTATCAGAACAATATTTTGAAGAGCAGCTTCAACGTGTGCGTGAGATACGCTTGTCTGAGCGCAAGTTCTACCAAAAGATTACAGACATTTACACCACTGCTATCGACTACGATTTAACGGCGCAAGCGACCAAGCGATTTTTTGCCATGGTACAGAATAAATTGCACTGGGCGATTCATGGGCAAACAGCAGCTGAAGTGATATTGAATCGGGCAGATGCCGAAAAAGCGAATATGGGCTTGACTAGCTGGGCCGATGCGCCGCACGGGAAAGTTCAGAAATTTGATGTGGCGGTCGCCAAGAATTATTTGACCGACGATGAGTTGACACAGCTTTCTCGGCTGGTCAATGCGTATCTTGACGTGGCGGAAGATATGGCTCTACGTAAAATGCCCATGACCATGCAGGACTGGGAAACACGTTTGAACCGATTTTTAGCGGCGACTGACCGCGATATTTTGCAGGATGCTGGACGCGTGAGTGCAGAAATTGCTAAAGCACATGCGGAAAGTGAGTTTGAGAAATACCGGATTGTGCAGGATAGATTGTTCGAGAGCGATTTTGACCGCTTGGTTAGTCAGCTTGAGCATCAAAAGAATGAAGTGATTAATAAAAACAGTGGGGACGTAGAATGAGCACCTTGAATACAGCACGTAGCATAGCTGGCCGTTTAAGCTTACGCGAACCACAATGGGAAAGTTTACAAAAACTGGTAGCCGCGATTGAAGCAGTGCCAGATTTACGCAACCACCAAGCACGCTCAACTGAAGAGTTAAGCGCAATGGTTGAGGCGCTAAAAGCACAGTTTGATACTTTAAGTGATTTTGAGCGTGACTTTCCTTCATTCTGTTTTGCGCTCGCCACTGGCGTGGGTAAAACGCGCTTAATGGGTGCGTTTATTAGCTATTTGCATGCAGCTTATGGCTATAAACACTTTTTCGTACTCGCGCCCAACCTAACTATTTATAACAAACTGATTGCTGACTTTACGCCAAATACTCCGAAGTATGTGTTTAAAGGCATTGCTGAGTTTGCAGTCACCCCGCCCGAGGTGATTACGGGAGATAACTATGAGCAACGAGGCACCAAAAGTTTGTTGGGCGGTATTGAGATTAACATTTTCAATATTTCAAAAATTAACTCAGAAGTGCGCGGTGGTAAATCGCCACGCATTAAGCGGCTTTCGGAATATTTAGGCCAAAGTTATTTTGAATATCTAGCATCGCTGCCTGATTTGATTCTGCTAATGGATGAGTCACATCGCTATCGCGCCAGTGCAGGCGTGAAAGCATTGAATGATCTTAAGCCTCTCATAGGCTTAGAGCTTACAGCCACTCCGTTTGTTGAAAATAATACAGGCAAACCAACCCCATTTAAAAACGTGGTGATGGATTACCCATTAGCACGGGCGATTGAAGATGGTTTTGTAAAAGAGCCTGCCGTAGTGACACAACAAAACTTTAACCCTGCTGACCATAGTGCAGAACAGCTTGAGCGCATTAAGTTAATGGACGGCGTGCGTGTACATGAAGAAACTAAAGTGCATTTGCTCACCTATGCCCAGCAAACTGGGCAAAAATTAGTGAAGCCTTTTATGTTGGTGATTGCGCGTGACACTACGCATGCCAGCCAGTTAATGACACTAATGCAATCTGCTGATTTCTTTAACGGCTATTATGCTGGCAAAGTGATTCAGGTGGATAGCGGAACGACCAGTGGCGCAGAAGGCGATGCTGTGATTGAAAAACTGTTGGCGGTTGAAAGCTATGATGAGCCAACTGAGATTGTGATTCATGTAAATATGCTTAAAGAAGGCTGGGATGTAACTAATCTATACACCATTGTGCCGTTGCGCGCTGCCAATGCGCGCACATTGATTGAGCAATCCATTGGCCGTGGCTTACGTTTACCTTATGGGCGTAAAACTGGCGATGAAGCGGTAGATCGTTTAAATATTATTGCGCACGACCGCTTTCAAGAGGTGGTTGATGAAGCCGGTCGTGGTGACTCACCTATCCGCATGAAGGTGCTTGAACTCACCCCAGATGGCACTACAGCTGAAAAACCGAAAACAGTGATTGTGACTTCTACTGTAGAGTCATTGCTGGGGATTAGTAATCAACAAACTGCACATCTTTCAGCAACATCAGGAGTTTATAAGCCAACGAACCCGACGCAACCTGTATTGAATGTAGAACAGTCAAAAGTGGCTTATGCCACGATGAATGTGATTCAGGCATTAAGTCGTCAGCAAAGTTTTGTACCGAACAGCGCTGCATTGAATCAAGCGGCTGTACAGGCAGAAATAGTAAAGCAGGTTGAGGCGATTGTAACACCGCAACAAATGCAGTTGATTGCCGATGACGGTGCATCTATCGCTGATATTGTGAAACAAACAGTCTGTCTAGTCACAAAACATACGATAGATATTCCTAGAATCTTGGTAAAACCAAAAGGCGCAATGAATACTGGGTTTAAGGCATTTAACCTCGATGTTTCTAAAATGAATTATCAACCTGCTGACCAGCAATTAGTGAGCCGCGCTTTGCAGTCTGGTCAGGAAGTCACCTATGGACGTGCTTCTAACGTGATGGAGCCTCGATTAGAAAACTACATCGTGCGTGAGCTGATTAACTACGATGACGTTTCTTATGATGATCATGCGAACTTGATTAACGACTTGGCGACACAAACAGTGAATCATTTTAGGACGTATCTAGCAAATAATGAAGACTTGCATAGCGTGTTGAGCAATTATGCAAAACCGATTGCAGAAAATATTCACTCGCAAATGTTGGCACATTATTATGAGGATGCCTCTGAGGTTGAAGTTGTTGTTAGCCAAGGCTTTACGCCTTTAAAACCTAGTGCAATTACTGCCGTTGGCGAGTTGTTGACCTTGACGCAATTGCCTGCTGAAAGAAGCAAAATCGCGCAAGCGGTGTATGGCGGCTTTAGCAAATGCGCCTACACTTACCAAAAATTCCATTCCGATACAGAGCGTGTATTTGCTTCTATCCTTGAGCGGGATGCACAACTTTGGTTAAGACCTGTAGCTGGGCAGTTTAATATTTATTATCGCAATGGCGTGTATGAGTCTGAATATGTTCCAGACTTTGTGGCAAGCACTGATACTTTCAATTTGATTATTGAAACTAAGAAAGCTGGTGATATTGAATCGACTGAAGTAACGACCAAAGCCACGGCTGCCAGAGAGTGGTGCAAACATGCTTCAGATTACTCTCAAAAGCATGGTGGAAAACCTTGGAAATATTTATTAATCCCCCATGATGCGGTCGCTGTTAATAAAACACTAAATGGGTTTAATCATTAAAAAACGATTGAGTCAAAAGTGCTTATTTAAGCAGATTAGAACCGTAAAAGCCTCCAAGTTAATTACGAATCAATCAATCGACATTGTCTGTACGATCGACTCAAACTCGGCCATGATTTCAGGCTGCCTTTGCTGGAGATAGCGAGCTACTGACTGATTATCAAGTAACTTGGTCAGATAGCTTTTGGCAAGCACCAAATTAAGAACATCTTGCCCATAGGTTTGTTCGATCATCTTATATTTCCCGTGCAGATTAGTCATCTCACGCTCCATTTTGGCCATTTGTTCTTGGCTTAATCCTGCCATCTTTGCCGGCCTTTTACCTTCAACCAGCATTTCTGAAGATGTTGCGGCCAGCATAGCTTCAGCGTAAGCAACAGTGATGGTGTTGGCAGAAACCATTAACTCAATACATTCAACCTGACGAGTTGGCTTCATCTTGCGGATTACTCGGGAAATATCTGCTGAAAACTGACGATCTTTTAACAACTCTGCTGCTTCTGGACATATCCCTTCTAGCAGTGCAACCTTACGATTGATAGTAGTAATATCTACACTAAGCGCTTTAGCCAGACGCTCTGGAGTCACACCACGCTGAATTGCACGCCTAATCATATGATGCTCCTGAATCGTAGACAGGCGATTAATTCGACTGTTGTAGGTGTAACTCTCGTCATCAGTCGCTACCAGACACGGCACCTCAACATAATTCAATTCCTGCAATGCAATTAGGCGAATATGCCCATCAAGGAGAATGTACTGGCCGGTTTTATTATCTGCAGGTCCAACAGATAAAGGTTCAATTAAACCGATTGCCTCTATTGATGATCGAATCTGCATAAATTTTCGTGATGTCACCACACCCACTGGCGTTCTTCGTGAAGGCAGTATATTGTCGACCGACAGCATTATGGGCTCAAGTTCAAATCCGAGAGGTGTATTACTCATGCTGTACGCCCTCCTGGCCATACCCGTTCGGCTATATACTTTGGCAAAGAGTCCAATCCCTCTGCGCGTAACAAAGTCGTAAAATTCTCATCAGAAAAAAGCTCACGTAAAGCACCAACAACTAGTAGTAAACGTTGCTGCGCAAACTCTGCTTTTTTCACCATCAATTTTTGGCGCTCAACTTCTTTCTGGTAGGTTCTAACTAAACTTGAGGGGGTTACATCGGACATTACCTTACGCGCTGTACCTCGGGCTACGGAACGACCTAATGTTTGCCTGCGTTCAATAACGCGACGTGCCTGAATCAGGTGCTTGCCACGAAGTTTGCCTGATTCGTATGCATCTTGAAGTGCTGCCTGTATGGCCTTGTCGTCATCTCCAGCGCCTACAATAGTAAGCGCTGCATTTAGCGGAATTCGTCCTCGCTCTACCGCAACGAGTAAACGTTCTTCACCATTTTTCAGTAGAATTAAAATACCATGCACGTACTCTAAAGTAAGGCCAGTTTTTTGAGCGATAGTTTTTTTATCGTAACCTTGATCACTCAATTTCTCAATGCCAGCCAGCAACTCCAAAGGCCTATAATGACGTCGGGCAATATTTTCAGCTAAACTCATAATAAATGCATTCTCATCACTAGCTTTCACTATTAATGCTGGAATACTCTTCTCACCCAATGATATAAATGCTTTCATGCGGCCTTCACCACAGACCAAAAGATAGCGTTCTGAATTATCAGACCCGACACGCGGAGTTACAGTGATCGGTTTTTTAAGGCCGATTGCCTTGATGTTGGCCACAATTTCATCGAACACAGCCTTGTTGCGCTCTCTAGGATTAAGCACGTCTATCAGGTTGATGGGAATCATCCTAATCTCACCTGCTTCCATTTGATTAGTCATGCCACTCTCCTAATACGTGTGCGTTCGGCCATTCCATATAAGTAATCCAAGCTATCAAACCTATAGCTTTCAAACTCGGCAGCGTTACGCTCGGCTAAATTGATACGTTGTTGCCAAAAGTCCAAACTAGGCAGCAGGTAATAATCCATGGCAGCCTTATTTTCCTGATCCAGCCGAACAGCTACAGTAATATCTGGTACTAAACTTGTGTCAAATCTAACTTTCCAATGATGGCGGCCGCTATCTGCAGTCTGGCAACGTGACAACACAAGTGAAACAGTGAATTCATCATTAATTCGTAGTAGATCTGTTGCAGTGTCGCGCAAGACTATGCCTCCCAGACTCGCGATTTGGCTCTCAGTTTGATTAACTATTTCCGGATGAAATCGACGCAGAAATTTGTTGGTTTCTAGGTAGCGGTAATCACGATCTGGCGTGAAGCCTACCATTTGATAGGCGCGGATTAAGCTACCAAATCGATGGGTGTATATCGACGTTGATGGCATATTCTCCGTTTCGTTGATAATCAAGCCTGACAGAAATCCTCTATTTTGAAACAGGGATCTCAACCGCTCAATCAGCTCTTCATTAGTGTAACGATGAGCCCTAGCTCGAATGATGCCTTGTGCAGTGTAGAATACATCTGGAGGCACAATAGACTCAAAAGCACCCTCTTTCTTAATCCACATATCAGGTGTATTTTCCACCCGAAGCTTTTTGAGCTTGAATGAAATCCGATTGAAGATATTATTGCCAATATATTTTTCATTGGTCAGTACCTCATGAACTGTGGCTCGCGTCCACGGCCTATCCAGGTCAGTGCGTATCGCCATTTCATTTAAGCGCACAGCAATCTCCGTCTCAACCATGCCATCATCTATAAACCAACGATACATGAGGTTAACTATGCGTATTTCGTCTTCTGGGCCTGGCATAAGAATTACGCGGTCTGTCTGCAAACTTTTATGCTCTCCGCGTACTAGCTGAGCCTTAATCGAACCTTTCTGATCTATTAGCACCCGGCGCAAGCCATAACCGGCCGGACCACCTTGCCGAAAACCTAATTCAATTAGCCGGCATTGCCCAGCGAAAACCTTGGCTGACAATTCTCGGCTATACTCACCAGCCATAGCACGTTTGACACCTTTAACGATGGTAGATACTGGTGAGCCGTCATTTTCAAACTGCTCGGCACAATAGGCGACTTGAATACCTGCACGGCGACAGCGGTACTCGTAATAAGCACTTTCATCAGCATCCTGGAACCTACCCCATCGACTGACGTCATAAACCAGAATAATCGTAAAGTCTGCGGATCCACTTTCAACATCTTTGATCAACTGTTGCAATGACGCTCGGCCATCGATGCGCAAACCACTTTTACCTGAATCGGCATAAGTGCGAACAATTTCTATACCGCGCCGAGCTGCGTACTCTCGTATTTTATCGGACTGGTTTTCCGTAGAATACTGTTGATGCTCTGTAGACATCCGAACGTATTCAACTGCACGCAGCAAAATTATAGGTTCTAATCCCACATCATTTGATTCGGTTGGTGCCATATATTCCGATCGCCTTAGTTAATCTTACAAGTTGGCTCTCGGAAACTCGCCTTCAAAGTACCGCTATCTTCAAAAATACGAATTGTCTATTACTGAATTAGGCCACAACCTTCTATTCATGAGGGTGTGCAGAGAGTGTATGTGATCAATATGGTATTCGGTTTAGGTGATTTTCCCGACCACATCATCTCTTTGCAATTTTCGACTTTGACTTATATTGGCAGGAATGAACCGTGATTTCGACTGTCCAAACATCCATCTTTGCAATTCCGTCATCTGTAACTAGACTTAGGTTATATATCCCTGATGGCAACAAGTTCAGTCGATCTGACAGAGCCATATTTGCAATTTTGTCAGCCGTAGGTTTTTTATTACGATCATGTTGCAGAACTCGATTGCGTTCTGCATATTTTGGATGAGATTTTCGATACTCACGCCAATAGTCTGGGTTGCGTTTACTCCAAGCCTGCTGCGCACGCGCTTGGTTGTCTTGATAGTCAGAATCAAATTTCAATTTAGATTTCTGCCACTTACGACGACGCTCTTGCTGGCAACTTGGCGATGAACAGTAAGATTGATCTGGAACTTGAGGGCGTGGATGGAATGTCTGACCACATGCTGAGCACTTTTTACTCGCCATATAACTCTCCGCACACAAAGACGTGCACTGAGATTAGCACTGCTTATAGAGATTAAAAGCAGAGAGATGATCATCCCGAGTTAAAGTTGGAATCACCAACTAATAATTCAAACTCCTACCATGATATGGATCGGATGCTTTCAATAACCGATTACCACTCAAGTAAAAAGGTTACCGCAGCCCATGTTGGTGAAACGAAATTTTACTCATCAGATTTAACATACTCAAAAATATCTTCTATCTTGCAATCAAAAAGCTGGCATAGCTTTTCTAATACATCAATCTCAATACGAGCAGCATTCTCTTGATACAAAGCTGTAATAGTACTTCTGTTAAGGCCGGTTTCTCTGGCCACATCAGAAATTTTCATCTTATGCTCCCCCATCATTCTGGATAGATGGCAACGTATCATTTAGTCCTCCTGTTGTTTTTGCGCAACATAATGTTACGCAGGATAACAAAATAACTTGCAATATGTTATCTAGTTCGTTAATATAACATCCTGTATAACATTTTATTAACACAGGAGAGTATTATGTGCATCAAGTTAGCATTATTACCTAAAAGCAATCTAATCAGCAACACATTTTCAGCGATATCGTTTGATGCTGCTAATGATCAGTCAAACATGACTACCACAGCACAATTGCTATCTAGCAAGGTTTTTCGTGTAACAAATATTGTTCGTGAAGATCTAGGAACTGGAAGCTATCGTAATGAAGCAACATTATTCTGCAGTCAGGCAAGCATCAAGGTTGACTGGATAGACAAAGCCTTGATTGGCAGAATACATATTGGACAAATTGTGTCTCCACGATTGAGCCTTGAGCCTACTTGTAGCAATGGCTGCATTCGCATATGTCGTCTAGTGGTCTATGAACGGCCAACAGAAAGTGTAAATCTTTTTGATCTAATTCCATATGGGTGGGCAAAGGATCGTGATGTTGTGAAACGTGGAGCTGAACTGATGAATGAGTTATCAAATGCTCATCGACTGCTTTTCAACGCGATTTTTTGGAATCATGCACGGTTTGAACGATTTTGTAAGCAGCCAAGCAGCATGATTGGACATCACTCTGAACCTTCTGGCAACCTCAGACACACCGTTGAGGTCGCGGAAGAAATGCGCGATTACTGCTCTACTCGAAGCTTTACTAATATGCATCTTGGCGTGCTATCAGCTTTTTTACACGATGCTGGAAAAGCAGATGAATACACCATGAATGATAAAGGTGGCTGGGATTTAACCGACAGGGGAAGACTACTCGGTCATAAAGTAACGGCAGTCGAGTGGATTGCGGCGGCTGTAGCCACATGTAACATTGAACTGCCGCAGGATCACTACGTGGGGCTGCTACATATTTTCACTGCAATACCGAATGCTCCTGACTGGATGGGACTACGGGAACCTGCAATGCATGAGAGTTTTTTGTTGTCAGTTTGCGATCGTTTGTCAGGGCGAGATGATCTGGTTAAACGCACAGCAGTAGAGGAAGGTGGTTTTGGTAAAAGTCATCGTCATTTAAAAGCATCAGTGTTCACGGTAAGGGGATAGAGCATGACAAAAATAAAATCAATTAAAAAAGCAATTGCTACTCATTTCAGCAAACATGTTGAGATAGAAAAGCTTGTGCGTGAAGATGTGGCTGAACTAGAAATGCTTAGAAACCTTAAAAGTGATTCTTCACGCTCTCGTAAAAAGAGTGAATCCAACTTTGTTGAAAATATTGGCGCTGTTGAGATTTTTTCAATGCTTGATGCTGAGTTAAATTTCAGCAAGGCTGATGAACTCTATGGCGAAGATCGTACTCGCTATGCCAAGGGATTATTGACCGAAATTGCAAAAGGTGGCAATCGCAAAAATCTTGCAGGTCCTCCTCCAGAAAAAGCGTTGCAAGATTTACGTCGAGACTTCCCAAAT
>JAIPCR010000062.1 GCA_021738125.1 Sulfuritalea sp.
ACATCACCGAGTTCGGTAGCACGCCATTATTTACTGTCGATGAATTACGTACAGCAGATGTCAGCATGGTGCTCTACCCGCTTTCTGCTTTCCGCGCTATGAACCAAGCCGCACTCAAAGTGTATCAAGCGATGCGTAAAGACGGCACTCAACAAAACGTGATTGGTTTAATGCAATCCCGCGCCGAACTCTACGATTACTTGGGCTACCACGCATTCGAACAAAAGCTGGATGAATTATTTAAAGGAGAAAAGTAGTCATGAATTCACCTACGCAAAACCTTCAAGAAGCGCCAAAAAAGAAAAAAGGCGTCGCCCTAGCTGGCGTATCTGCTGGTTCTACATCGATTTGTACGGTTGGCCATACCGGCAATGATTTGCATTATCGTGGCTACGATATTATTGAGCTGGCCAAAAACGCCACTTTTGAAGAAGTAGCTTATTTACTGATTCATGGCGAACTACCCAATAAAACCCAGTTAGCTGGCTATCATGCCAAACTCAAAAAGCTACGCGAGTTACCAGCGGCCCTTAAAACGGTGCTGGAACAAATTCCAAAAAATACGCACCCGATGGATGTGATGCGCACCGGCTGTGCCATGCTAGGTACACTAGAGCCTGAAGTTGCAGACCGTAATACACAAGCCGCGCAAGATTTAGGCGACCGATTAATTTCATGCTTCGGCTCTATCTTGCTGTACTGGTACCACTTTAGCCACAACGGCAAACGCGTAGACGTCAACACTGACGATGACAGTATTGCGGCGCACTTTTTACATGTGTTACACGGTAAAGCACCGAGTCAATTGCATATTGATGCAATGAATACCTCATTAGTACTCTATGCAGAACATGAATTTAATGCTTCAACCTTTGCTGGACGTGTCATCGCCGGCACATTGTCTGACATGTACTCTTGCATTACTGGTGCCATTGGCGCACTGCGTGGGGCAAAACATGGTGGCGCAAATGAAGCGGCAATGGAAATTATTGAACGCTACAAAACTGCAGATGAAGCAGAAGCCGACATTTTAGTCAGAATGGCGCGCAAAGAAATTATCATTGGTTTTGGCCACCCGGTTTACACCATCGCCGACCCAAGAAATGAATCTATCAAAGAAGTAAGCCGCAAGCTATGTGCTGACGCAGGCAACATGACCTTATTTGACGTGTCATCACGTATTGAAGAAGTCATGTGGCGTGAGAAAAAAATGTTCCCTAATTTAGATTGGTATAGCGCCTCTAGTTACCACATGATGGGCATTCCTACCGGCATGTTCACGCCAATATTTGTGATTTCTCGCACCACAGGCTGGGTAGCGCATGTGATAGAGCAGCGCATAGACAACAAAATTATTCGACCCAATGCCGAATACACAGGTCCAGATAACCGACCTTATGTTCCGCTTAGCCAAAGATAAATATAACTAAATTCAATTCATTCAATTAGAGGTTTTTTTAAATATGTCTGCACACATTTCAAACGTTCGCCCTGCCCCAGACCAAGTGATTGTCGATATCGCCAATTATGTAGCTGATTACGAAATTCAATCGACCGAAGCCTTTGATACCGCTCGCAATTGCCTAATGGACACACTAGGTTGCGGCTTTGAAGCACTAGACTACCCTGCTTGCACCAAATTATTAGGCCCAGTGATTGCCGGCACAGTAGTGCCTAATGGCGCAAAAGTACCAGGCACCAACTTTCAGCTAGACCCAATTTTGGCTGCATTTAATATTGGCGCCATGATACGTTGGTTAGATTTTAACGACACTTGGCTAGCGGCTGAATGGGGGCATCCATCAGATAATTTAGGCGGCATATTAGCTACTGCAGACTATCTTTCACGTAAAAATATCGCTGAAGGCAAAGCGCCACTGACTATTAGAGACGTGCTGACTGCCATGATTAAAGCGCATGAAATTCAAGGCGTATTAGCCCTTGAAAACAGCTTTAACCGCGTGGGGTTAGATCACGTTATTTTGGTTAAAATTGCCTCAACTGCGGTAGTGACAAAATTACTAGGCGGCAATAAAGAAGATATCATCAATGCCGTATCTAACGCCTTTGTTGATGGCCAAAGCCTACGGACTTACCGCCACTCACCTAATACCGGCTCACGTAAATCATGGGCGGCGGGTGATGCCACCAGTCGTGCTGTCAGATTAGCTTGGATGACACTACAAGGTGAAATGGGTTACCCATCAGCGCTTACCGCTAAAACATGGGGTTTTTACGACGTACTATTTAAAGGTAATGCCTTTAAATTTCAACGTAGCTACGGCTCTTATGTGATGGAGCAAGTCTTATTCAAAATATCATTTCCTGCTGAGTTTCATGCACAAACTGCCGTGGAATGCGCCATTCAGTTACATGCACAAGTAGGTAGCAAATTACAAACGCTAGAACAAATTGCCCAAATCGATAAAATCGTGATTACCACGCACGAATCAGCAATTCGCATTATCGATAAAACAGGCCCGCTTGATAACCCTGCAGATCGTGATCACTGTATTCAATACATGGCGACTATTGGCTTACTAAAAGGCAACTTAACGGCACAAGACTATGAAGATGCGGCAGCGGCAGACCCACGCATTGATGCTATTCGTGCAAAAATGAGCTGTGTAGAAAAATCGGCTTACACTACTGACTATCATGACCCTGAAAAACGCTCTATCGCCAATGCGATACAAGTGTTCTTTAAAGATGGTACCAGCTCAGACAATATTGCTGTGGAATACCCAATTGGCCACCGTCGTCGTCGTGGTCAAGGCATTCCAGAACTGGTTAAGAAATTCAAAGTAAACTTAGCGCGTCGCTTTGATGCTAAAAAACAAGCGGATATCTTAGCTTTATGCTTAGACCAAGCTAAGCTAGAAGCTACGCCAGTCAATCAATTTGTAGATATGCTCGCCTGCTAATTACCAGAATAGCGTTAATCAATAAAAGCCTGCAATTAGCAGGCTTTTATTTTTTAGTAATGTTGAGTTTATTTATAGCAGACTGTGAAAATATGAACTACCGACACAAAGCGGTCATTGAAATTATTTAATCCCAGTACAAAATTTATTATTCCTGCTACCTGATGTGCGTCAATAAATCTTGAAGTTAAAGGTATATACTTGAATAGATTATTAGGAGCTTAAGATGACTAAATCAATACAAGTATTTGACCCTGCAATGTGCTGTAGTAGCGGTGTTTGTGGCACGGAAGTAGATCAACAATTGGTCAGTTTTTCTGCCGATGCCGATTGGGCCAAGAAGAATGGTGCGCAAATTGAACGCTTCAATCTTGCACAACAACCCATGGATTTTGCTAATAACAAAATAGTACGAGATTTTTTAGAACGTTCTGGCCAAGACGCATTACCACTGATTTTGGTTGAAGGTGAGTTCGCCTTGGCAGGCCGTTATCCAAACCGCAATGAACTTGCACGCTGGGCGGGCATAGCATCAGTTATTGAGGCGCAACCTGCGTCTAGTTGTTGTAGTGGCGGTAAGTGCTGTTAGTCAAATACAACTGTTTCCAATCAATCTGAGATGAACCCCATGCAATTTCTTGACCAACCTCCACGCTTTCTGTTCTTTACCGGCAAAGGCGGCGTTGGCAAAACTTCTATTGCCTGTGCTACTGCAATTCAATTAGCGGCTAATGGCAAGCGCGTGTTACTGGTGAGTACAGACCCAGCATCTAATGTTGGGCAGGTGTTTGGTATTAGTATCGGCAACACGGTTACTGCCGTGCCTACCGTGCTCAATTTATCCGCACTAGAAATAGATCCGCAAGCTGCAGCGCAAGTCTATCGTGACCGCATTGTTGGGCCGGTGCGTGGAATTCTGCCAGATGATGTTGTTAGAGGCATTGAAGAGCAGTTGTCGGGTGCATGTACGACTGAGATAGCCGCCTTTGATGAATTCACATCACTTTTAATTGATTCTCCATTAACAGCTGAGTACGATCATATTGTCTTTGATACAGCTCCAACTGGTCACACGATTCGTCTGTTACAACTACCGGGGGCATGGAGTGGTTTCCTAGAGGAAGGTAAAGGAGATGCTTCTTGTCTAGGCCCTTTGGCGGGACTTGAAAAACAACGCGAACAATACAAAGCCGCTGTAGATGCGCTTGCCGATGACAAACGTACTCGATTGATATTGGTTGCCCGTGCACAGCAATCTACATTACGAGAAGTGGCACGCACGCATGAAGAGCTTGCTGGCATTGGGTTAAAGCAACAGTATTTAGTTATTAATGGGATTTTGCCCAAGATTGAGGCTGAGACAGATGTTCTGGCGGCGGCAATTTACAAGCGCGAACAAGCTGCACTGAATGGGATTCCAGAGGTATTGAAGTCGTTGCCACAAGATCAAGTTGCACTTAAAGCTTTTGATCTCGTTGGCCTAGATGCATTACGTCAGCTACTTATCGATACGCCTTATCAGGCTCGTGGTACGAATGATGCACCCGTTGAGTTAGATAAACCTAGTCTAGTTCAGTTAGTAGACAGTATTGCCGTAGAGGGGCATGGGCTGGTGATGACTATGGGTAAAGGCGGTGTTGGTAAAACCACCATAGCGGCAGCAGTTGCTGTTGAGTTGGCGCATCGCGGATTAGCTGTGCACTTAACCACCTCGGACCCGGCAGCGCATTTATCAGATACGCTCAAGGGCACATTAGACAATTTAACGGTAAGTCGCATTGACCCACATGAGGAAACTGAACGCTATCGTCAGCACGTGCTAGAAACAAAAGGGGCCACACTAGATGCTCACGGTCGCGCTTTGCTAGAAGAGGATTTACGCTCTCCATGTACTGAAGAGATTGCAGTATTCCAAGCGTTTTCTCGCATTATCCGTGAAGCTGGTAAGAAGTTTGTGGTGATGGATACCGCACCAACGGGGCACACACTATTATTGTTAGATGCTACTGGGGCTTATCACCGCGAAGTCGCACGTCAAATGGATAAAGCCAACCTGCACTTTACTACCCCGATGATGCAATTACAGGATCCTAAGCAAACCAAAATTCTAATTGTGACGTTAGCAGAAAAAACTCCAGTCTTAGAAGCCGCTAACTTGCAGGAAGATTTGCGAAGA
Source organism: Sulfuritalea sp. (assembly GCA_021738125.1). GTDB lineage: Bacteria > Pseudomonadota > Gammaproteobacteria > Burkholderiales > Methylophilaceae > Methylotenera. Next base: position 5,101 of record JAIPCR010000062.1, read on the forward strand.
GCAGGCATTGAACCGTGGGCCTGGGTAGTTAATAACAGTGTTGCTGCAACCACGACTAATTCAGCATTACTTCACCAACGCGCACTCAATGAATTGGTTGAGATTGACACTGTGGCTAAGCGCTATTCAAAACGCTATGCAGTAGTGCCTATGCTTAAAGATGAGCCGGTTGGGGTAAAACGATTGCTGGAACTCGCAGGACATTAAACTCAGATTTAATTTGAGCGTCCGCTTAAGGGTTCTAAGAGCTCACACCCCCATTAAAGCGCCTATCTATAAGCGGTCTGTGGCAATAAGTGAAGCGAAGCTACCCTAAAGCAGACCTACAGTATCTTCACTTTCGACCCATAGGAGACGTTCATGCTTAGCCAACAAAATTAATAAATATAACCACAAAATCATAATTCAAGTCTTTGATGATTCGTCACTTAGAGAGCAACTCATATAGGATAAGCGGTAAATTTTTAAAAGCTAACCACGGTAGGGTAAAACCGCTATAGTAGATGTTTATTAAGGGAGATAGCAATGGTCCAACAAGAATTAAAAAATACTAAACTTGATGTGCATTTAGATGCGATTGAAAAGCACAAAGCCTTACTAGAAAAACTGCACCTTGATTCAAACACTCGTTTGGATGAAATCACAAATTCTATTGAGCGCATCACACTAACGCTTGATGAATACCTGAAGGTGCTTGGTATTCCATAACTTTAAATTGATGCCATGAGATTTTAATGGGTAATTGCTTTAACAAACTGACAGTATCTGATATTTCACTCGCCAAAGAGGTTTCAGTCACCCATGATTAGGTTAAAAATTCGTGACAAAATCACCGGTGTGCTAGTGATATATTTTTTAGTGGCGCTAGTGGCTATAGGGTCTACGTTGATGGCGTCATGGCGTTTAGAAGGAGGCGCCGCCGCCATTAACGATGCGGGCCGTGAACGCATGCGATCTTATCGTATTGCTTACTTACTTGAGCAGCAGATAGTCGCACCTTCAGCGGAATTGCATCGTGACATTCAGTATGAGATGGTGTTATTTGAGAATACTTTGAATGAGCTAGCGCATGGCAATCCTAGTCGACCACTATTTTTACCTAAAGAAGATGATGTGCATTCTAAAATGGCACAGTTAAGTAGGTCATGGTACGCTGAGGTTAAGCCTCAAATTGGGGGAATCCTTAATAGTTCCAACATACTTGAGCAGCAGGTTGAGTTGAAAAGCTATAGGCCGATGCTTGAGCATTATGTTTCTGACATTAATGATTTAGTGACCTTAGTTGAGCGTAGCAACCGTAGCGCCACATTGCTATTAAGATCATTACAGATTTTTTTGATGATTTTGGCATTGCTAGGCACAGTCTTGCTAGTTTATTTGTTTTCGCAGATGGTTGTTCGCCCAGTGACGCAGTTGCATGATGGGATTAAACGCATGACAACGGCTGACTTTTCTGTGCGTTTGCCAATTACTAGCCAAGATGAGCTTGGTGAGTTAGCTATAGGCTTTAATCATATGGCTGATGAACTAAAAGATCTATATATGACACTAGAGCGACGGGTTGAAGAAAAGACACGTAGTATTGAGGCAAAAAACATTGAGCTGGCAACATTAGATATCGAAATGGCCATTTCTGAAGAACGTAATCATCTTGCGCAGGAGCTACACGATAGCATTGCGCAATCCTTGGCTTTTCTTAATATCCAAGTGCAGCTATTGCAAGAAGACTTTCAAAATGGCAATAATGCCGATGCTGTAAAAGGGTTGGCGAAAATTCGCGAAGGCGTTCAAGAAAGTTATGATGACGTGCGAGAACTGTTAATGCATTTTCGCACGCGCATCACTGGAACTGACTTGCCAACAGCTATTCATAGTGCACTTGATAAGTTTGAAGAAAAAACTGGCATTAAAACTAGCTTTAACATTGCTGGAGAGGTGCCTTTGCTACAAGAGGGTCATGTGCTTCAGATTATGCATATCGTACAAGAGTCCCTATCTAATGCGCGTAAACATGCCACTGCTAGTCAAATTAATGTTGAGTTAGTCTGCGCTGAAGAATGTGTAATCAATATCCATGATAATGGCATTGGTTTTGATGTGGCGCATGAGGTGGGAGATGATCATGTAGGTCTGCGCATCATGCGTGAACGTGCACAACGCATAGGTGCTGAGTTGTTTTTTAAATCTAGTCCAAATAAAGGCACCTATATTTGCCTTATACTGCCCAAATGACTAACGAAAAATCTATTCTTATGAATTCCATTCGCGTCTTGATTATTGACGATCATACCTTGTTTCGTAGCGGCATTAAGCTATTACTAGAACGCAAAGCAGGCTTTGAAGTGGTTGGTGAGGCTGGAGATGCTTTAACGGGAGTGAAGCGGGCTAAGAAACTGCAGCCTGATGTGGTCTTATTGGATTTGCATATGCCAGGCACTAGTGGATTGCAAGTGATTTCCTTATTACGAGAAGAGGCTCCCTTAGCACAAATCATTATGCTAACAGTGTCTGAAGATTCTGAAGATTTGCTAGAAGCTTTACGATTAGGCGCGCGTGGTTACTTATTGAAAAATATAGAAACAGATTTTTTATTAGACTCAATACGTCGTGGGGCAGCTGGTGAATCGGTCATGTCCTCGCAAATGGCAGGTAAATTAGCAGATGTCATTCGACTGCCACAAAAAGAAAACCTAGTCGTTGAGACTGGTCTAGAAAAACTTACGCCACGTGAGCGTGAAGTGATTATTATGTTGGCGCGTGGCGCTAGCAATAAAGAAATTGCACGCAGTCTTGATTTAGTAGAGTCTACCGTTAAAATTCATGTGCAAGGCATACTACGTAAACTTAACTTATCTAGTCGTGTTCAGGCGGCATTATTAGCAGTTAAATATGGGTTAGGCCCATCAAGTAATTAATCCAAGTACACCCTGCGTTCCTATCCAAAAGAACTATATTTTATAAAACTAATATAGTTCTATTGCTTCATCTATCCACTCCTTTTGATTGACTTCGAGTTGATATAAGTCAAATCTAAATTTCAGCACTCTCGTAAAATTATCTCTGTAAATAAACAGGCTGAAAGTTAGCGCTGGTTTTTTTAATAACAGTTGAGGGTATGGTTTATGGCAACACAACAATATAAGGCTTGGTCCGTAGTGGGTATGAGCACACTATCATTTACTGTGTGCTTTATGATTTGGATGATGTTTGCAGTGATTGGGATTCCGATTAAGGCGTTACTAGGTCTTAACGAGACTCAGTTTGGCGTCTTAATTGCTATGCCGGTACTTACCGGCTCTCTAATCCGCCTTCCCTTGGGTATGTGGACCGATAGATTTGGTGGGCGCATCGTATTTTTTGTTTTGATGCTTTCAACCGTGATTCCAATTTTCATGATTTCACGCTGTACAGCATATTGGCAATTTTTGGTTACAGGCTTATTTGTTGGTGTAGCTGGTGGAGCATTTACGGTAGGCATTGCTTATTGTGCACGTTGGTTTCCAAAGAACAAGCAGGGCCTAGCTATGGGCGTCTTTGGTGCCGGCAACACCGGTGCGGCAGTCACTAAGTTGGTGGCGCCTATTATTGTGTTGAGCTACGGCTGGGCCATGGTACCGCAAGTGTATGCGGTTTTGATGTCAGTAACAGCAATTCTATTCTGGCTATTTACCTTCTCAGACCCAGCACATAAAGCAGATAAAACCGTCACGATGCGAGAACAGCTTTCCGTACTTAAAGATCCTAAAGTGTGGAAGTATAGCCAATATTATTCGATTGTGTTTGGTGGATATGTCGCTTTAGCGCTGTGGATGACCAAGTACTACATCACCGAGTATGGGTTTGATCTTAAAACAGCTGCATTTATGGCTGCCGCATTCAGTATTCCAGGTGGTTTGTTACGTGCCGTTGGCGGTTATTTTTCTGACAAGTTTGGCGCACATACCATTACTTGGTGGGTATTGTGGGTATCGCTGGTATGTCTATTCTTTCTTTCTTATCCACAAACAGATATTTCTATCATTACCATCAATGGACCGAAAACCTTCCACATAGGCCTAAACGCAACCAACTTCACCATCATTATGTTCACTATGGGCATCGCTTTTGCGATTGGTAAAGCCTCAGTATTTAAGTATATCTCTGATGATTATCCACACAACATCGGTGTTGTTTCAGGTGTGGTTGGTTTAGCTGGAGGCATGGGTGGGTTTTTGATGCCTATTATATTCGGTGCCTTAGTAGATTTAACTGGGGTGCGATCATCTGCATTTATGTTGATGTTTGGCATTGTATGGGTGTCACTCATTTGGATGTATTGGACAGAAGTGCGTCCTGTAAAAATTGGTCGCCATCATGAACGTCAAGCTACAAAACAAGCTTTATCAATCTAAGGGGAGCAGCATGCCAACGAATATAGAACTATGGAATGTAGAGGACAATAATTTTTGGGAATCTGCCGGTAAAAAAATCGCCTATCGCAATCTATGGATTTCCGTCCCTGCGCTACTTTGTGGTTTCGCTGTATGGCTCATGTGGGGCATTATTGCCGTGCAAATGAGTAATCTTGGTTTCCCATTTAGTAAAGATGAGCTGTTTACACTAACGGCTATTTCAGGACTAGCCGGGGCGACCATGCGTATTCCCGCTTCATTTTTTATCAGACTTGCCGGAGGACGCAACACAATTTTCCTTACCACGGCTATGCTACTAAGTCCTGCAATTGGTACAGGTATTGTTCTGCAACACCCAGACTGGCCATTGTGGTCATTTCAATTGATGGCACTTTGGTCTGGCGTAGGTGGCGGTAACTTTGCCAGCTCCATGAGTAATATCAGTACATTTTTCCCTAAGCGCCTCCAAGGTACTGCGTTAGGGCTTAACGCAGGCTTAGGTAATTTTGGTGTGACTACGATGCAAATTCTGATTCCACTCGTGATGACTGTCAGTGTATTTGGTGCATTGGGAGGTGACGCGACAGTGTTAGTGAAAGACAGTGGCTGGATTTTTGGAAAAATTCCTGCAGGCACGCCAACGTTTATACAAAATGCCGGTTTTGCTTGGGTATTGTCTTTGTTGCCATTAGCGGTACTTTGCTATTGGGGGATGAACAATCTGTTACCAATTTCGGCTGATGCACGCAGTACTTTAATGGCCTTTGTAAAAATAACTTGGCTTTATACCTTGGCTTTCTTACCAGCTGTTGTGGGACTATACCTATATTTACCAGCACCTACTGGCTTAGGTTTGCTGAATATGTGGTTAGCCATGCCGCTGATTATTGCCAGCACTTTATTGGTGATGAAGTTAGCGGCCTTTGGCACCATGAAAGAAAATATCGCTAAGCAGTTTGCTATTTTTAAAAACAAACACACGTGGTCGAT
>JAIPCR010000063.1 GCA_021738125.1 Sulfuritalea sp.
CGTTTGCCCTTGACTTGCACTGGCAAAATCTGCCGCATTTGCGGTAATAATAGGGTTAGCCCCTACCATGCCAAACTGATCAGCGTAAGCCACATCAAAAATCACATTGACTGAAACGCTGCCGTTATACAAAGCAACCACAGCGAACTCGTCGCTGTTAAAAAAGTCTGCTATGTTTTCGGCCAGTGCCATTATTCTGCGTCTTTATCCGCTTTTGATTTTTTAGTGTCAGGCGCTTCAACAGCCCAGCCGTGACGAATTGCTAAGTCACCTGCAGCCTTTGAAACTTCCTCAGACTTGCCAAACTCAACGCGTCTGCCATCTAAAAACATTGTGCGTTTTGGAATAATTTTCATGATTAACCTTTAAATGAATACACCATAAGTCAGTGGGTGCAGCGGTTAAACCGCAGCACCCTTACTTATTAAACAGTCAATGCATCTTTCATTGCAGAGAATGATTCAGCGTGGCGCACTGCAATGTCCACGTCTTGCAACGCTACAATACGCACTGTGCCGCTTGTTGAACCTGTGTATGGGTCAACCATCAAATCTAAAGTACCCCATTGACCAATTAACAAGTCATTCCAGTTGCCTGCAATTAATGCAGAGCAAACGCCTGAGCTTGTGCCTTTAGTTAAGTTGCTTGGCACTTGGTTTGATACACCAGCACGAATGCCGCCGTAGTTTGAAATGCCTGCTGCATCAGGGAACTGCTCTGCAATGTAACCCGCCACGCCTGCTGCTTTAAGCGTACCCATCAACTTACCGTGAACTTTTGAGTTTGACAAAATACCCAATGCGCCAAAATCAGCATTAGCTACTGCCAAGTCAGACCACAATTCAACAATGTGCGCCCATGTTGGTGCAAGGCCGTTAGTGCCGCCAGCAACATCACCAATGCCAGCCGTAGCTAAAATTCCTGTTGGTTGGTTTGATGCGCCTGTGCCGTTGATTGCGGCAGAATCGATTGCCAAAGCTAACACGGTAGCCAAATCGCTACGCACAAAGCTCTCAACATCAATGCTTGATTGCAATAACAACTTGCGTGAAATGTCAGTGAATGCACCAACTGTTTTTGGTGACATAGCCACTTGGTCAAATGCTTGTTGGCTTTCTGTTGGTGCGCCTGATTCAGCCACCCAGTAAGCCGTTGCGCCGCCAGTTTGACGTGGGATAGCAATTTGACCAGATAAACCAGTTAAAAATTGTGCGCCCATACGTGCCACTTGCATGCGGTTACGTAGCAAATCAATAAAGCTCGCTGCCAACAAGTTAGTTGCTACTGTGTGGCCGCCTGCTGTTGTTGTAGTCACGTTCAAATCACGTTGTTGCACCTCAACTGGCACATAAAAACCTTGTGCGCTGCGGCCTAATGATGAACCGTAAGCATCAGAGCATTCACGCTCAAACTTAGCCGCTTCTTGTGCTTTGCGGTCTGCTGGGTTTGATAATGCGTTTAAAGCACGCACAAAGCTAAATTGTTTAGCCTCTTCTTTTGTTAAACCAATTTCAGCCGTTGGGATTGGGTTTGTGGCTTGGCGTGCTAATAAAGCAGATTTAAACTCATCAACGCTTTTGCCACTGCGTACATATTCAGCCGCTAAGTCTGTTGCTTTGTATTGTTCGCCGATGCTGATGATTTCAGCCATGCGTGCTTGTAAGTTTGCAGCACCGCGTGCTTCAGCGCCTGCTACGTCTACTGTTTCAATTTTTGTGTCTGACATTTTATTTTGTCCTTGATTTTGTAATTCAATAATAGGATTTAATGCTTGTAACTCTTCAGCGCTACGACCAACGCCAACTGAAAAATCAGCTGGCACTGAAACCAGCGAAACTTCAAATGGTGTCCAATCGGTCACGCGGTAGGTATCATCATCAGCTTCGCCAGTTTCTACTAGCACCGCTTTGTTGATCATGTAACCCACTGAAACATTACTGCGTATGCCGTCTTTCACATCTTGGTATACCTCTTCTGCACGCGCACTCTTTCCAAAGCGCACCACGGCACGACCTACTCGGTCAACACCGATCTGTACTGATTCAATAACGCCAATATGATCACGACTGTCATGATCCATAAGTAATGGCCCACCAGATTTAAGACGGGTTAAGTCCACGCTGGATGGTGTATGGTCGAGGATTTCAATCCCCCAAAAACGCTCGTATGGCGCTTCGCTTGAAAAAGCAAGCTCAACGGTGCGTGTTGTTTCGTTGATGGCGGCACGGTCAACCGCAAATGCGCGGTGTTCTTTGGTGCCTGGTTTAATCGTTTTCATAAACACTCCTTCATAGGTGCTATGAAAACATGTAAGGTGTAAATGTTTAAGGCAAAAGCCTTAACAGTTGAAAAGCCCTAACAATAGGAGTTCTTGCTCATCTTTTTGTCGGCGCATGAGGCGCTTACGAATCATTAATTCAACATCGCCTACCGTAGTGCTATCTATTAATGGGTTTTGTAATTCATCTACAGGCAGCGCCCATAAAATAGGCGGCATCCATGCTGGGCGAGGTTTGGTAAGTAAGATAGGCTGGCGAGGTTTAATGACACCGCCACCGGTGCTAATTGTTTGCTGAATAAAATCTTTAAGGCCATTAACTGCAGTGAGCGCAGCCCCAAAACTTAAACCGCCTATTGCAATGGCTCTAGCGCTTAAACTCATAGCGTCGTGACAGTAGTAATGCCGCCTACTGTGTTAATAGTTTGTGATAGTGCGCCGGCACTTCTAGTGGTATCTGTCACTACCAATGGGGCGGTAATGCCATACAGTGCGGCTAGCTGATCTATCAAGTTAGCATCAAAGGTGATATTGCTTACGCTATCTGTGGTAATAGTAACTGTACCCGCTAGCTCGCTAATCGTTTGGTTAATGCTGCCATCGCTACGGCTGGCGGCTGAAATAACCAGCGGATCAATTAAGCCATGTAAACGGGCAATTTGGGTAATTAAATTAGCCTGATCTTGGCTGATTGTTACAACATGAAGCGTACTGGCTGCAACCGCATTAATAATTGAGGCTAGGCCAGTGAGTGCGCCGCTTGTATTAAATGCTCTAAACCGATTAGCTGTAGCATCTAAAGTAGCGCCACTGGCGATTAAGTTACCCGTTACCTCATGTACACGGGTTCTTGCGGCTACCCCTGAAATGGCACCTAGTTGCCCAGTTAAAGCGCCACTAGTCGCAAAGGCTCTAAATCTGGCAGAAGTACCAATAATGGTGCTAGATTGCCCAATGAGCGAACCACTTGTACTATGGGTAATAATAGCGCCTGATCGGGCGGCGGTACCGCTTATGGTGCCTAATTGGCCAGTAAGTACCCCATCAGTAATAAAAGTACGATAGCGAGTCGCCGTGCCAGCAATCGCTGAGACTTGCCCAGTAAGTGATCCGCTAGTCGCAAAGGCTCTAAACCGATTGCTAGCGCCTGAAATAGTGCCTAGCTGGCCAGTTAAAGCGCCGCTAGTCGCAAAGGCTCTGAATCGGGTAGCAGTACCAGAAATCGATGAGGCTTGCCCAGTGAGTGCGCCAGTAGTTGCATGAGTAATAACGCTGCTACTACGAGATGAAGCACCAACAATAGCGCTAGCTTGCCCAGTGAGTACGCCAGTAGTTACATGGGTAACGGGTGCACTGGATGCCTCAAAAAAATCATCTATAATTAAAGCGCTAGCAGTGCCTAGCTTACTTTTAACCAGGTTGCTAGTCGCTATGCGCCCGCTAGGCTTTCTCCGCCATAAGTTACTAGCCATGACCGCCCCTTAATTAACCGTAGACGACCTCAGCGATAATTTCTGGCAAACCTGTTGCCGTACTATCAGGTGTAATAATATTCATCAGAGCGCTGGCATCACGTTCACATTGTTTTGCACTTCGGGCGTGTTGATCGTCACGCTACGTTCAGGCACATTAATGCTGGCCTCAAGCGTCACATTAGGTTGTGGCGTACTAATAGGCGCATCGATATGAAAGGCTTTTTCATGAATGTGCACTGGTGAATCTACTCGCACGTCCGGCGTTGTTATGTTTATTTCGGGTGCTGCCACGTTCACTGTAATGGCTTTTGCCTGATCTACAGGCGCGGGTTGTGAAGCATTTACTGAAGTGGCAGCAAGCGGTGCGGGTGCCGCATAAGCTGGCAACCCTAATTTGGTGGCGCTTTCATTTGCGCGGGCGAGGTCTTGCATCACATCGTCTAAATCTAAGCCCATTTGGCTAGCGATGACATAAGGTGAATTAAGCCCATTTTTAATGGCAAGTAAGCTAGCTTCAATATCGCGCATAGGGTCTACCCATTGCCAGCGTCTACCTTGCCAGGTATGCATTGAGAATTTATCTAATTTAGTAGCAGGTAAGGCGCTACCATTAGGCAGCGTAATTGCATTTTTTAATAAGGCAATAGAAAGCCACTCTTCATACATCGGTGATAAAAATGAATCAGCAAACCAGCTCTGTATGGTCATCCATTGCTCACGCTCATCAATGACGCCGCTACGAATGCTAGAAAAATTTACATTTTCTAAGTCATTAGCCAATCCGTTATAAGCGACATTCAGACCAGCTGAGGCGCGGCGTAAGAAGTTTTTAACAAATGGCCCCAACATCGCGTCAGGGTATTTAGTATCGTAAGGTTTAAAGTCATAGCCTTCAGGTAAAGTGTCGTATTCACCTGGTACGCTAATGTTAATCGGGTCATCGGTACTGTCTGCATCAGTACCTAAGGCTGTGCCGTCTGGCGATACAATAAAGCCTAGTGTATTAGCGCCCTTACGTGCAGCAATTAAAGCGCTTTGCTCAAACTCACCTAAATGGTGTAGCGTCAGCATGCTGGCACTCATCCATGGTATGCCGCGAATTTGCTCAGGGTTTTCATAGATAAAATCGTGATAAATGTCATCAGCCGGTACGCGCTCACGTAGGCGCTGGGTTGTATGCTCTGACGGGTGGCTGGTAAAAATATGGTAAGCCACTGGGCGTCGGTAAGCATCTATTTCTACGCCCATGACAATGGCATTATTGCCATTAGTGGGCGCTAGGTTATACATAGAATCTAGCCGATCAACATCGAGCAGCTGCAGGGCAAAGCCAAAAGGATTGTTGGCTGATTTACCGCGTACTTTACGAATTAAGTATTCACCATCACGGCTAAAACAACGCGCCACAGCACGCTGAAATTCAGCAAAGCTCAATTTGCCAGATACCTCACAAACGCCTTTTTTAGACCATTGGGCAAAGGCGGCTTCTATCGCATCATTGGCTGGCTTATCTTGTGTGGATGCATTACTCATAATGCGTGATTGAAAATTAAAACCATTTGGCCCAACGACATTGGCCACGACTAAATTGACAAACTTCTTAGCGTAGTCGTTATTTTTAGCAAGGTCGCGTGATCGTGCGCGCAGTTGTGCAAGGTCAGATTTTAATTCTTGGTTAATGCTATTGGTGGTAGTAAGCCATGATCCGGTAAGTCTATCGACTACCGCAGCATTAAAGCGTCTAAATTGAAACTTTTGGCCAGTCGCTGGCAGTTCTTTAGTGAAAAATTTAGTAATAAAGTTTGCCATTAAAAACCTACTGTAGATTTATTACGAACCGATAGCCCGTTTTTAATTTTGTTAGCGTTAATTTCACGATTCACTTCTTGCTGTACTTTTGATCTAAATGCTAAAAACTCGCCAGGTGTGGCAAACTTCATACGGCGCCCAGCAATTTCATATTCTTGGGTATAGGCTTTATTGCCATAACTGGCAAAAGCGATATTGATTTGATCTAAGCATTTTTGTGCCGGTGTTCTTGTATCAAAGCCAGCGGACTTGGCCGCTAAATCTGCAACAATTTCAACCTCGCCAATAGCAATCGTGTAGCGCTCTGCTGCTTTAGTGACATAAGACTGCCAGCTATAGATGCCTGCGACATAAGCGGCCGAGGTGGCAGCATTAATGTTAATAGTATGATCAGCGCCTGAAGCGCTGGCGGCAACATCAAACTTATTGGCGGCATTAATAAAACGGTAATTTAGCACCCATCCATCAGCTGCAGAAAAATCAGCCAGTGATTTTGTCCAGGTAATGGTGTCGCCAGCATTGAATGCTAACGGTTCTGTACTAGGTATAGTTTTAGCCATGCCATACTATGCAAGTGAAAGTGTAAATATTTAAGGCAAAAGCCTTAACAGTGTTATTTATTAATATCAGCGGTTTCATTGCTTGATAATTCATGCGTCGTTGCTGGTTGTTCTGCCTGATTAAAAACCGCAATCTGTTTATCTTGCTGCTTATTTTTTCTAAAAATAGCATCAAAGTTATCTAAAAATTTTTGACTTGGTACCTTGCTGGCAATGCTATCGCCCGTAATATCATTCTTTGCGGCCATGATTAATCCCCTTTATAAATTTGATAAGCTCTGACGCGGCTAATCCCAAACCGCCGGCCAATAAATGCAAAACTTTCACCGCCCCTTGCCATACGGATAATCTCGCGGCGGCGGGCGCTTAAATAGTCATCACTGAGTAACTTTTTGCCAATGTAAGGGCGCTCACCATTCCAATCACGCTTAACCTCTCGCTCGATCTGCTGAAAGTGCGCCTCTGTCAGCGCTTGCTCGATGATGAAAATAGCTTGAATACGTTTTAAAACATCAAGCACAATATCGTTAGTTTCTACAGGTTGGCGGCTATCATCCATTTACTTTCTCACAATTCGGCGGCGTTTAGAGGTGGCAGAAGGTAATACTGGTACGGTGTTTTTACTAAATTCAAAGCGACTTAAATCAACGGCTAATAAACGCATGGCAGCCATGGCGTAAAGCAGGCAATCCAGCGCCTCGTTACGGGCGCGGGTTTTTACCCATTGGTGAAACGGGCGCGTTCCTTTGATTTTGAGTATCAATTTTTCAGCGGTAAGCTGGTTAAAGTATTCATCATCAAAGGCGGCTTCTTGCGGAAAATGAATATAGCCAGCTGCAGGGATTTGTTGTTTTAAACGTGAGTAAATAAGGGCTTTACCTTGGTCAACACCTAATGGCTCTACATGTACGCCACGCTTGCGCCTTACCCTTAACCGTGCGCGGCGTTTTTTCTCATCTTCAATTAAAGGGCGGCCTAACCCTTCAACCCCTTTAATGGCGACTGTCCATTTACGCTTTTCGCAAAAGTCGTACACCATACTGGTGTTATAGCCACTATCGACTGCAGCCAATTTAATACCACTATCAGCTAAGGTATCGTGTAGCTCATCCCACACATGGGGTTGTGCGGTGTCGCCAGGGATAATGATGTGATCGATGAGCCAGCATTCCTCATCTTTACCCCAGCCCACAATGCTGGCCTCTAGGCGGTCTTTTTGCACGTCAACACCCGCTGTTTTAAAGGCAATCGGTGGGTTGTTATAAACTTCAAGGCGCATAATCAGGCTGGCAGGGTCTTGCTCTTCGCCATCCTCTTTGAATACTTCACCCAGGTAAGTGTTGATAAACGCTTTTAGCTCGCTGGTGTCGTTTTGTGCGCTTAACCACTTCTCGGCTATGCTTTTCCATCCAAGCCCCAAACCAATGGGCGCATATAAAGCGTTAAGGTGATAGCCACGGTTGGCTTTAATGCTTGGCCTTTCTGCCAGCCAACGGCCTTGCGCCAGCATTTCAGTTTTGTAACCCTCATCAATCAGCACGCCACAGTGTTCACATAGATACTGACAACTTTCTACCACACTAGGCTCGTCATCTTTTGGCAGGCTCATTCTAAACTTTAGGCCATAAGGTTTTTCTTTACCGCCAAATTTAAGCGTTTGAAACTCGCCGCAATGTGGGCATGGCACATGGTATCGGCGCATATCGCTGCGCTTAAATAAAATCTCAATACGTGAGGCTTGGTCGTTGGTTGGCGTGCTGACAAAATAGCTTTTAGCACGGCTAAAGGTGCGCTGGCGGTTTTCAATCAGCGTCATCGGGTCACCCTCACCGCCTACATCCCATGGGAACGCATCCACCTCGTCACAAATTACATAAGGCAAGTGATCAGAGCGCAAACTGTCAGGTGAATTTGCACCCGCTTTAATAATGCGCGAACGTGCGCCATATTCCATCAGGTCGCCACGGTTGGTTTTGCTACGGCTGGCAGTGCTGACTAATTCAGCCAACACTTCAGATTCATCAATCATTTTGGCCAAGCGCGGGTTAAACGAACGGTCACGCAATTCAAGCGTTGGCACTACTACTAATAAATCCTTGTTTTGCAAGTGGTGCATCACATAACCCAGCCAATTATTCATGGCCTCAGTATTATGGGTTGGTATCATTTCACGACCAGCAAGGTATAAATGGCTAGGTGAACTTACCGCAATACAACGAACTGGCACAGACGGTATGCGAACAATGTTATTGATATAGCGCACATTGGTAATGCTTTTAAAGCCTGCACTTGCTGCTGGTAGTTTGCTGATTTTTCTTTTTAACTGAAATACTGGGTTTTCTATATTTGCTTTAAAGCTAATGCGATAATGATTTCCATCTAAAACCCGACGATTTGTTGAATACGCCATGCGAGGCACTGCATATTTCACAGGCTTATACCCAAGACTATATAACAACTCCATCACATCATTTGCCAGCGCTTCTGACGTGCTTGAATATTCACACCTCATATTGGATGTGCTACCATCTGCATCCATTAAACCTTGAAGTAAATTCATACGCTGCATTTCTGATGCACGTAAGTAATGCGCTGGAATTCTTTTATATTGATTAATTCCAAGCAACCTAATGCGCTTTAAAAAGCCATCTCCTTGCAATTTATCCAAAATAATATTGGCGGCGCGGCCTTTATCCCATGCCATTTTTCTTGCGGTAGCTTTCCAGCCGTTTAATGTTAGATTTTCAGCAATTTCATGCACATCATCTTCATGTGCAGTCATTTGATTACCACTTAAATTACCATTACCAAGCCAGTAACCTAAAACATAAGGCGGGATTGAAAGTGATGCAGCATCTATCTGCAATGGCAGCGCCACATTAATGCTAAATCTACGTCTACCATATGAGATAAATGAATCTGCCATTTCCCCCGTTGTTTTAATAGTATTTTCTCGTTTAATGCCGTGTTTTTTACCCTCATGCCCAGGGTATCTATCTTTCACTTCCCAGCGGTGGTCTGCATCAGAGATAATTTTTGCACCATCTGAAAAAGTGATTTCAAAGCATTCTTTACCTTCAAAAACTGGTGAAACATAAGTTACATCACATTGATTGCCATTTTCATCAAAAATAATATCTTTCTCTGTAATTTCTCCCATGGTTGTCCAGCCATGCAATGTGGCTATTGGCGTATCTAAAGCTAATGGCCCACCAACGCCTGAACTTTTAATAAACGTCACACTTCGCACAGGCGAATGCTCGCTTAAACTATCCATAATCTCTTTAAGGTAAGGCGTGAGCGCGGTATTCCAGCGACCAGGTGAATTAGTGCCACTTTGTAGCCAGCGGTTACGGTCTGACCATTGCGAAACAGTGAGCAGATCACGCGGTTTTGCACCACGTTTAAAATATTCAGCAAATGCAGGCAATGGCAAGGCGTCACACTCTACCTCATGCGCTAAACCACGCATTAAATCGAGCATGGCATCGGTCATGAGGTAATGCACACGGGTCTCATCAAACTCACCATCAATCGCTTCAAGTAACTGGGATTGCATGCGACTGACTAACTGCAGCATTAAATATCGGGTTTTTAATGCGCTGGTAATTAAATCTTCAAAAGTACATATTTCAGAAAGTGCTTTTTCATATTCTTTTTTGGCGATTTCATAATTAAGACGGGATTCTTCCGTTTTTAAATCTGCCATATTGAGCATATTCTTAATCATTTAGCCGCCTTTTTTAACCGGCGTAATGCCCGTGGGAATTCTGATTTAACGATATTTTTTAAAATGGCTGATTCAGTTTTAATGAGCATTAATCTCAATTTTTTATCTTGTATTACACTTAAGCGTGGCGCTGTTTGATCTATTAATCGCTCTAAGCTAGCGCGTAAGGTGTTACCTAAAGCCAGCGCCTCGCGTCTTACATCGCTAATTAAAAATCGTTTATTCAATACCAAATCAAAATTAAGCTCTTTGTGTTTATTTTTTATAGATTGCGTCATGCGCTCATAATCTGCACGGCTGCCCTCTATCACTTTTGTTGCTTTTCTTTTTTGACGTGGTTTAACTACTTTACGTGCCGCTTCATGTCGTGCGGCCACCGCAGGGTTTGCACCACTGGCAGTTTCTGCTAACTTAGCCAGTGAGGCCTCTACATTTACTTTTTTACCTTCAAGTTCAATGCG
>JAIPCR010000064.1 GCA_021738125.1 Sulfuritalea sp.
GTCAAAACCAGGAAATACTGCTTGTGGTGCACATTGCTGTATAAGTAAGCGAGTAAAGGTATATTCATCCGCACCAACCACTTGGTAGGCTAGTAAGCCAGTCAAGCTTACAAACGCCGCATTCACCTATCTCACGCGATGCGCATTATCAAAAGTGACTATCCCATCAGGACTCAAATCAAATATCACCGCCAGATCTCGATTATGTGCGGCTAAGGTAAGTTCTGTTTGCTTGCGATCAGTAATGTCGGCATGCGTACCTATCACGCGTAATGGGTTACCCGCCTCATCGCGTGCCACTATCATGCCGCGATCCAGTATCCACTTATAGCTACCGTCTTTGCATTGCACACGATGCTCACTAATGTAAATATTGGATTTGCCTGCTAGATAATCTTGTGCAATTGCCAGCGTCACCTCACGATCTTCAGGATGAATCCGGCCACTCCATTCCTCTAAACCACTACCCACCTCTTCTTCGGTATAACCCAGCATTTCTTTCCAACGCTTAGAATAGTGTACGGTAGCATTCGCAACATCCCAATCCCATACGCCATCGCCGGCCCCTTCAAGCGCAAAGCGCCAGCGAAATTCACTTTCTTCCAGTAAATTTTTACCGGCAAGTATTTCTCGATTTTGTATGTTTGCTTGGCGCTTAGCATTGGTACGCGTATTGATAATGGACATCATTAGTCCAAATAACAAACCGCTCAACGTGATACCAGCCAATAAAATGAGCCATGTAACAGAATAATCTGCTTGATATTGACTATCATGACTATCAAAGGTCAATAGCCATGGTCTTCCATTAAAATTGATATGGCGCTCTTGATATAAAAAGCTATTGCCAGCCGGGTTGTGATAAGTTTTGTCGAGCAAGATATTGGTGGCAGAGACTTGATTGCCGTCAAAAATATGCAAGAGCATACGCTGGAATTCTGGGTTATTCGCCGCCTCGATAATGCCCAAGGTTAAATCCATCATGCGATAAGGACTATAGGCCCAACCGATAATGGCGGCACGACGTTGTTCAAGTGTATCGACGGGCGCGCCATGCCGATACACCGGCACATACATCAGCACCCCTGCTTGCACATCTTGATTGGTTTCTTGGACCAGTAGCACCTTGCCAGATAAGCTCGCTTCTCCAGTATCGCGCGCTTGCATCATAGCGGCGCGGCGCACGGGCTCGCTCCACATGTCATAGCCAAACGCCCGAAGGTTTCTACCACTAAAAGGCTCTAAATAAATAATAGAGGTGTATAAATCACGCACCCCAATTGGGCGCACTGTATAGTCTGCAAACCCTTCACGGCGAATCGCCTCGGTATGCGCAGTCAACTGACTAGGCGTGATGACTTGAGAAAAGCCTATCCCTAACACGCCGGGTACAGTTTGTTGGGCATTTAATTTAATCGTATAAGCCTGCCATTCTTGACGACTCACACTATCTGAAGATTCAAACAGCCCTGCCCCACCTTTTAAAATAAGCGCATAGGTCAGTAGGCGCTCTTGAATTTTAACAATGATTTTGTCGCATTCAATAGCAAAGTTATCTACAGCATACCCTTCAGCACGATGTTTAGCCTCTAAGCTGGCATAGCCTGTCAGTAGCAAGCTCACTATTAATATTAAATAAGCGCGCCATTGTCGATTATCTAAACAATATTTTTTTATAAAGGTATTCAACATTAGGTTTGCCCTGCCTTTGGCGCACTAACAACAGGTAGCCATAATGTCACCACAGTGCCTTGGCCAAATTCGCTATCAATTTTCACTTGACCGCCATGCAACTCCATAATTTCTTTGACGATACTCATACCTAAGCCAGTACCAGGAATTTTCCCTGAGGCATCTGCCCGATAAAATCTATCGTAAACATGCGTCAATTGCATAGGGGTCATGCCTATGCCATGGTCAGTAATGCAAATACCAACATGATGCGCCGATACGTCTAGATTGGCTTTTGGTCGACTGGTTGGCGCTATCATTGTCACCTCTACCGCACCACCATTAGGTGAATATTTATAGGCATTTGAAAGCACATTGTTCAATACCCGTATAATTTTGCTACGATCACCATTAATCCATTGCGGTTTTTTGGCCAGGGTTAGCTGGGTTGGGCATTTATGATGAGTCATAGAAAAACTAGCCACTACCTCTTGCAATACCTCGCCTAGTTCAATGTGACTCATCACAAAGTCTTGGTCACGGTTAGCCTCAATATGTGAAAGATCAAGTAAGTCATCCAAAATAGCCGTCATCAGCTTAGACTGACGGCAAATGGTTTGTAAATACTCCGAGGCATCTTCTGCCTCCACTTCTTGAATAGTCAGTAGCTCAGCGTAACCGAGTATGCTGGTCATGGGCGTACGTAGCTCGTGAGCGGCAGTCGCCATAAATTCACTTTTCAGCTGATTCACTTCAGACTCTTGGGTATGGTCACGTAGATATAAAATTTGCGACACATTGTCAGCTCTAGATTTAATTAAGCTCACTTTAAGTACGCGCTTAGGCGAACAATCAATTTCAATGATGTGCGCATACTCGTTCAAGTTACCCAGCGTGAATTTATCTTGCTGGCTTAAACTATGAATACCCGTAAAGCCAGACTGAGCTTTACATTGCTTAACAAGCAAGTGTGAGAATGCCTGCTCGTCCAAACCCATGACTTGCGTGACAGTGAGCCCAGTCAAGTATTCAAAAGCATGATTCACATAACTCACCTGACGTTTCGCATTAAACGTAACAAATCCATCAGGGCTTAAATCAAAAGTAGCGCTTAACTGCGTGTTATATTGAGCCGCAACCAGTTCACGTTGTTTGCGTTCAGTAATGTCGGCATGCATACCCACCATACTAAGTGGCTTGCCGTCGTCGCTATATTTCAGAATCATGCCGCGATCCAGTATCCACTTATAGCTACCGTCTTTGCATTGCACACGATGCTCATTCATGTAGTGTGACGATTTGCCGTCAGCATAATCAGCAATGGTTTTTAACGCTTGCTCCCTGTCATCCGGATGAATACGATCATCCCACTCCTTTAACTCATTGCCAATTTCACTTTCAGCAAACCCTAACATCTCTTTCCAGCGCTTAGAGTAGTTCACAGTATTCGCTTTGATATCCCATTCCCAAATCCCATAGCCAGTCGATTCAACTGCGAATTTCCAGCGCAATTCACTTTCTTTTAACGATTGATTTTGATGTTGATATCGCTGGGTCAGGTTGTCGGCAATATTTTTAGCTAATTGCTGTGTGCGAATAATAAATTGCATCAATAAAAACAACAAACCGCTCAGTACCAAGCCACTCACCAACACCACCCAAGCCGCATAATAACTGACCTGATGGGGTGGATTTTCATTAAATGCTATCAGCCAAGTATGGTCGTTAAACTGCAATGGATAGGCGTAGTGATAAGGTGAATTCTCCTCATGCTGATGCACTGGCGTGATATCAAATATAAGGTTAGTCGCATTGGCAACTGCACCATCATAGACATGTAAATCTGCCATTGACGTGTTAAATCTTGGACTATCTTGCAAAATATCCATCAATATATTGTCAACATAATAAGCGCCATTGACCCAGCCTATGATAGCTGCACGCCTTTGCGCGATAGTAGTAGTCGGCATGTTATGACGATACACAGCCTGATAGATGATGATGGCGCGATGTACTTGCTCCCCCTCATCTTCTTTTAATAATGTCACTGGACTTAATGTCGTCTCACCAGTATCACGCGCGCGTTCCATCGCTGCCCGCTTGATGGGGTCAGTAAACATATCCACGCCAATAATGGATTGATTGTGCTTATTGATTGGTTCTAGATAAGTCAGTGGGGCATACATGTCGCGTGGACCCGATGGACTGACTGTGTAATGAGGAAAACCTTCATCACGCATGCTAGCCACATGTGCCGACAAATGCTGCGAGGGAATGGCTTCAATAAAAGATAAGGTCTGTATGCCTTTCACACTCTCACCCGCATTAAGCAAGCTTACATAGGTTTGCCACTCGTCGTGAGTAACATGATTTGACGCAGAAAAAAGACCAGAAGCACCACGTAAAATCAAAGCATAATCGCGCAAGCGTTCTTCAATTTTGCTGGCTACTTGTTTAGATTCATTGTGAAATTGCGCAATCGCGTCTCGATCTATTTTTTGTTTTTCGCTGTAGGCTTGAAAAAACGTAACAAGCAGGCAGGAAACCAACACCGGCCAGGCAAGATGTCGTATTAGATTAAGCTTAGAAATGGCTTTAACTAACATAATGATTATTCTGGGCTTTGCGTGCTCGATGCCGCGGGGACTTTTAAAGTCACGACAGTCTCAAGGCCTGATTGGTTGTCTATGTTAATCGAGCCGCCACTTTCATTAACTAGCACCTCTAAACGCTTAAGGATAGGAATCAACCCTGCGTTATTAATAGAAAGTGCTTCACTTGATTCGGATAGTTTTTTGTAAGCGGCATCAAGCGCCTCATAACGCGTTGTCATCTGCTTTAAATCTTCAGCATAGCAGTACAATTGCTCATGAAGCGCTGCATTGCTATCACCCCCAGCAAGGCGCAAGGTTTGACCATGGGCTGGCAGACTCTGATCATGAACGATATCGCTGACTGGATTATCACCAAGCAGCATGGTTTTAATTTTAGCAGCGAGCTTCATCGGGCTGAAAGGCTTGATGAAATAATCGTCGGCACCACGTTTAATCGCATCATTAAAATCTGCCAACTGACCGCGCGCCGACACCATAATCACCTTGACATCTTTGAGCTGTGGTTCGGTTTTCATAATATCTAATACCGCCAAGCCATTGTATTGTCCAGGCATCATGATATCGAGCACCACCAAATCGGGCATACTATTACGGATAAT
Organism: Sulfuritalea sp.; assembly: GCA_021738125.1. Classification (GTDB taxonomy): domain Bacteria; phylum Pseudomonadota; class Gammaproteobacteria; order Burkholderiales; family Methylophilaceae; genus Methylotenera. The sequence goes on from JAIPCR010000064.1 coordinate 4,886, forward strand.
CGTTAGCGCCGTGACGCCGTTATCGGTTTCAAGAATTTCAAAATCTTGACTTAAGGTCACGCGAATTAATTGGCGTAGATTTGAATGATCATCAACAATTAATATTGTTTTCATTATGTAAGCCTTAATTGTTAATCATGCTTATTGCATGGACGTTTGATTATAAGACTACACAGGTTTAAGTGAAATTACAAACAAGTCGACTAAAGCATTCTTTATTAAATTTACCGGCAAAATGTTAAGATGCTATCGTCTATCAGTGAACGCCTCAGGCGCTATCATTTTGATTAAGCAATTTGATTCTTTATAAGGAAGCGATTCATGCCACAAACCCTATCATTTGAGTTAAGCACGGAATATATTGAGCTGTGCAATTTGCTTAAATTGGTTGGCTTGGCTGATAGTGGCGGCCGAGGAAAGACGATGGTCGCTGAAGGCTTAGTGCAGGTAGATGGTGTGCTTGAGTCTAGGAAAACCGCTAAAATTCGTCGCGGTCAAACGGTGCAAGTGGCAGGTCACGTGATTGAAGTAAATTAAGGCCTTCAATTCAGCGACCTATTTCAGGCAATCAGATTAGTAAGTGCGCTTTCTTGGTGTGTAAGTCGCGCCACCACCGGCTTCAATGTGCCTAAAGGTAATGCGACCATTATTGATATCATAAGGTGACAATTCTAAAGTCACTTTGTCACCCGCAAGAATGCGGATGTGGTTTTTCTTCATTTTACCGCCTGTATAAGCGATTAACTTATGGCCGTTATCCAAAGTCACGCGGTAACGCGAATCTGGCAATATTTCCATTACCACGCCATTCATCTCAATTAATTCTTCTTTAGCCAATACATGTCTCCAGTCATCGTATGCGTTGTACCTACCAAAGTTTTATTTGGCCAACGTAAACATTCATCTCGCGCGCATTATAGTCTCGCCCTGCTGATTTAGCAATCATCCCAGCATTAACGCATTGAATGATTTATTCTGCTGAAATCTTAGGGTATTTTTTTGGGCATTTTTTGCATAGCCATTATTTTTATAAATAATCGCCAAATAACACTTGACAGAACAATCATTTCCCCGTAAAAAGCAATTTCGGCGTTTGGTTGTTTAATTTGGTCTAGTTGTCAAAACTGATTTATTGTTAAAAACCCATTCATTTAGGGTGCCTCCCTTTTTTAAAGTATGGAATAAGATATGGCTACAGGTTTAGTTAAATGGTTTAATGATTCAAAAGGTTTTGGTTTCATTACTCCAGATGCAGGCGGCGACGATTTATTCGCTCATTTCTCAGCAATCGTTGATAGCGGTTACAAAAGCTTAAAAGAAAATGATCGTGTAAGTTTTGATGTTACAGACGGACCAAAAGGTAAACAAGCTTCTAACATTCAGAAAGTTTAAGTTACTCAGCATCCAAAAAAATGGCCCTTAATCGGGTCATTTTTTTTGCCCTCATTTATAAAAAATCACCACACACTATGATGTCCACTGCAGATTTTATTGGCTACTTATCAGCATTTTTAACCACATTGGCATTCGTGCCACAGGCCCTCCATTCTTGGAAAACACGTGATTTGTCGGGCGTGTCACTGCCGATGTACAGCTTATTTAGCTTAGGGGTTGCAGGTTGGTTGGTTTACGGATTGATGATAGGCAGTTGGCCGATTATATTAGCCAACTGCATTACACTGTTGCTGGCCAGCGTAGTACTTTACTTAAAACTCACGCATCAAGACTAAGTCACTACGTCATCATGGCTTAGCCAAAAAACCTAATTTAATGAGTGCTTGTTGTAAATTTTCAGCTACCACACGATAACCATCCGCATTAGGATGTATCGGATCAGCTTTTAAAGCGTTATTGCCTAATACTTCTGAAAATATATCTTCGACTAAAGGCGTAGCGGTCTCTTCGGCAATCTTTTCATAAATCGGATGATCTGATAAATGACCTACCGCTGCACCAAATGGGCTAAATTCCGGTATCGCTAATAATAAGGTAGGAATCTGACGTGCTTTAGCCTGGGCTAATATGGTTTTTAAATTCTGTGATGTTTCTTTGACTGGCACCCGACGAATAAAATCATTGCCGCCCAACTCTACAATAAGCAAATCAATTTTATCACCCTCTAAAATGGCTGGCAGACGCTCTAAACCATTAGATGAAGTGTTACCCGGCACTCCTGCATTCACAATATGCCAACCAGTCTTGCTAGCGAGTATGCTGGCATAATCTTCACCTCTATTAGCGCCCGTGCCGTAGGTGAGACTGTCACCTAAAATCACCACATTCGCCTGAGTAGGTAAAGCGGTAAAATGCGGATTACGCTCACAGGCCGCGAGCTGAATCAGCAAACAAATAACAAACAGTAATTTTTTCATGACGGTTGAGGCTTTTTATGACGCTTTTAAACTACTTAGGCAAGGCGTACACCACAATATTATCGCCTGCGGTATAGCCAAAAATAGCGTTACCGCCAGCGGCAACTGCCACATATTGCACACCGTCAATTTCATAGCTAATCGGCGGCGCATTCACCCCTGCATCCACCTTGGTTTGCCATAACAAGGCACCTGTCTGGCTATTGTAGGCATTAAAGTTTCCGCTACCCTCACCCATAAACAACAAGCCACCACGCGTGACCAACAGCCCTCCCATCAAGGGTTGCTCGGTTTTTACTTGCCAACGCATTTTACCGGTAGCTAAATTAATCGCGGAAATCACACCCCAACGCGCATCTGTTGTGGGCTCTGATGAGGCGTAACGAATAGCCTCAGCATCATTAGTCGCAGGCTCTTCCACCAAGGTGTACTTCACTGGCGCATGTATGCCCGCAACATAACTGGTCTGACTGCTTTCATCTAAAGCGCTTGGACTCCAATTAGAGCCGCCTAATATGCCTGGATAAAGCACAGTGCCTTCTTTAGTCGCTTTCGCGAATAGATTTTTTTGCGGCACAAAAGCATCTGACTTCATCAACAATTTGCCAGTCGCTCTGTCATTCACATAATACCAACCCGTTTTGCTAGCTTGACCGACGGCAGCTATTGGCTGACCCCCCGCTTGATAGTCAAACAACACCGGTGGACTGGCTAAATCGTAACCCCAAACATCATGCGGCACTTGCTGATAATGCCACTTCAATTTGCCTGTTTCCGTATCAAGTGCAACCAGTGAGACGGTATATAAATTATCACCAGGGCGTGAAATATCGTTCATTTGTGGCGAGGGGTTGCCGGTACCAAAGAATAAGGTATGGGTTTTGATATCAATCGCTGGCGTGCTCCAAGCCGAACCGCCACCATAACGCCAAGCCTCGGTGTTGTTTTTAACGTTGGCTTTTTCTGCCGCAATGTCACGGTTAAGTGAAATGCCATCTGAAGTCGTTTCTACAAAATCACCTTCCCATCCTTGCGTGGGGATGGTGTCAAACTGCCAAACACGCTTGCCACTATTCACATCATAAGCCGCTAAAAAGCCTGGGCGACCATAACGGCCATTGACGCCGACCACTGCGCCTAATGGCGCAGATTGTGTTGGCTGTGCAATATGCAAACCATAACCCACGCCTGTAATGCCTACCATCACCTTGCCATTAAACACCACCGGTGCCATCGCAACACCTACACCCGTGCCGCCATAAGCCTCTTTAGTACTTTTAGCATCTGACTTACTTAATGAACTGGTATTTTCTGTCAGCGCCGTATCGTCCGCGACATCAATATCCCAAAGTTTTTTGCCTGTTTTTGCATCTAAAGCAATTAATCTTGCATCCACCGTACCGATAAACACCTTACCCTCACTCACGGCTACACCACGGTTGGCAGGGCCGCAACACATTTTCCAGTTAGCTCTGCGCTCATGCTTGTAACGCCAAAGTTCTAGCCCAGTTTTTGCATCTAAAGCCACCACATGGTTAAACGGCAATGCCACATACATCACCCCTTGAGTGACAATAGGCGTCGCCTGAAAACTAGCCGCCACCCCACTTTTAAATTGCCATGCTAGTTTTAAATCCTTCACATTGCTTTGATTGATTTGTGTCAGCGGCGATAAGCGCTGATTGGTAAAATCGCGACCAAAGCTAGGCCAGTCTTTATCAATGTGTTCAGCTGTGACTGGCTTATTGGCTAAGCCAGTACACGACATCATGGCAAAACAGCTAAGCAACACTAAACCCCTTAAAACTAGACCCTTAGTGGCAACTGGCGTTAACTGGCGATTGAATATTGACTGAACCATCACAACTCTCTTTTCAATGTCACGTTGAAAAACTAAAAACACATTTACGTCTAAAGTATACAGACATGTATATTTTTTGCCATTTTTTTATATTGAATAGCCATCGCAAGTCGTTATACTAGTCTCATCAGTTTTGCTATTGGAATCTTAAATGAACGATCATATCCAACAATTACTTGAACAAATCACTGCCCTAGAAGACGATTTACGTAAGGCGCTTAGTGAGCAACAATCCAGCGTATTTTTTCAAATTAAAGGCAAGCGCGTTGAATTTGAGCAATCCATCAAACAAACTCACCGCCGCCTAAAGCGAAATTTTTTTCGCTGGTTAGTCACTGACCGTCCACAAAACTTGATTACCGGACCGATTATCTATTCGATGATAATTCCATTACTGGTGACTGATTTATTCGTCAGCTTTTATCAAATGACGTGCTTCCCCATCTACGGCATTAAAAAAGTGCGACGTGACGACTATATTATTTTTGACAGGCAACAGCTTCATTACCTAAATTTTATCGAGAAATTTCATTGCACTTACTGCGCTTATGGCAGTGGCATGATTTCTTATGTGAGTGAAATTATCGCGCGTACTGAACAGTATTTTTGCCCAATTAAACATGCCAGAAAAATACTAGGTACGCATAAACGTTATGCACAATTTTTAGAGTATGGGGTGGCAGAAAATTATCAGGCAAAACTAGAGGCGTTTCGCCGCGACTTATCTAAAGACTAAGCCTTATTTTGTCAGGCGCATAAACAGCTTAGGCAGATGTTCAGGCAACTTGGCAATATGATCAACGACAGTGTAGTGGCTGCCGAAAATATCGGCCACATAGTCATCTGCTTTGGGGTCTAGGTTAATGCAGTAAGTATAAATACCCTTCTGATCAAGTTCACGCACTGCAATACGTGCATCTTCAATTAACAAGCGCTCATCTTTGCTATCAATGTCAGAAGGCTCACCATCCGTCAAAATAAGTAGTAATTTTTTATCGGCTTGTTGATGCTGAAGATAGTGCGCAGCATGGCGCATGGCCGCGCCCATACGCGTAGAATACGCCGCATCCATAGCAGCCAAGCGCCCTTTTACATCATCGTTCCATT
>JAIPCR010000065.1 GCA_021738125.1 Sulfuritalea sp.
GATGAAAGCCCGTACTGGCCGTATTATAAGCATTTCCTCAGTGGTGGGACATATGGGTAATGCGGGACAAACTAACTACGCAGCTGCTAAAGCTGGTATGACAGGTTTTACCAAATCATTAGCCGCAGAAGTCGGTAGTCGCGGCATTACTGTAAATTGTGTTGCACCTGGCTTTATTGATACAGATATGACCGCGGAGCTATCTGATGAAGTGACCAATAAAATGCTTGCACGCATCCCTGCCGGGCGCTTAGGTAACGTGAAGGAAATCGCTGCCACCGTGGCATTTCTAGCATCTCCGCCCGCCGCCTACATCACAGGTGAAACAATTCATGTTAATGGCGGCATGTTGATGGTGTAAAAGTTTTTATATATTCTTGCCGAGTTTTGGTAGAATAACATCTTAGCTGATTTATTTTTATATAGAAGAAAGCTATTTTTTATTATAAGGGGTAATTAGATGTCTGACATCGAACAACGTGTTAAAAAAATTGTTACTGAACAACTAGGTGCAAATGAAGCTGATGTTAAAAACTCATCTTCATTTGTAGATGATTTAGGTGCTGATTCGCTTGATACTGTTGAGCTAGTAATGGCGTTAGAAGAAGAATTTGACTGCGAAATTCCTGATGAAGAAGCAGAAAAAATTACGACAGTACAGTTAGCAATTGATTACATCAATACTAACCTCAAATAAATTCGCATGTAAGCATAATGCTTGTTGAATCTGTATTTTTCACAAGTGTTTTAGTCTTACTTATAGCTTTAAAACCCAGAAATCATTTAACAATTTTTTGTCAAAGGTTTCTGGGTTAATCATTTCTAAGAGACTTTTCTTATGTCTAAACCAATGAGTAAACGTCGTGTCGTAGTCACTGGCCTAGGTGTTGTTTCACCAGTAGGCATTGGCGTTAATAACGCTTGGACAAACATTGTTGCAGGTAAATCTGGCATATCTCAAATCAGTAAATTTGACACGAGTGCATTTTCTTCAACTATAGCGGGCGAAGTAAAAGATTTTAATGTTGAAGATTTTATTTCAGCAAAAGATGCAAGGCGGATGGATACATTCATTCAATACGGCTTAGCGGCCGGCATTGAGGCTTTCAAAGACTCGGGTATTGAGGTAACTGAACAAAATGCAGAACGTATTGGTGTATCTATTGGTTCAGGTATAGGGGGCATTCAGCTTATTGAAGATACTGATATTGTGTATCAAGCATCTGGGCCGAGAAAAATATCACCATTCTTTATTCCCGGCACGATTATCAATATGATCTCGGGTAACTTAAGCATAATTTTTGGCTTAAAAGGACCGAATGTAGCTATTGTTACGGCATGTACCACTGGTACACATTCGATTGGTGACGCATCGCGCATGATTGAATATGGCGATGCTGATGTTATGGTTGCAGGGGGAGCGGAGTCTGCTATTACACAGTTAACTGTTGGTGGCTTCGCTGCTTCACGGGCCCTATCAACACGCAATGATGATCCAGCAACAGCAAGTAGACCCTGGGATAAAGATCGCGATGGTTTTGTGATAGGTGAAGGCGCTGGGGTAATGGTGCTTGAAGAGTATGAGCATGCAAAAAAACGTGGCGCAAAAATATATGCTGAATTAAGTGGTTATGGCATGAGTGCTGATGCTTACCATATGACCGCACCCAATATGGACGGGCCACGCAGGTCTATGGTTAATGCGATGAGTAATGCCGGAATTAACCCAAGTGCAGTGCAATTCATCAATGCGCATGGCACCTCTACGCCATTGGGAGATTCTAATGAAACTAATGCGATTAAAGCTGCTTTTGGTGATCATGCTTACAAGCTTGTTGTTAACTCAACCAAATCCATGACAGGTCACTTGCTTGGTGGCGCAGGTGGTTTAGAGTCAGTATTTACCGTACTTTCTATCTATAACCAAGTTTCTCCTCCTACCATTAACATATTCAACCAAGACCCTGAATGTGACTTAGATTATTGCGCTAACACCGCACGTGATCTAAAAATTGAATATGCATTAAAAAATAACTTCGGTTTTGGTGGCACTAACGGCAGTCTTGTATTTAAAAAAATATAAATTATCGTTGTCATAAACTTAACATAAGCCTGCAAATTTAATAATTGCAGGCTTTTTTATTCACTTAACTCATTCATAGATAGTGAATTAGTTATCGCTATGGTTTAATTATGGCTTATGTATCATACACACACTTATTTAATTAACGGTGATTTTAATCAGTCTATTTCACCGCTAGACCGTGGTTTTACATACGGTGATGGCGTTTTCCGTACGATGGTAATGCGAAGCGGATTACCTGTAAATTGGCCATTGCATTACCAAAAATTGGTGGCTGATTGCGCAGCTATAGGCATCGTTTGTCCTAGCGCGGAATTGTTAATGAGCGATTTTTTACAATTATTTTCAATTGAAGATATTGATAGTGAAAAACAAGAGGTTGCTAAAATAATAGTTACTCGGGGAGAGGGGGAGCGTGGTTATAAGCCACCTGCTGTGACGACGCCTACAAGGGTTATTATTAGATCGGCTATGCCACAATATTCAAAAGATTACTACGTCGCTGGAGTGCAGTTACATGTGTGCAATACGCGCTTAGCAAGTCAGGTTAAGCTTGCCGGCGTTAAGCATTTAAATCGTATCGAGAATATATTGGCACGCATGGAGTGGCGTGATGAGAGTATATTTGATGGTGTGCTGTTAGACCAACAAGGTGGCGTTATAGAATGTACCATGAGTAATATTTTTGCTCGTTTTGATAAGGTCTTAGTAACACCAGATTTAAGTGAATGCGGGGTGTCTGGTATAACAAGGCAGCGCATTTGTGACTTGTCATCAACATTAAATTTAACGGTTGAAGTGACTCAGCTATCATTAAGTCGCATGATGCAAGCCGATGAATTAATCATTTGCAATAGTTTATATGGCGCATTTCAAGTTGCTAAGATTGGCGATAAAACTTGGGGGCAGCAATCGCTAGCTAAAACATTCAGAAATTTACTCGCTTATGATTAGACGTATTAAAAATTGGATTATATTTAGCATGATAGTTTCATTAGGCTTATTTGCGTGGCTTGCCTATTACGCAATTTCCCCCTTAAAGCTTCAGCCTAATAGTCAAGAAATTACCATTCAACCTAAGAGTGGGTTAAGAAGCATTGCAAATCAGTTAGTTAAACAAGGCGTTTTGAATGAGCCATGGCGTTTTATCATAATTGCTCGATTGCTGAATAAACAGTCTTATTTGCAAGCTGGAAGCTACACCTTAAATAAAAATGTATCTCCATACCAATTATTGCTTTCTCTTAATCATGGTAAAACAACGCAAGGCAGCATCACCTTTATTGAAGGTAGAACCTTTGCACAAATGCAAGAAAAAATTATAAAAAATGATGCTATAAAACAAACCCTTACAGGGCTATCAGAATCTGAGATGTTGAAATTAATGGGCTCGGATTACAGTGTTGCAGAAGGTTTATTTTTCCCTGACACATTCTATTTTGACCGTAATACGACTGACACTGTCATATTGAAACGTAGTTATGATTCTATGCAAAGCAAGCTAGCTAAGGCATGGCAAGGCAGAGACGCCAATCTGCCATATAAAAACAGTTACCAAGCATTAATTATGGCTTCCATTATCGAAAAAGAAACAGGTAAGGCTGTTGAGCGTCCTATGATTGCAGGTGTTTTTATCAATCGTTTGCGTATGGGTATGCGATTGCAAACTGACCCTACCGTTATATATGGTATGGGCAAATATTATGATGGAAATCTACGCAAAAAAGACTTGATAGCAGACACTCCATATAATACTTATACGCGAGATGGTCTGCCACCAACGCCTATTGCGATGCCCGGCATGGCGGCTATCAATGCGGCTTTGCATCCAGCTACAACGAAAGCACTATATTTCGTAGGTAAGGGTGATGGTAGTCACCTTTTTTCTAACAATCTTGCAGATCATAATTTAGCAGTTGTTCGCTATCAGTTGAAAAACAATAAGTAATAATGAGAAATACAATATGACAGGAAGATTTATTACACTAGAGGGGATGGATGGTGCAGGTAAAAGCACGCATATCAGTAATATTATCCAGATACTCCAAGCACAGGGCCATGAGGTCATATCAACACGCGAACCTGGTGGCACAGCATTAGGTGAAAAATTGCGTGAACTTCTATTGCATGAAAATATGCATCCGGAAACTGAGACTTTGCTAATGTTTGCAGCACGACGCGAACATATTGACCGGGTTATTTCTCCTGCATTAGTAAGAGGCACCTATGTATTATCAGATCGATTTACAGATGCAACATACGCCTATCAATGTGGCGCTAAAGGCGTTCCAGCAAGTAAAATTCAACTTCTAGAGCAATGGGTTCAGTCTGACATACAGCCAGATATTACGCTTTTATTTGATGTTCCTGTAGAGGTTAGCTTAAATAGGCTCGCTACTGCTCGAAGTCCCGATAAATTTGAACGTGAAAACGCAGAATTCTTTACAAGAATTCGGCATGCGTATTTACAACGGGCCATAGAGAACCCCGCAAGATTCAGAGTAATCGATGCAAATAAACCGTTAGAAGAAGTTAAAAAATCAGTTGAAGATATTATTTTATCTATATGATTATTAATGATAATTTAAAAGATATATATCCTTGGCAAACGCAGGTATGGGGGCATATCAACACTGATATTAAAAGAATTCCTCATGCGTTGTTATTACATGGGCGCGCAGGTATCGGAAAGTATGATTTCGCACGTTATTTTAGCCAATCTCTATTATGTGCCAATAAAAGTGAGCAGGGTTATGCATGCGGCGTATGTTCAAGTTGCAATTGGTTTAAGGATGAAAGCCATCCTGATTTTAGGCTAATTAGTCCAGAAGATGCTGAATTAGAAGATGAAGGTGTTTCTACAAAAAAAACGAAGAAAAAAACACAAATTTCTGTCGTTCAAATACGAGAGCTACAAAACTTTCTAGGGTTAACTAGTCATCGTAGCGATGGTTTACGGATTGTTCTTATTCATCCTGCAGAAGCGCTTAATAACGCCTCAGCCAATGCCCTACTAAAAATGTTAGAAGAGCCAGCAGTCGGCGTTATTTTTGTTTTGGTAACGCATCAATTAGATCGATTACTTCCAACAATTATAAGTCGTTGCCATAAAATAAACATGCCCACACCTACGGAGAGCCAGGCATTGTTATGGTTGGGCGAGAAGGGCGTAAAAAATGCTAAGCAACAGTTGGTTTACTTTAACGATTCACCTATTAAAGCATTTACTGAACAATTACAGTTCTCTCATCTAACAGAAATATGGAGATTATTAGCTTTAGGTGATAAGCTTCAAGCACACGTTGCTGCACCTATCTTGATAGGAAATTCAGTAGAAACGGTCATTATCGCTATACAAAAGTGGATATATGATATTGCTTCAATGCGTTTGACACGGCAAATACGTTATCATATTGAGCATATAAATGCTTTGCAAGTATTGGCTGAAAAAGTGAATTTAAAAGGGTTGCTGCAATTACAAAAAAAGGTGGATGAATTGCGCAGGACTGCATTGCATCCATTAAATCACGATTTGCAAATGGAGAGTTTGTTGATTGATTATGCTAAAATTTTTAGTTCTAAATAACATCCTCGCTCATGGTGCATCTCATACGATAAGGGCAAATAATGGCTGAAGATTTAGCTGGAATTAATACGACCACACCAAAACCTGGTGTTTTATCTCTCGCAATTAAAGAAAAGTCTGCACTTTATGCCGCCTATATGTCGTATGTAAAAGGTGGTGGGTTGTTCATTCCGACCAATAAGCCCTATAAAATAGGTGAAGAAGTATTTATGTTGCTCACTTTAATTGATGATCCAGCTAAATTAAGAGTGATAGGGCATGTTGTTTGGGTTTCTCCAACAGCTCAAGCTGGAAGGCCGCAGGGTATAGGTGTGCAATTTAGCGAAAAAGATGGTGGTTTACAAGCCAGAGACAAAATAGAAGGATTGCTTGGTAGCGCCTTACAGTCTTCACGCCCTACACATACAATGTGACAATTTAGTCATATTATTGAATTTCCTGTTTATGATAACCAGCCATGCTTGTTGACTCACATTGCCATCTTAACTTTCCAGAATTGTTAAACAATCTCCCCGCTATCAAACTTGCAATGCAAGATAATCAAGTAGGGCATGCACTATGTATTTCAGTCACATTGCCCGACTTCCCGCAGGTATTAGCTTTGGCAGAAAGTAATGATAATTTTTATGCTTCTGTAGGCGTTCATCCTGATTATGAAAATATTGAGGAGCCTACGTTAGAAAGCTTGTTAACCTTAGCAAATAACCCCAAAGTAATAGCCATCGGTGAGACAGGATTAGATTATTTTAGACTTACAGGTGACTTAGAATGGCAACGTAATCGCTTTCGTACACATATTCGTGCAGCAATCTCATCCGGAAAACCTTTGGTAATTCATACTCGTAATGCAGCTGAAGATACATTACGAATTATGCGTGAAGAAAACGCTCAAATAGTGGGTGGGGTGATGCATTGCTTCACAGAAAACTTAGACGTTGCATTGCAGGCAATTGAACTAGGTTTTTATATTTCATTTTCAGGCATTATTACTTTCAAGAATGCATTAATCATAAAAGATGTAGCAAAAAACGTGCCATTAAATCGAATCTTAGTGGAAACAGATTCACCTTATTTAGCACCAACACCTTATCGTGGTAAAACAAACCAACCAAGCTATGTAAAGCATGTGGCAGAGGAGGTTGCAAGACTCAGGGGAATATCGTTAGAAGAGGTTTCAGTAGCGACTACAGAGAACTTCTTCCGTTTATTTAAACATGCTACCTCCACTTAGAATATTCATTTCTTTTAAAAGGTTTGTTGCTTTTAAAAACGAAAGAAATTTATGAAATTGACGATGCTTGGCGTTGGCTCTAGCGCTGGAACTCCTATGGTTGGCTGTAATTGCACCACTTGTCTGTCAATTGATTCAAGAAATAATAGAACTAGATGCTCTAGTTTTATTGAGCTGAATAATGGCAAGATAATATTAATCGACACAAGCCCCGATTTACGATTACAGTCTCTAAGAGAAGGGCTTACTCGCGTCGATGCAGTTTTATATACGCATACACATGCAGATCATATGCATGGTATTGATGAATTACGAGCGTTCTGTTTTATACAACGAAGTCAAATTCAACTTTATGGTAGTCATGAAACTATGGCACATATTGCAAATAAATTTGCTTACGCATTGCGAGAACCTAGCAATAATTGGGATATGCCTGTGCTCAAAGTAAATCCTATTAATGCGCCTTTTCAACTTTTTAACCAAACCATTATCCCTATACCACTTAAGCATGGCAAAAATGATATATACGGCTATCGTATAGGCGATATAGCTTATCTTACTGATGTATCAGGCATACCTGATAGTTCACTATTGCTATTACATGGCCTAAAAGTGTTGTTGTTAGATTGTCTTCGATACGCAACACATCATACCCATATTAACGTGGAACAAAGTTTACGTTATGCCGGTCTCATTAAAGCAAAATCAACCTACATGATACATATGACCCATGATTTAGAATATACCTCACTTGCGACCAAGTTGCCATGTGATATATATGTTGGATATGACGGGTTAAAATTAACAGTTAACTGAGTAACTCATAATTACACGGTTTCAATTATGCTAAATTTAGGTTAAGTGAGATAATCATATATGTTTAGGAGATATAAAAAATGCAATCCACTATAAATAAATTAAAGAACACAACAAAAATTTTATGTTTAGCTTTTACTTGCGCAACACTACTAGGTGTCGCGGGACAGGTATATGCAGCTAGTAAGAATAAAACTTATACTGAAGACCAGTTTTTAAATACTTTTAGTGGTAAGAGTAAAAACGTAATTTCGTCAAAGTTAGGATCACCATTTAAAAAGGAGTTATCTGTTAAGCCTCAAGGCGCGACAGGCTTTTTAGGTAAAGTGGGGGCTGATGAAAAAAACTCTAAGCGTGTAAATGTAGAAATGTGGTACTACAAAAATTTAGTCAATTATGATCCTAAGCATACGTACAAAGAAACAGAAATTACTTTTGTGAATGACAAAGTAATGAACATTGCTTTTTTTAATAATAGATAAGTTGATTTAACTGAAGTATCAAAGGTTGTAAAAAATTGCGCTTAGCATCGAAGTTAACTAAGCGCAATATACAACCTACTTAACAGCTCGTATTTCTGTAACAACGGAACTTGAAATATCCATCAGTTTTTTATGTCTTGGATCGTCCATATCAAGTAATGTTGAGATTTGAGCATAGCTCTTTGACACAAAGAGTTCTTCTTCAGCACCCAATCTACTAACGCCATAATCGATAGTTTCACGCTCTAAAGGTGTAAGCTTGCTTACTAAATTTTTAGTAGCCCATATTTTTCCAAGTCTAGCAAAATCAGAAAGTCTGCCACAAACATTCATTGTTTCCCCTAATACTACAAGCTCATAACTAGTATTAGTTTTAAAAGTTCCTAGCCATTCTTGGCCTTCATTTAGGCCTATATTCATATAGAGCTGATTTGACCAACCCTTTTTGATTGCCCAGTGGTGAGTGATTTTCTTCATGGTTTGTCTAATTTCACACGCACATAAAATCGCATTCATGAGATAGTTTTGATCTGGTTGTGGAAAGAAATAATAGACCATTCCATCGCCAGTATGCTTACCGTAGGTGCCGTAATATTTTCTGAAAATTGGATCGAGCGTAGACCAAATTTCATTAATCAGTTGAAAGTATTCATCGGGTGGAAGTTCTGAGCAAATGCGAACAGAGTTCTGTAAATCGGCAACAATTGCGGCTAGAGGGGTTAAGACTGGAAGTTGCTGACTTAGTAAAGTTCTAATCACCGAATCTCTTCGAGAAAGCCAATTTAGGAGCTGATTTGCGTCTTCTATTTCTGGAATGTAAGTGAAAAGCACACCTTCCCTAAAACTAATGGCTACTACACGTTGATTGCCAATATCAGCGTGATTAAAAAATGTATCTTGTATTAATAAGTTTTCAGAAGTTGACGCCTGCTCGTAACAGTTTTCAAGCCATTTTCTATCATTTGGATTTAAAGCCGCAATATTTTTAGATAATGACTCGCTATTAAGTCTATGTTTTACAGCATTAAAGTGATTTACAAATAAGGCCTCTTTTTGATTGCTAGGAGAATTTTCCGTCCAATCTAGCAGAGTAGGGATTATTGACCTATCTTCAGATCGTTCAGGGATTGATGCATTTGTATAAAATAATTGTTGAGCCGCTTCATTAAGCCATATTAGACCGCACTCATAATTAATCATATAAGCAGGGTATAAAATCTTATCTACTGTTAAATTTAATGGCTTTTCAGAAATTTTTTTGCCGCGCTTTTCTAAAACTTCATCTGAGGTTAATTGATTTCCAATTAGTTTTACTTCCTCAGCTATATTATCTAATGGTTTAACTGAATCATTAATATAGCAGGGGTTTGTATTTACAGCACTCAGCTGCTGGCATATTGCATTCATTGAGATGCCTTGTTGCTTCAGTAATTGAATTTGTTTTATCTTCTCTAATGTCCAATCAGGGAAGTAACCAATCGTTGTAAGTGCGTCACCAGGTATTACTGCTATGCGTTTTACCTCGGGCTTTATAATTAAGCCTAAGCCAATATAATTGTTTAAGGTAGCTCTAGATATTCCTGTTTGTTCAATTAGATTTTTACTAGTTATCATTTTAGACACCTGCATATCGTAAATTAGACAATTTAATTGTACAGTTGAATTTATTTATGTCAAGTGTCTAATTAATTATAATATATGACTTAACTGTATAAGTTTTATTTATACAGCTTAAATTAGCAATGAAAATTAGCAATTGGTTAATAAATTAGCAATTTTCTAATGTTAGCAGGTCATTAATATTGATTACGTTAGTGTTGAGCTTTTAGGCTTGTTTTCAATGTTGTCTAATGTATTTCTATTAGCTTGATCGAAATAATCATTCCTATCGCATCATAAATGCTAAGAAATATTAATGGTGGTGTGTATTTTAAATGCACAGGTGTTTGAGTGATGCGCTAGTTTTCT
>JAIPCR010000066.1 GCA_021738125.1 Sulfuritalea sp.
TAAAAATCATGCCTCGCGCTAACTCAGCCAGCCATGTCAAATCGACTGAGTCTGCCGCCGCCTAAGCCATGCACAGTATTTACTTTGACCATAACGCCACCACGCAGCTTGATAGCCGCGTGTTAGATGCGATGTTGCCATGGTTGCAACAGCAAACGGGGAACCCAACCAGTCGTCATGGATTTGGTCGGTCAGCGCGTGATGCGATTGAGCATGCAAGAACACAAGTAGCACAAGCGTGTGGTGCATATGCAAACCAAGTGATTTTTACCGGTAGCGGCACTGAAGCGAATAACTTTGCCATCAAAGGCATGGCGGTCAGCCAACCAGCTAGCCAAATTTTAACCAGCGCCATTGAGCACCCATGTGTGTCGCGCCCTGCCCTAGCCATGCAAACGCTAGGCTATACCAGTCAAACAATAGCCGTGGATAGCCAAGGCAAGGTTGATTTAGCGCAATTTAAAAATCAGCTAAAAACACCTACCGGTTTGGTCTCAGTCATGTTGGCCAATAACGAAACTGGCGTAGTGCAAAATATTGCTGACATTGCGCAATTAGCCCGAGCTAGCGGCGCACTAGTCCATACGGATGCGGTACAGGCCTTAGGTAAAATTGAGGTTAATTTTACTGACTTAAACGTACATGCCATGACGGTTTCTAGCCACAAAATACATGGGCCTCAAGGCGCGGCGGCACTGATTTTAGATAAACGTGTGGATATTCAGCCGCTGTTAGAAGGTGGCGGACAAGAACGAGGCTTACGTAGTGGCACTGAGAATGTAGCCGCGATTGTGGGTTTTGGGTTGGCATGTGAATTAGCCGCGAATAATGTAGCCAGCTACCAAGCCCATACGCAAGCGTTGAGAGACCAATTTGAGCAAGGTTTAGCCGCGCTTAAAGTCAGTATTTTTGGCAATCAAGTGGCGCGCTTAAGCAATACCAGCTTTTTTGCAGTGAATGACATAGAAGGTGAAACCTTGGTGATGGCACTCGACCGCCAAGGTTATGCGGTCGCGAGCGGCTCGGCTTGTTCTAGCGACAGCACCGAACCTAGCCATGTGCTATTAGCCATGGGTATACATGCTGATGTTGCACGTGGCGCGGTACGCGTGAGCTTTTCTGCGAAGAACACTGCACAACATGTGGCTGATTTTTTAGCGATATTGAATAATGAAATTAACAAATTAAAGCAGATGACTGCCATAGCAGCATAAGCCAATAAACAAGATTATTAAAATTACACCTGCAAGGATAAATCAAAGCATGTCAGCAACAATAGAAATGCCCGTTGTAAAAGATTCAGAAGATAGCCTTCATCCAATTTACTTGGACTATTCGGCCACCACTCCGGTTGACCCACGTGTGGCGGCTAAAATGATTCCGTACATTACAGAACATTTTGGCAACCCTGCCTCACGTAGCCATCCTTACGGTTGGACTGCGGAAAAAGCGGTGGAAAATGCACGAACAGAAGTGGCTAAATTAGTAGGGGCTGACCCACGTGAAATTGTCTGGACCTCAGGCGCAACTGAATCAAACAACCTAGCGATTAAAGGCGCGGCCAATTTTTATAGTGACAAAGGGAAGCATATCATTACCATCACCACCGAACACAAAGCGGTGATAGACCCGATACGTGACCTCGAACGACAAGGTTTTAGCGCTACCTACTTAGACCCTGAGCCGAATGGTCTGGTGGACTTAGCTAAATTCAAAGCGGCGATTCGCCCTGATACGGTATTAGCATCAGTCATGTTGGTGAACAATGAAATTGGCGTGATTCAAGACATTACTGCGATTGGCAATATCTGCCGTGAAAACGGCGTGATTTTTCACGTAGATGCAGCTCAAGCCACCGGTAAAGTTGAGATTAATTTAGAGCAACTACCAGTCGATTTAATGAGCTTTAGCGCCCATAAAACCTACGGCCCTAAAGGGATTGGTGCTTTATATGTGCGCCGTAAACCGCGTATTCGGATTGAAGCACAAATGCACGGTGGTGGTCATGAGCGTGGTATGCGCTCTGGCACTTTAGCCACGCATCAAATTGTTGCTATGGGCGAAGCGTTTAGAATTGCGCGCGAAGAAATGGCCATAGAAAATGCACGTATTCGTCGTCTACGCGACAAGCTACTCAATGGTCTCACATCGATGGAAGAAGTGTATGTGAATGGTGATTTAGACCACCGTGTACCGCATAACCTGAACATTAGCTTTAATTATGTTGAAGGTGAATCATTGATTATGGCGGTAAAAGGCATTGCAGTATCTAGCGGTTCTGCTTGTACCTCGGCCAGCTTAGAACCGAGTTATGTGTTGCGCGCACTAGGCCGCTCTGATGAACTAGCACACAGCTCAATTCGCTTCTCAATAGGTCGCTTCACCACGGAAGAAGATGTGGATTACACGATTAATTTGATGAAAAGTAAAATTGATAAATTAAGAGAATTATCCCCATTATGGGAAATGTTTAAAGATGGCATTGACCTTTCTAAGGTGCAATGGGCAGCGCATTAAAAACAGTCGTTAGTCGGTAGTCGTGAGTTCACAGTTAAAAGCTAACCACAAAACCCTGCTAACTAATGACTACAGACTAAAGTCTAACGACTAAGCAACAAGGAGAAATACAATGGCATATTCAGATAAAGTTCTAGACCACTACGAAAACCCACGCAATGTTGGGACATTAGATAAAAACGATCCCAATGTCGGCACCGGCATGGTGGGTGCGCCTGCTTGTGGCGACGTGATGAAACTGATGATTAAAGTGAGCGATGATGGCATTATTGAAGATGCTAAATTTAAAACCTATGGTTGCGGCTCTGCCATTGCGTCCAGCTCATTGGTCACAGAATGGCTAAAAGGCAAAACCATAGATGAAGCTTATGCGATAAAAAATTCTGCAATTGCTGAAGAGTTGGCGCTACCGCCAGTCAAAATTCACTGCTCAGTATTAGCTGAAGATGCAATTAAAGCAGCTGTGGCAGACATTAAGGCCAAAAAGCAAATGCTAGTGGATGGTCTTTAGTAAGTAGTTAAAAGCTCACGACCACCAACTAATAACTATCGACTACTAACTAACGACTATTATGGCAATTACACTGACACAAACTGCAGCAGACCGCGTAGAAAAATTTTTAGCTAATCGTGGCAAAGGCATAGGCTTACGCTTGGGCGTTAAAACCACCGGTTGCTCTGGCATGGCGTACACCCTCGAATTTGTTGACGAACTAAACGCCGAAGACACCACGTTTGAAAGCCATGGCGTTAAAGTGATTGTTGACCCGAAAAGTCTGGTTTACATTGATGGCACAGAGCTAGACTTTAGCAAAGAAGGCTTAAACGAAGGTTTTAAATTTAACAACCCCAACGTTAAAGACGAGTGTGGTTGCGGTGAAAGCTTTACAGTGTGAGTTTGAATTACTACCAGCTGTTTGACTTACAGCCGACTTTCAATATCGTGTTGGCAACACTAGAAACCAACTATCGTAAAATACAATCGGAATCGCACCCTGACCGCTTTGTCACCGCCACTTCGGCTGAAAAGCTAAAGTCTATGCAATTGGCGACGCTGGCCAATGAGGCTTATCAAACGCTAAAAAATCCTGCTAGTCGAGCGCAATACCTGCTTGAACTGAATGGCATTAACGCAATTAGCGAAAGCAATACCAGTATGCCAGCTGATTTTCTGATGCAACAAATGGAATGGCGAGAAACCTTAGAAGACGCTAGCATGGCTAAAAACGTCAGCGCATTAGAAGTGCTGTTTGATGAAATGCGCGCAGAAGCCAAAAACCTTCAAATCGATTTAAATCGATTGTTCGATGAAAAAAAAGACTACGTGCATGCTTGCGAAACCACCCGAAAACTGATTTTTATTGATAAAGTATGTGCTGATATTCAGCACGCAATCGAGCGCCTAGACTAAGCGCCTGCTCTATCAACGACCGACTAAACACTAACGACGAATAATGGCACTTTTACAAATTTCAGAACCTGGGCAATCTGCCGCACCACACCAGCACAAGCTGGCAATAGGCATTGATTTAGGTACCACTAACTCTTTAGTCGCCACAGTCAAAAGTGGCATGGCAACGGTATTGCAAGATGAACATGGTCACGCCTTATTGCCATCCGTCGTGCGTTACATGCCAGATGGTAGCGTAGTAGTCGGCCACGAAGCACAAGCACAGCAAAGTCATGATCCAGCCAACACCATCGCCTCGGCTAAGCGTTTTATGGGACGTAGCTTAAAAGATATTGCCGATAGAGCGCACATTCCTTATAGCTTTGTTGATAGTGCTGACTCAAGCAAATTATTGCAGTTGCAAACCCGCGCTGGCCTGAAAACACCGGTAGAAATCTCAGCCGACATTCTAAAAACGCTTAAAGCGCGTGCCGAAAAATCGCTAGGTGTAGATGGCGGCCGTGGCGAATTGCTTGGCGCGGTGATTACCGTACCGGCCTATTTCGACGATGCCCAACGCCAAGCCACCAAAGATGCCGCGCGTTTAGCTGGCCTCAATGTACTCCGTTTACTGAACGAACCCACCGCAGCAGCCGTGGCTTATGGTTTAGATAATGCCGCCGAAGGCACCTTTGTAATTTACGATTTGGGCGGTGGCACCTTTGATGTATCGATTTTAAAGCTTACTAAAGGCGTGTTTGAAGTGCTGGCCACCAATGGCGATTCCGCCCTTGGCGGTGATGATTTTGACCATCGCATTTACTGCTGGATACTGGATAAAATTCGTGAGAGTAATAGCGACTTTACGCCACTGGGCGAGCAAGACACGCGACTCTTACTGACCAAAGCCCGCCAAGCCAAAGAATGGCTGACAGACAACCACGAAGCGCAAATTGTTTGTCGCTTAAGCAATGGCAGCTTGGTAGACGTGACGCTGAGCGCCACACAATTTGTAGAACTAACGCAACAGTTAGTGCTTAAAACACTCAGTCCTACCCGTAAGGCCATGCGCGATGCTAATCTAACGCTAGAAGAGATTAAAGGCGTGGTACTTGTCGGTGGCGCAACGCGCATGCCGCAAGTAAGACAAGCGGTAGAAGATTATTTTAAACAAACCCCACTCACGAATTTAGACCCCGATAAAGTAGTCGCCTTAGGAGCTGCCATTCAAGCCAATGCGCTAGTGGGCAACCGTAGCGACAATGATTTATTGCTGTTAGATGTCACGCCATTATCGCTAGGCCTAGAAACCATGGGCGGCTTGGTAGAAAAAATCATTCCGCGTAACAGCACATTACCCGTTGCCCGCGCACAAGACTTTACCACCTACAAAAATGGCCAAACTGCCATGAGCATACAAGTGGTGCAAGGTGAGCGTGAGCTCGTAGCGGATTGTCGTTCATTGGCAAGGTTTGAGCTGCGCGGCATTCCCGCCATGGCGGCTGGCGCTGCACGCATACGCGTGACATTTCAAGTGGATGCCGATGGCTTGCTATCAGTGAGCGCACGTGAGCAAACAACCAGCATTGAAGCGCATGTGGTGGTAAAACCTTCATACGGGCTTAGTGAAGATGAAATTACCCAAATGTTGAAATCATCTTTTGGTAGCGCTGAAGCAGACAAAAAAGCGCGTATGCTCGCTGAAGCACGCGTGAACGCCGGTGCGATTATCAGCGCCGTGACGATTGCCTTAAGCCATGATGGCGACTTGATTACCGCCGAAGAAAAACTAGCAATAGAAGCTGAAATTGGCGCGCTACAAACGCTTAGTCTAAGCGACGATGCCGTGGCAATTAACAAAGGCGTAGATAAGCTTAACCATGCCACAGAGGCTTTTGCCGCAGCGCGCATGAATGCCAGTGTCAGCCGCGCCTTAAGTGGTAAAAATTTAGATTCAATTAACTTGTAGGAAAACCCATGCCACAAATTATCATTCTGCCCCATATCGAACTTTGCCCAGAAGGCACAGTGATTGAGGCGAACACCGGCGAATCAATTTGCGACGTGCTGCTGAATAACCATATTGATATTGACCATGCGTGTGACCAAGCTTGCGCTTGCACAACGTGTCACGTGATTGTGCGTGAAGGGTTTAAATCACTCAATCCCTCTGATGATCAAGAAGATGACTTACTGGATAAAGCTTGGGGTTTAGAACCTAATTCGCGCCTATCTTGCCAAGCCATTGTTGGCACAGAAGACTTGGTGGTAGAAATTCCAAAATACAGTATTAATATGGCTAAAGAAGGTCATCGCTAATAAAACCTATGTCCCGTCCTAAAATAGGTTGACAGTTATTCACCTGTTTTAGGTTGATTTAAAAACGCCTGATGTACTTCATCGGGCGTTTTGTATTTTAGGCTTTGGTGAGGCCTGACCTCATTGTAAATCTTGATGGATTGTTTGACCATCTTTCTCGCTTCTTCCAGATTCTTGGGTTTAGTTAACAGAAACTCATTCTTTAAGATGCCATTCACACGCTCTGCCAAAGCGTTCTGATAACAGTCGTAACCATCGGTCATCGAACACGTGATTTGATGGCGCTGATGAATGGCCTGATATTCGGCTGAACAGTATTGAATCCCTCTATCCGAATGATGAATTAGTGTTGATGTGTAGCTTCTTGCACTAACGGCCATCTTCAAAGCCTTAGCCACGGCACTGGTCTGCATATGTTCGTCCACATGGTAACCTACGATCTTTCGGGAGTAAGCATCCGTCACTAAACTCAAGTAGGTATTCTGCGTTTGAGTAGGTAAGTAAGTGATATCGGCCACCCACACTTCCTCAGGCCTGCTGGGCGTGACTTGGTTGAGTCCAGCCTTAAGTAAGTTAGGGTGCTTATAAAAGCGATGATGACTATTGGTTGTCTTGTGATAAGACCGTCTAGGCAACACAAGCAGCCGCGCCTTGCGAAGTAAGTTAAACAAGCCATCACGTCCGATCTTGATCTGACGTTCAGCCATAGGAGCTTTCAGCAGGTGCTGTAACTTACGCGTACCAACCCTGGGTTGCACCATGCGTTGCTCCCGAACCAACTGGAGTACTTGAAGGTGCTCGTTAGCAACATTGGTTTCAGTGGCGCAGCGCTGATAATAGGCTTGACGGCTGATCCCCACAAAACGACAGGCTTGTACAGTACTTATTCGAAGAGTTTCTTTTTGGGCAAGGACGCACTTAAAGGCTTTTTTGGGAGTTTTACTCCATACTCAGTCTTGATGATCTCCAGCATGGCTTCAAACAGTTGCGCTTTGAGATTCGCGTCTTTTAATTCAGCCTCTAAGGCTTTAATCCGCTGCTCAGGCGTTTGTGGCAAGGAAGGTGGTTTGGTCATCTCAGTACTCATTAAATCTGAAGATGAAAGATTATACCAATCAAGGTGACCGTGCTTGCGTAACCAGATTAATACAGTAGATCTACCCTGAATGCCATAGCGCTTTTGTGCTTCTTTATAAGTCAGCTCACCATGCTCAACTTGTTCTACCACTGACAATTTAAAAGCCAGTGTGTAATCTCTCTGTGTTCTCTTAATCCCAATGCTCATTTGACTCTCCTTGATTCAATTCAAAAAGTGTCAACTTATTTCAGGACGGGTCACTATAATAAAAAAGGGCGCAAATAGCGCCCTTTTTTATTACCCTGTTAGGCTTAATTAGACTCAGCTAACTCCAACTCAACAGTATCTTCTTTAGCATGATGTAAAGGTACTTTCTTCATTAACACTGCAATGGTAAATATACCAATCGCGGTTAACACTGCGGTTAAGAAGCCTGTGAGCGGCACCATAATGGCTGTATAAATCATCAACCAAAAATGGAATTTACTTTTCATATCGAGCACTTCTTCAATTTCTTTCCACTTCACCATACCAGAAGCAACGTACAACAAAATGCCGCCGATACAAGCCATAGGCACTTGCTCTAGATGCGTGGCTAAATAAGCCGCTAGCAACAACTTAAAGCTAAATTTAGCGATACCCGCCAGCGGAGAAACTGCGCCCAACCTAATGTTAACAGCGGTTCTGGCCAAAGCCCCGGTGTGCGGAAAGCCATTAAATAATGGGGTAAATATGTTCACCAAACCTTGACCCCACAACTCTTTGTTCGGATTAAATGGCACACCTTGGTTATTGGCCATGCGGTCTGCCATGCGACTACAAAGTAAGCTCTCAATCGCTGCCACAAAATAAATCGCCACAGCAAAATAGGCTAAATCAAACCATACCTGACCGGTGGTCATGTCTGGCAAAGCCGGAAGGGTGATATTCCAAAAATCAGTAGGAATGCTGCCGTATTTATCTTTAATTAGCACCAAACCTTTGTCTTTCCAAAACGTTGCCGCGGCTAACCAACCTAAGCCTAGCCCAAACACCGGCGCAGGAATAAAGGTGGAAATTTTAATGAGCACTTTGCAAATAGCAAACGTTGCCAAGGCCACAATAACCGCATAGACGTTCATTTCGCCGATGTATTCTATGGTCTTTTGGATTTGCCCGATAAAATCGTAACCAATTTTATGCTGAAAGCCAAATATCTCGCCCATTTGTGAAAAGGCAATGACTACCGCAATGCCGATGGTAAAACCTACAACAATTGAGTGCGGCACTAAAGTAACAATTTTGCCTTTTTTAAGCAGCCCGGTGGACATCAACATGGTACCGGCAATAATAGAAGCCAATACCAAAAAGCTATGGTTATAAGTCGCCATTAAGCCCGCAATAATAGGAATATATGCCGCCGTAGGGCCATACACTTGATACTTACTACCGCCAAACAACGCGCCAAGCAACCCGGCTACCGCGCCACCGACAATGCCTTGTTCTGGGCGTAAGCCGCTGGCCATAGCAAAGCCCATAGACAGCGGAATAGCCACCATAGCAACCACCAAACCGGCAGTTAAATCTTTAATGATGTTGCGCGTGCGGCTACCCTTAGCGAGGTCTTCAAAACGGCCATCATTAGGATTAAGGAAAAACTTGAGTGTACGCAACAATGTGCTGGTGTCTTGCCGATGGCTCATGTTAAAAAACTTTCAGAATAGAGGTTAAAAACGATTAAGGTTGCATTATACCTTGTTCTAATAGCTGCATTCCTAAAGCATGACAGTGTCTGGTAGAAAACTCACAGTCCCAGTCGCTAAATTGTAAACGCCACCCACCATACCAATTTGCTTGGCTGCCAGCATGTCCTGAATAATATCGCTGCTGTGAATAATTTCATTGATTTGTACTTGCACATTTAACGCACACACTTTATCCACAAAGCTAAAGTTGCTTGAATCACGCTTTTCCGAAGTGGTTGTTTCCATGCGCACAGCCGGGCGAATCAGATTAATAATCTCGCCAATATGGCCTTCTCTAAAATTATCGCAAGCGGCTTTCACCGCGCCGCAATCGGTATGCCCTAGCACCACCATCAACTTACTGCCCAAGTACTTAGCGCTAAACTCTAGGCTACCAATACATTTATCTGAAGCAATATTACCGGCCAGCCTCACGCTAAAAATATCACCCAAGGCTTGATCAAACAGAATTTCAACAGGCGCGCGCGAATCACTACAACTGAGCACCGAAGCAAAAGGATGCTGTCTGTCTTTGGTCATATGCACCAAACTCAGCATGTCTTTATTGGCACTTAAATTGTTAGTAAACCGGTGATTGCCTTCTACTAAAATATCCAATGCCTCTTGTGGAGACATTTTGTCGCGATTAAGTAAGGGGTGCTGATACATGAGGCTTCCCAATTAAGTAGGTATGGCTAAATTATACCTTGAGTCGCTGTTTTTTGTGGGCACCCTAATAAGCTTATTGCATTGCAGCTGGCCCTGATATTAACCACAACTGACCATGCTCTACTAGCTTTTCATCCGCATGGCGCAAGTGTGCTTGGGTGGTACCTAAGTAGTAGCGGCGTTTGCTATCAAACCATGAGGCTTTGCTTAATAAGACAGTCACTTCAACCATGCCAGAATGCTCTTCATCTATCGTCATAAAATCAGCGGTGCCAGATTTAAATAGCTTAG
>JAIPCR010000006.1 GCA_021738125.1 Sulfuritalea sp.
TAAGGTCTGTACCAGCGTTGGTTGAAAGGCGTTTTTTAATAAGGCGGTCATTGCCCCTTCAGCTTGCAAATCACTGGCGAATACTGGCTGTTGCGAAGTGGTTAAGCCTATTTGAATGTTACCTAATCTAGCTTGAAGATCTTCAAGTGAAGTAGCTAAACAGAATATCGCCATGACTTCGCTAGCTACGGTAATGTCAAAACCTGTCTGCCGCTCATACGGCTTAAGCACTTTTGACTGGACATCTCTTGTTTGACTATGAATTGTGATGTCGCGTAAAGCACGGTCATTCATATCTAGACAACGACGCCAAGTAACACTGGCTAAATCAATGCCTAGCGCATTGCCTTGATAAATATGATTATCAATGAGTGCCGCAAGTAAGTTGTTAGCACTGCCTATGGCATGAAAATCACCAGTGAAATGTAGATTAATATCTTCCATCGGCACCACTTGTGAATAACCGCCACCGGTTGCACCCCCTTTTAAACCAAATACGGGACCCAGTGATGGTTCTCGCATACAGACAATCGCCTGCTTATTCTTATCCACTAATAGTTGATTAAGTGCATCTGCCAAACCTATCGTAGTAGTAGTCTTACCCTCACCTGCTGGCGTAGGACTAATGGCAGTGACTAAAATCAACTTACCATCAGATTGACTTTGCAGTTTTTGAATGCAATGTTCACTCAGTTTGGCGATATGATGTCCATAAGGAATTAAATCCTCAGCATGAAGATTGAAGCTAGATACAATTTTGGCAATAGGCTTAAGTGTTGCTGCCTGAGCAATTTCAATGTCACTCAAAGTTTTAGCGTTCAACTACTGGCCTCCATCAATATTCAGTACAGCCATATCACTGATCATTTTGCAAATTAACGGAAATAACTGACTAAATGTCACCTTGACTCGCCTTGTAGATTATTTTTAGCAGACTTGTTTCCAATTCTTGCGCAGCTTTTTGTGCACGTAAGGTAGGGTTTTTAATACTTCTTAAATCATAAGTAGGCCGCGCTAAAGCAATAAATAATTTCAACTGATGATGTGCGTTTGGCTTCTCATAAACAGCAATCCTACACGGTGCAAACACCAAGAACTCAGGATGATCTAAAAAAATATCAGTGCCTAAGCTTAAATTGCAGAAACTTTGCACCTCTTTAACGCCTTGCGGATCTATGCCACGATTTTTGATATGCTCAGCAATCGGGAAATTAGCAGGATTTACAAAGTTCATACCAACTGAAATACTTTTTAAGCTATCGACTACATCTTGATAAGTAACGCCATCACGCACCGCTAATTCATAAATAGCTGTTGAGTTATCGATGGCAGGCATGCCAGCACTGACTTGACCAACGAGCTCATTGCCTATAGTTACAGGCTTTATCGCACTGCAAGCCGTGACCGTGAACAACATTAGATAAATCAATGCAAATTTATACATTACAGCCTTAATCATATAATTGTCTTATGGTGAGTAATTATGCACTTATTTTAAGCACTGCATTCACTGCTTGTTGATTAAACTGTGGTGCAATTAACTCAATAAAGCCATACATATAAGCACGTAAAAATGCATCTTTACGCACGCCCAAGTAAGTCGTGCTATTGGGGAATAGATGACTCACATCCACCCTCACCAAATTAGCATCTCGTTCAGCGTCATAAGCCATATTGGCAAGCAAACCAACCCCTAACCCCAATGTTACATAGGTTTTAATGACATCGGCATCAATGGCGGTGAGCACCACATTAGGCAACAAGCCAGCATCGCTAAAGGTTTTTGATACTAGCGATCCACCAGTATATCCAAAGTCATAAGTAATCAGCGGATAAGCCGCTAATTTTTTAAGGGTCAATTTATCCTCTAACAACAAAGGGTGGTCATGCGGCACCACGACACATCGATTCCATTGATAACACGGTAAACATAATAAATTTTCAAAATCACTGATGTATTCGGTCGCAATCCCAATATCAGCATCACCGCAAGCGACTTGCTCAGCGACTTGCTTAGGATTACCTTGATGAATATTTAACTTGACATGCGGATAGTTAGTCATAAAGGTTTTAACTGCAGCAGGTAATTTGTAACGCGCCTGTGTGTGGGTTGTCGCAATCGTAAGCGTGCCTGTTTCTACATTAGTAAATTCATCTCCTACCCGCTTAATATTATCCACTTGCTGCATTACCTTAGCGGCTAATGACAATATTTGTACGCCGGGCTCCGTGATCCCCGTCAATCGCTTACCGTTGCGCTGAAAAATTTGCAGACCAATTTCCTCTTCAAGCAATTGAATCTGCTTACTTATGCCAGGCTGCGATGTATATAAAACCTCAGCTGCATTAGTAATATTTAAATCTTGACGTGCCACCTCGTTGAGGTAACGTAATTGTTGTAGCTTCATATTTTCTCAAATTTTAATTAGAGGTTTTTAATATAACTAAAAATTATACATATAGAAGAAGATATTCTAAAACAACTATTTCATAACTGATATAGTGCGCACCTTAAATACAAAATTTAGTTTTATTTAACGGATACTCCATATGGAATTTGGTTATATAGTTGCCGGCTTTGTGGTTGGCCTACTGGTTGGTTTAACCGGCGTGGGCGGCGGATCACTTATGACGCCAATACTTGTGCTGTTTTTTCACATCAAACCCGCACTAGCTGTCGGCACTGATTTACTTTACGCGGCTGTCACTAAGAGCGTAGGTATTTTTGCACACGGAAAACTAGGCAATATTGACTGGAAAATTGTTCGACTACTCGCATATGGTAGCGTGCCGGCATCAATCATCACCACGCTCAATTTAAAACACATGGATATCGCTTCAGATGCAGCCGTCAATACCATTAAATTCTGGTTAGGCATTGCGCTGCTGGTAACTTCGCTTTCTGTACTATTTCGCACTCAACTCGCTAAATTTTCTAAAAAAGAACACTTAGTAAGCGCTAAATGGACGCCTTATTTAACCGTCGTCTTAGGACTCATTTTAGGGGCATTAGTGACACTCACCTCAGTAGGTGCTGGCGCATTAGGGGTCACGGCGTTGCTCATTATTTATCCTAGAAGAGCGATTACCACCATTATTGGCTCTGATATTGCGCATGCGGTACCGCTAACCCTGGTTGCCGGACTGGGCCACGCTAGCATCGGCACTGTGAACTATAGTTTATTGGGCGTACTTTTAATTGGCTCTATTCCTGGGATTTGGATTGGCAGTCACTTAAGTTCTAAAGTGGCTGAACATTGGGTTCGTATCGCATTGGCATTAATACTGATTTTTGTGGGCTTAAAGCTCATTTTCCATTAAAATATTGGGCTATCTAAACTAATTTAGCCCTCTCTAAATACCGTTTATAGAATATTTAAATTAAGAAAAGCACACCATGTATAAGTACGATGAAATAGACCAAAAAATTGTTGACGAGCGCGTTACACAATATCGCGACCAAACACGTCGCTATTTAGCAGGCGAACTGAGCGAAGATGAGTTTCGCCCACTACGCTTACAAAACGGCCTCTATATTCAACGACATGCCCCTATGCTTAGAATAGCCGTGCCTTATGGCCTGTTATCAAGTAAGCAATTACGGAAATTAGGCGATATTGCCAGCAAATATGACAAGGCGTATGGTCACTTTAGCACGCGTCAAAACATGCAACTTAATTGGCCAAAACTAGAAGATGTGCCAGACATTTTGGCTGACCTCGCAACCGTGCAAATGCATGCCATTCAAACTTCTGGCAATTGCATCAGAAATATCACTACCGACCAATTTGCCGGTGTTGCACCTGATGAAATAGTCGACCCTCGTGCAATGGCTGAAGTGATACGCCAATGGAGTACATTTCACCCTGAGTTTGCATTATTACCGCGTAAATTCAAAATTGCCGTTTCCGGTACTAAAGAAGACCGCGCAGTTGTTCAAGCGCACGATATCGGCATGGAGTTTTACCTAGATACCAATAACAAAATTGCTATTAAAGTTTGGGTGGGTGGTGGCCTAGGTCGCACGCCTATTTTAGGCACAGTGATTCGTGAGCATCTAGAATGGCAGCATGCCCTCACCTATTGTGAAGCGATTGTCCGTGTATACAACCTACATGGTCGTCGCGATAACGCCTACAAAGCACGCATTAAAATCTTAGTCAAAGCCTTAGGCATTGATGAATTTAAACGCCAAGTAGAAGAAGAATGGTCACATTTAAAAGACGCACCTAATACCATTACCGAAGCCGAATTAGCCAGGGTTGCTAAACATTTTGAGCCCATGCCTTACGAAGTGCTTCCTCAACATGACGCAAGCTTTGATACAGCAATCGCTAGCAATCCAGCCTTTGCAGCATGGGCCAAGCGTAGCTTGCATGCGCATAAAATAGCGGGCTATCGTTCAGTGACACTTTCACTTAAACCTCACGGTCACGCCCCTGGTGATGCTACAACTGAGCAAATGCATATCGTTGCCGATTTGGCAGACCAATACAGCTTTGGCGAGCTGCGTGTTTCACATGAGCAAAATTTAATTTTAGCCGATGTGAAATTAAGCGACCTATATGCTGTGTGGCAAAAAGCCCGTGCACACGGCCTTGCATCGCCTAATATCGGCTTACTTAGCGATATTATTTGTTGCCCCGGCGGTGACTTCTGTAGTTTAGCAAATGCCAAAAGTATTCCAATCGCGATGGCGATTCAAATGCAGTTTGATAATTTAGACTACTTACATGATATCGGTGAGATTGATCTCAATATTTCTGGTTGCATGAACGCCTGCGGCCATCATCACGTCGGCCATATCGGTATTTTAGGCATCGATAAAGATGGTTCTGAATGGTATCAAGTGACCATAGGCGGTAGTCAAGGCAATAATGCTAGCATCGGTAGTGTAATTGGCCCTTCTTTCTCTGCAGATGAAATGCCGAATGTAGTGCAAAAACTCATTGACGTTTACATCAAGGAACGTAACGCTGAAGAGCGATTTATCGATACGGTACGCCGTATCGGTGTCACACCATTCAAAACACACGTTTATGCAGATAAGACTGTTGCCAAGAATGAGGTGCCAGCATGAGTAATTTAATTCAAATCACCAACGGCAAAGCCCATATTAGTAATGATGATTGGACGTTAGTCAAATTGCCTGCTTCTCAAGTTGAGGTACGTAAGCAAGCAGGCAAGATTGTGCTATTTAAACTGACTGGGGAAAAAACCGTTAGTGACGAGCAAGTAGCAAATACAGTCATACCTTCCAATGGCAAAGTAATCGTCCCATTAAGCGTTTTGATTGCCCGCAAAGCCGAATTGCAAGCACGCATTGATAAAAATGAAGTAGGTGTCTGGCTAGATACACATGAGGTATTGCTGCCATTAATCGAAAATCAAGCGGACTTAAATAGACTGCCCATTATCGTCGTTCATGTTGAGCGCTTTGCTGACGGCCGCATATTTTCTATCGGCAACCTATTACGTACGCGCTATGGTTTTAAAAATGAATTGCGCGCCGTCGGCGATGTACTAAGGGACCAACTATTTTTCCTTAAACGTAGTGGCTTTAGTAGTTTTGCTATTCGTGCTGATAGAAACGCAGTTGAGGCGATTGCTAGCTTGAACGACTTTACTGCGCCCTATCAAGGTGCTGTCGATGAAGCACAACCTGCTTTTAGGCGTTACAACAGGATAGCCTAAATGGTTAATGAAGTTTCAATGTTAAAACCTGTAGCTGCCAATCCTGCCATCAACCCAGCATTGACTGATACTCTTACGAGCAGTGTTGCTAGCAAAACTGCCACCCTACTGACATTGTTAAAAAATGCCAGTAACGAGCTGCCTCACATTACCTTTGCCAATAGTTTTGGTGCAGAAGATATGGTACTCACCGACATTATTTTAAAAAATAGATTGGCTATAGAGATTTTCTCATTAGACACGGGTCGCCTACCTGCGGAAACTTATGACTTAATGGGAATGGTTGAAAGTCACTATCAAACTAAACTCAATGTATATTTTCCGAAAAATGAGACGGTTGAATTCTACGTAAAAAACAATGGCATTAACGCTTTTTATGAAAGCATAGCGCTTCGTAAAAGCTGTTGCTTTATGCGTAAAGTAGAGCCATTACAACGTGCGTTGGCCGGTAAAAATGCTTGGATTACAGGCATGCGTGCGGCACAAGCCACCACACGTGCCAGCTTACCAATCCGTGAGTTTGATGAGACTAATCAGCTTGAAAAATTCAATCCATTAAGTGATTGGACTGAACAAGAAGTATGGGCTTATATTCGTATGCACGATGTGCCCTACAACAAATTACACGAGCAGTTTTACCCTAGCATCGGCTGTGCACCTTGTACGCGTGCTATTGCCATGGGCGAAGATGTTCGCGCAGGTCGTTGGTGGTGGGAAGATCCATTAAACAAAGAGTGCGGACTGCATGTCAAAAAATAATTACTTAGACCTTAAAACACAATACTATGACAACAACTAAACAACCACTTTCGCATCTAGACTGGCTCGAATCTGAAGCCATTTATATTCTGCGCGAAGTCGCTGGTCAATGCAGCAATCCAGTACTGCTATTTTCAGGGGGTAAAGACTCCCTATGTATTTTACGATTGGCAGAAAAAGCCTTTAGGCCTGGCCGCTTCCCTTTTCCTTTAATGCATATTGATACTGGTCACAATTATAAAGAAGTGATTGATTTTCGTGATCAACGTGCAGCTGAGCTTGGTGAGCGCTTGATTGTTCGTTCTGTTGAAGACTCCATGAAGCGTGGCACTGTGGTACTTAAAGCTGCAGACGAATCACGCAACAAGCATCAATCAGTCACTTTGCTTGAGGCAATTGAAGAGTTTGGTTTTGATTGCTGTATTGGTGGGGCACGTCGTGATGAAGAAAAAGCACGTGCAAAAGAACGTATCATGAGTTTCCGTGATGAATTTGGCCAATGGGATCCTAAGAATCAACGCCCTGAACTGTGGAGCTTGTATAACGCGCGCTCACATAAAGGTGAAAATATTCGCGCCTTCCCCATTTCCAATTGGACAGAAATGGACGTTTGGCAATATATCGAACGTGAAAATTTAGAATTACCTAGCATTTACTTTGCGCACCAACGTGATGTGGCAATCCGTAGCGGCTCCATTGTGCCGGTGAATGTACCACTGGTGAGCGGCGAAATCGCTAACCCAGCCAAAGCCGGCGAAGAAATCATCAACATGCAAGTTCGATTTAGAACGGTGGGTGATATCAGCTGTACGGCACCCGTCATTTCTGATGCAGATACCGTGTCTAAAATTGTGCTGGAAACTGCAACATCTACCATTACTGAACGTGGTGCAACCCGTTTAGATGATCAAACCTCAGATGCATCTATGGAACAACGCAAGAAAGAAGGCTATTTCTAATGAGCAACATGACTACACAACACAACGATAGCCTTTTACGTTTTATGACCTGCGGTAGCGTGGATGATGGCAAAAGCACACTCATCGGCCGCCTATTGTTTGACACTAAAACAATTTTAGCTGACACCCTAACGCAAATGACGCGCACCTCAGAAAAACGAGGCTTAACTGCAGTCGATTTATCGCTATTGACGGATGGTCTTCAGGCTGAGCGTGAACAAGGTATTACTATTGATGTCGCTTACCGTTACTTTTCAACAGGCACACGTAAATACATTATTGCCGATGCACCGGGTCACGAGCAATATACCCGTAACATGGTCACGGCGGCCTCAACGGCTAATTTGGCCATTATTCTGATTGATGCACGAAGAGGTGTGTTAACACAAACCCGCCGCCATTCATATTTGGCCCATTTAGTGGGCATTCCACACATTGTGGTGGCTGTGAATAAAATGGATTTAGTGAATTACGATCAAGCGATTTACGACAAAATTTGTGCGGACTATTTAGCGTTTGCCAATGAAATTGGCCTAGCACAAAGCAAAGTTGCAGCTGGGCATGATATTAGTTTTATCCCTATGTCAGCACTCAACGGTGACATGCTGGTTGATAGGTTAGACAACATGCCTTGGTACACTGGCAACACGATGATTGAGATATTAGAAGCTACGCCACCGGCTCATTCTGAACATGCAGAACCATTTCGCTTTCCAGTACAGTTTGTCTGTAGGCCTCATGCTTCTGACAACCACGATTTACATGATTTCCGCGGCTTTATGGGACGGATTGAATCGGGCGAGATTACTGTTGGCGATGCAGTAACAGTATTACCTAATGGCTATCAATCAAAAGTTAAGGCGATTCAGTTGGGCGATGAACAACTACAGTCTGCTACAACCGAGCAAAGCGTTACCTTACTATTAGAGGATGAAATCGACACCTCACGTGGTGACATGATCGTAAAAACAGCTGAGGCCAACGAACCTGTCAAACAAATTGATGCGTTTGTATGCTGGTTATCTGAAACGCCAATGTCGACAGCACGGACTTATGTCATTCGACATACCACTCGTGAATCGAAAGCTAAAGTGAGTGCCATACACTATAAAGTAGATGTGAACACGCTAGAAGAACAGGCCAGTGTAGACCTGAAAATGAATGACATTGCACGTATCACATTTAAATTAGCGCAACCACTCATGATTGATAGCTATAGTATCAATCGTGCGACAGGTGCATTTATTGTCATCGATGAAAGTACCAACAACACGGTAGGCGCTGGAATGATTGTATAGTTAAATTTTGAATGTTTTTTTAAATCAAGTAAAATAATGTTTTAGCTCTTAAGCTGTAGAGGAATAAAAATGACTTATGTCGTTACCGAAAACTGTATTCAATGCAAATTTACCGATTGCGTTGATGTATGCCCAGTAGATTGTTTTGTAGAAGGGCCCAACTTCTTAGCCATCAATCCTGATGAATGTATCGATTGCACGTTATGCGTTGCAGAATGCCCTGCTGAGGCGATTTTTGCAGAAGATGACGTACCAGCAGATCAGCAAGAATTTATCGCGCTCAATGCGCGTCTAGCTGAGTTATGGCCAGCTATCACATCACGCAAACCTGCGCTTGAAGATGCTGAAGCCATGAATGGCGTACCAGGCAAACGCGATTTACTCATAGAGTAAAGTGCAAACCCTAAACGACAATAAAGGAGGCGATTGCCTCCTTTTGCATTTAAATATGGCGAATATTTAATGTTTATTAAATAATGATTCCACCACTCAAATATCTACAGCACTACCCTGCCACCTTGCAGGAAAAAATACGTCAATTACAAACGCAAAATAAGCTGGGGGATTACCTGACAGAGCGCTACCCAAAATCACACGCCATTCAAACGGATAAAGCGCTTTATGAATACAGCAACGAGATTAAACAAGCATTTTTGCGGAACGCGCCAATTTTAGACAAAGTACATTACGATAATAGACTCAGCATAGAGCATCACGCATTGGGTCTGAATACAGCCATTTCTCGGGTACAAGGCGGTAAGCTTAAAGCGAAAAAAGAAATCAAGATTTCCTCTTTTTTTAAAACTACACCTGCTGAATTTCTACGATGATTGTTGTGCACGAATTAGCACATCTTAAAGAGCGTAATCATGACAAGGCGTTTTATCAACTCTGCCAACACATGGAACCAAGCTACCACCAACTAGAGTTTGACTGCCGAGTTTATTTACTCTGGAAAAATGATCAAGACAATCCAAAAAATACCGATGGCTAGGGTTTTAACACCGCTTTATTTAAATCAGACTCAGTTGAGTCTGAAGACACATGAACCGCCTCAGCATCTTTTAATACATTTTCTTCAGCTTGTTTATTCATAATAATAATGCTGATACGTCGATTAGTCGGATTTAATGGATTCTTTTTGTCGAACAAACTAGCAGATGAAAGTCCAACGACACGCAACAGTTTTGCTTCATCCATCCCACCAGCCACCAGTTCACGACGCGAGGCATTCGCACGGTCGGCAGACAGCTCCCAGTTGCTGTAGGATTTTTCTCCATTTGGATAAGGGGTCGCATCAGTATGGCCAGACAAACTAATTTTATTGGTCACACCATTAAACATGCGACCTAATTCTTGTAATATTTGCTTGGCATAAGGCTGCAATTCAGCTTTGGATGAATTGAACATAGGACGGTTTTGCTCATCTACAATCTGCACACGTAAACCATCTGAAGTAATATCCAACAGTAACTGATTCTTGAACTTGCTTAATGTAGGACTATCTTCAATGGCTTTTTCAATTTTCTTTTTTAATTCTTGGAGCTTTGCCGTTTCTTCCTTCTTGAGCGCTTCTTTTGCATCTTTAATGTCGACTAATTTTTTCTTACCGTCGATACTATCCACAGGCTTCACCTGCCCTTGTTTTTTTGTCACATCTTTACCGCCACCTTTAATAACAGACTCACTAGCACCCACAGCACTACCGCTGCTCAACGCCACACTTAGCGGCGTTCTAAAATACTGTTCAATTCCCTCTAACTGTGCTTTTGAAGTTGAACCAAGTAACCACATGAGTAGAAAAAAAGCCATCATCGCTGTCACAAAGTCAGCATAAGCAATTTTCCACGCACCGCCATGGTGGCCGGCGGCAGTTTTTTTTATGCGTTTTACAATAATAGGTCTAACAAGATTTTCAGCCACAGCAAACCTCGTATTGCGTTATTGAATAGAAAAACAACAAGCTATTTACCTTTAGCTTGCTTGACATGTGCTTCCAGTTCAAGAAAACTTGGACGCTCTGTTGAGTAGAGTACTTTACGACCAAATTCAACGGCAATGGCAGGTGCATAACCATTTAGACTGGCAAGCAATGTGACTTTAACTGTTTGAAACATCTTGGTAGTTTCTTCTAGTTTTTGTTCTAGCAATCCAGAAAGCGGGCCCACGAAACCATAGGCTAGCAAAATTCCTAGGAAAGTACCCACCAAAGCATGCGCAATTAAAATACCCAGTTCAGCAGGTGGCAATGACACATTCTCCATGGTGTGCACCACCCCCATTACCCCCGCCACAATACCAAAAGCAGGCAAGCCATCACCCAGCTTAGCAATGCAGTGCGCAGGTACATGACCTTCCATGTGATGCGTATCAATTTCGTTATCCATTAGATTTTCAATCTGAAAAGCGTCCATATTGCCAGAACTCATCAGGCGCAAATAATCGGCAATAAACTCAATTAAATGATGATCATGTAACAAGTCTGGGTACTTGCTAAATAGCGGACTGGTCTCAGGGTTTTCGATGTCATTTTCGATGGAGAGCATGCCGTCTTTACGAATCTTGGCTAAAATTTCAAACAATAGCGCAAGCAAATCCATATAAAGCGCCTTGCTATATTTTGAGCCTTTAAATAAAGTGGGTAGCGCTTTTAAAGTCGCTTTAATTGCTTTGCTATCATTCCCTACAACAAAAGCGCCCACGGCACCACCAAAGATCATCAGCACTTCAAGCGGTTGCCATAACGCCCCCAAATGACCACCCGCTAATGCATAACCGCCAAAAATAGTGCTGCATACAATAAGATAGCCAATGACGACAAACATACTTGCGAGCTCCAGAGTAAGAAAGTAATTTAAAGCGTGTTAATAATTAGGATAAGCATATCAAGGAGAGGTAAAAATCAATTCGTTGAATAAAGGCCTATTTTCAGTTTTGCAGTTTGCTTAAGCGTCAAATTTGAGAAAACAGGTCGCCCATCAAATTAGAATATAATCTTTAGGGTAATTTCCAAACGTATATCATGGGTGAGTTTTTAGCACCGGCAATTCGTAAGTTCGGTGCAATCCCAGGCACTTCAAATTCCAGACTAATTAAAAGGCTACCAGACTTCATCTCTTGACTGGCCTTTTGCCACAAAGCAGGCATGGCTACTGGTGACAAATAAGCAAAAACCACATCGTAATTAGCAAAATTTAAAGCTCGATAGTCTCCCATTTTAAAAATGGCAGTCGATCGACGTAGCTTGGCACGAACATAGCTTATTAGCCAAGGCAATGGTGCCACTTCGACCCCTTCAATAAGACTATCAGCTCTAATCTTGGCAATATGCATTGCAACATCACCTAGACCGCTACCGATGTCTATCAATCGTATTGGTCTATCCTGTGGAATTAGTCTAGCGAGCTGTTGCCAGACAATGGGACGAGAAGGGAAAAATGGCACTTGGCTACGAAAGGTGGTCCAAAATAAACCTAAACTGAACACAAATCCTGTCAAATAAATTTCACTAGGCACTTGCCATTGCGACATTAGCCAAATGATTACTGGAAAACTGAAGTGTATCAAACGCCACCAACTCGCCATACCAAGCCAATAAGAAAATAAGCTAGCGAATAGTGCTTGCATGATGACTAACAACAATATTGGAAAACTTAAAACAGTATAAAAATAGGCGTGGCCGACTAAAAAAATTAGTTTTGTAGATATGATGATCATCAACAAGGCCGTGAATTGAACAACGACGGCCAATAGCGCAGGCACTAAACGTATTTTTTCAGTTTTATTCCTTATATATTGCTTCATGAAATTTAGCCCAACATGATTATTTAAGCCATGTTGGGCAAAGGGATAACTGTCTAGCCGATTATTCATAGGTCAGCTTACTACTGGGTTTTAAGCTGATAATGCAACAATTTTATAAGTAAGTTCTTTGGCTTTCTTAGTTTTACCTGCACGTGAAGGCACGTGGCACAAGTTGCATAGATATTTTTGGTTCAAATCATATGAATTGACGATGAAACTACCGCTGCAACATGTGCAATTTTGTGTTTTTAACATTTTGCTTTCAACAAATCTCACTAATGTCCAAGCACGTGTCATAGATAACACTGGCTCTGCACCATCATCAGACTGATTATGTTCTACTTGTTGCAAATACAAGCTATACGCTTTAATAATGGCATGTATACCTGTTACGTCGGTGTAGTCGACCATGAATTTATAAATATTGTAAAAAATTGATGCATGGATGTTAGGTTGCCAGGTTAAGAACCAGTCCGTCGAAAATGGCAACATGCCTTTAGGTGGCGATACACCTTTAAGCTCCTTGTAAAGTTTAATTAAACGCTCACGAGATAAACTTGTTTGAGATTCCAACAACTGTAGTCTAGCGCCCAGCTTAATCATTTGAATGGCTAGCTGAATTTGCTCTGCTTCTGTTACTACGCTTTTCTTTTGCATGATGTTTTCTCTTTACCTGAAATTCAATGAGATGAATTAATCTTTACTTAATACTGACTACTACGCCATTGCTTCGGCAGTTTGTCCAGCCATGAGCACCGCTGTATGTAAGTGCGCTTGTGAACGATCTTTAGTGTAGTTAGTGAGCATGCCAAGAATTGAGCTATCATCAAAACGGAAGCGTGCTAGCATCATGTTAGCGCTACTTAATTTGAGTAACTGTAAATTGCTTAAACCTTCTAATAGATCAGCGATATCTTTGCTGATCCCTAAACGGAAGATTGCTGTTGCTTTATCTGAACGGATAAGTTGTTGAGCTAACATCAAGTAGTTTAAGTTAGCATCTTTAATTTCTGACAAGATTTCAACTTCATTCATTTTAATTCCCCTTTGTCTTAACATCTGTTAAATGTATGTGTTGCGTATGGGGCGTACTTTGAGCTGTTTGAGGGTTGCATACAACTAGCGCTTGTCGGTATATTCAGTCGGACAAACAGGCATAGCCTTGTAGGTGTTTGTCTTACAAACACCTACAAGGCTAATATAAAGCTATTTATTTCATATACTTAACTAATGCACAAAAGCATTAATTATCGTTATCAATGCATTAAATCATCCGTCTCATTTAAAAATATCCTAAAGTTTTTTGTAGGGTTACCGTTATTAATTTCCTGCAATGCACACAACCCTAATGAATGAATCAAAATTAATCACTAAAGATTAGATACACCGACTTATTGAATAAAAAAACAATATCCGTTTCTATTGAGTATTTATCGGCAGCACTTTAGAAAACTTTAGGATAAATTTAAAAATAAATGAAAATATTTTTTATCTAATTGATTTTATTAATTAAATTTAATAAAAATAATTTATAAATATGCTAATTACACCTAATAAATGGACTTAATTACAGGTTTTGTCTTTAAGAAAGGATAGCTTTCACCCTTTTATTCTGAAGATGCAAACTCTCTCATCCATCTAATAATTCATCCTAAGCAGTAAACAAAATAATTAGCAATTTTGTAAGTAACTATATTAGGTATCGTGATGGCAGAAGACAGCGATTTAGAAAAAACAGAACAGGCCTCGCCCAAACGCTTAGAAAAAGCGCGTGAAGACGGCGATGTACCCCGCTCTCGCGAGCTGGCGACTGTGACTGTGCTATTCACTGCTGGCATGGGCATCATGGTGATGGGTGAGCATCTTAACCATGCGCTAAAAACTTCTATGAGTTCTGGGTTGAACTTTGATCGAGCTGCTGCTTTTGATCCTGTCGTCTTGCTTATGAAAACGACCGATAACATCTATTCATTATTGCTTGCTTTTGCACCATTAGCGCTACTCATTATTATTGTGGCAGTTGCTGCACCGATACTAATTGGTGGCTGGATATTCAGTAGCGCCGCTTTTTTACCAAAATTTAGCCGCCTCAATCCAATCAACGGTTTAGGCAATATGATTTCTAAGAACGCTGCTATTGAACTCGTTAAATCTATAGCAAAAACCTTAGTCGTTGCCATAGTGGCCTACATTGTAATTTCTCACGATATGGCACCTATCTTATCGCTTTCATTATTACCTTTAAAAACTAGCATCTCACAAGTGAATGACCTCATGCTCATGGGCTTCTTGTCTATTGTAAGTGCTTTAGTTTTTATTGCGGCGATAGATGTGCCATACCAGCTATACCAGTACGCAAGCAAACTCAAAATGACGAAAGAAGAAGTTCGCCAAGAATCTAAAGAGTCTGAAGGCAATCCCGAAATCAAAGCCAGAATCCGCCAACAACAACGTGAAATTGCAAAACGTAGAATGATGTCTGAAATACCAAAAGCTGACGTAGTCATTACCAACCCTACACACTATGCAGTTGCCATTAAGTATCAAGATGAAGGTATGCGTGCACCGGTAGTTGTTGCTAAGGGTGCAGACGCAGTTGCATTAAAGATTCGTGAAATAGCCGCAGAAAACAATATTCTAGTAATGGAATCTCCAAAATTAGCGCGCGCTTTATTTGCACACACTGAGTTAAATAGTGAGATTCCGGAAGCATTATATTCAGCTGTTGCAGAAGTGCTTGCTTATGTATTTCAAATGCGTGTCTTCAAAAAAGAAGGTGGCTTCCGTCCAGAACTACCTAAAACCTTACCTGTGCCAGAAGCGCTGGATCCCCATAGCCTGTTACCTGCCCCTAGCAAGGCCTTAGATGAGGTATTTGCCTAATGAACTCGCTGAACTTACCTAGCTGGATGAGTAAAATAAGTAGCCGTAATGTAGCGGCACCGCTCATCATTGTAATGCTACTGTCTATGATGATTTTGCCTTTACCGGCAGTTGCCCTAGATGTGTTATTTAGTTTCAATATTGCACTATCCATTATGGTATTGCTCATTGGCCTACAAACTAGAAAAGCGCTTGATTTCATCGCTTTCCCAACTGTGCTACTGATGACAACCATGTTGCGTTTGTCTCTGAATGTTGCCTCAACCCGCGTCGTGTTAGCTGAAGGTCATACTGGTCCAGATGCAGCTGGTAAAGTCATTGAGGCATTTGGCCACTTTTTAATCGGTGGCAATTACACAGTGGGTATCGTAGTTTTTATTATTCTCACCATCATCAACTTTACCGTCGTCACCAAAGGTGCGGGTCGTATTGCTGAAGTAGGTGCACGGTTTACTTTAGATGCGATGCCAGGTAAGCAAATGGCCATTGACGCTGATCTTAATGCCGGCTTAATAGGCGAAGATGAAGCCCGTCGTCGTCGCGCTGAAGTCAGCCAAGAATCAGAGTTCTACGGCGCAATGGACGGTGCTAGTAAATATGTACGAGGTGACGCAGTTGCCGGCATTATGGTAATTATCATCAATATCTTTGGCGGATTAATTGTTGGCGTTGTACAACATGATATGGCTTTTGCAGATGCTGTTAGAAACTATACCCTACTGGCCATTGGTGATGGTTTAGTTGCGCAAATCCCTTCACTTATCATTTCAGTAGCCGCCGGTGTGGTCGTATCACGCGTGGCAAATAATGAAGATATAGGTGGTCAATTAGTCACACAGTTATTCTCAAATTCCAAAGTTGTTTACGTGACAGCAGGCATCATTGGCGGCATGGGCGCCATTCCAGGCATGCCACATT
Source organism: Sulfuritalea sp. (assembly GCA_021738125.1). Lineage (GTDB taxonomy): Bacteria > Pseudomonadota > Gammaproteobacteria > Burkholderiales > Methylophilaceae > Methylotenera. Next base: position 16,316 of record JAIPCR010000006.1, read on the forward strand.
TTGCATTTTTAATGTTAGCGGCACTACTTGCAGGTATGGCCTATATTATTGCTGAACAAAAGAAAAACGCCGATGCAGAGCCTGAAGTCATAGAAAAATCAGAAGTCGTTTCTGAAATAGAAGAAGCAAGCTGGGATGATGTCACACCCGTTGACCTAATAGGTTTAGAAGTAGGTTACCGCCTCATTCCACTGGTTGATAAAACGCAAGGCGGTGATTTGTTAAAACGCATTAAAGGCTTACGTAAAAAGTTTGCACAGGAAGTCGGCTTTTTAGCACCTACAGTACATATCCGCGACAACTTAGAACTCAAGCCTTCAAGCTATCGCATTACGCTCAAAGGCGTAGATATTGCCAGCGGAGAATCTCATTTTGGTGAATATTTAGCCATAGATCCAGGTATGGTAAGTGGCGCATTGCCAGGACCGACTACAACTGATCCAGCATTCGGTTTGCCAGCAGTCTGGATAGACAGTAATACGCGTGATGACGCACAAAGCAGAGGTTATACCGTTGTTGATGCTGGCACTGTGATTGCAACGCATTTAAACCATATTATCTCAACACATGCTGCCGAACTACTAGGCCGCCAAGAAGTGCAGCAGCTGTTAGATCATATTAGTAAAGATTCACCTAAACTGGTTGAAGATTTAGTGCCTAAACAAATCTCTCTAACCGTCATTCAAAAAGTATTACAAAACTTATTAAGCGAAGGTGTACATATTCGTGACATGCGCACCATTGTTGAAACGCTTGCAGAATATGCCAGCCAAACTCAAGACATTAGCGAGCTGACTGCATTAGTGCGCATCCAGCTTGGCCGCGCCATTATTCAGCAATTATTCCCAAGCAGCAATGAAGTGACAGTCATGACACTTGACAGCAATCTTGAGCGCTTATTAACACAAGCCATGCAAGGCAATGGCACAACAGGCTCAGCTATTGAGCCAGGTATGGCCGAAACGCTTTCTAGACAAGCTGAAGCCGCTGCAAAACAACAAGAACAAATGGGTATGACACCAGTATTACTGGTCTCAGCACCATTAAGAGCGGCACTTTCTAAGTTTTTACGTCGCGCCATTCCCCATCTTCGTGTCATTTCTCACGAAGAATTACCTGATTCAAAAACCATACGTGTGACTAGTCTTATTGGAGGTTCAGCATGAACATTAAACGCTTTTTCGGAAAAAACTCACGTGAAGCATTAAGCTTGGTACGTAAAGAACTAGGTGAAGATGCTGTCATCCTCTCTAATCGTGCAATCAACGGTGGCAATGAAATCATGGCCTTCAAAGAGGAGGATATGCATAGCATGATGCAAAATGACGCTGGCGATGCCGCTGTTGCTAATATGCCAGCATCAAGCAACCTTAAACAAGAGTCGCAGGCTTCAAGCTACAACAGCAACGAGCCAACTACCTTGCTTTCATTGATTCACAGCAATCGCGCTAAACTTGCCGCCATCAATGAGAATAAGCCTGAAGCTTCGGCCGCTAAAATGAGTCATGAAGCGACAATCAACCATGCGGAAAAGCATGACTCACAAAAAGAATTAACGCAGGCAGTCAATGGCCATCATCTGACCGGAAAACAATCTGCCAGCCAAGAATCTAATCTAAAAATGACAGAGATGCTAAGTGAGATGCGTGATATGCGTAGCGTGATTGAATCACAACTCACTACGATATCATGGGGCAATATTCAGCAGCGCGATCCAAGCAAATCGAGCATTTTAAACACATTGTTATCTGCAGGTTTTAGTGCTGCACTGTCTAGGCAATTGGCTGAAAAAATGCCAGAGAACCTCAGCACAGAAAATGCTACGGCTTGGATTAAATCGATACTTACCCTCAATCTAAACACCATAGAAAATGATGCCGAAGTATTGGATCAAGGTGGAATATTTGCATTGATTGGCCCAACAGGTGTGGGTAAAACAACCACTACTGCCAAACTTGCTGCACGTTACGTAATGAAGCATGGTACAGAGAACTTAGGTATTATTACTACAGATGCTTACCGGATTGGTGGTCATGAGCAACTCAGAATTTACGGCAAGATTCTTGGCGTGATGGTCCATGCGGTGAAAGACGAAGCTGATCTTAAAATTGCACTCAATGAGCTCAAAAACAAGCATACCATTTTGATAGATACCGTAGGCGTTAGCCAACGTGACCGTATGGTAGCCGAACAAATTGCCATGCTTTCTAATACCAACATGCCAATTAAAAAGTTGCTATGCCTCAATGCAACAAATACGGGTGAAACGCTTATTGACGTTATCACTGCCTACAAGGGTAAAGGACTAGATGGTTGCATCATTACAAAGCTTGACGAAGCAGCAACCATAGGAAATGCGCTGGATGTCATCATTAGAGAAAAAATTAAACTGTATTATGTTGCCAATGGCCAGCGTGTTCCTGAAGATATTCATTTAGCAAATAAGCAATATCTTGTTCAACATGCCCTAAAACTCAGCTCAACAAGCAATCGAGCATTCCAATACCTAAATGAAGAATTACCTTTCATTATGGGCAATACTGTGAATACAACAAACGCTGCTCAATTGGCAGGAATTAGTTATGCTTAACTTCCAAAATGATCAAGCTGCAGGACTAAGACGCCTCATGGCTGCACCTAAACCTAGGGTGGTATCAATCATTTCGGCCTCCTCCATACAAGATCAGCCACGCATGCTATCTAACCTAGCCGTATCTATAATAGGTCAAGGGGCGGAAGTGCTGATTGTGCATGCCTCAGCGCAATCGCACCAAAGTAGCTATGGTATTGATCACCTACCCGCACTATTAGATGTAGCTCATGGTGAATCAGCATTGCAAGCAGCGATTGCTGATAGCAATCATGGCTATGCGCTTTCAAAGCTTATGCACACACATCAGCATGGCATGGACATAGAAGGCGATATTAGCCATGAGCTTAATCGAACATTCAACGATATGTCACGCCAATATGACGTTGTATTAGTCGATGCCACATTAGATAACAATCACCTGCTACCGATACAAACACTTAATGAAGGTGAAATATTAATTCAGCTGACGCGTCAGCCTGAATGTATCAAACAGGCTTATACACTCATTAAACAAATTTGCATGCAACTTGGCAGACGCTCATTTGGCATTATTGTGGGTGATGCAACTGAAGCGCAAGCGCAATTAGCATTCCAAAACATCTCACAAGTCGCTAGACGCTTTATGCAAATTGAATTGGAATTTTTTGGTGCAATTCCGGCAGACGAGCATCTTAACCGTGCTGCCAAACTTGGTCGTACTGTCATTGATGCTTTCCCCTTAGCAACAGCTTCTAATGCTTTTAAACAGATTGCTCATCGTCTTGACTATAAACGCGACTATAACCCTAATACAAATACAGCATCATTTATCTAGGCTAAAGGTTCACTATGTATAGCGCTAAAGGCAAAAAAGATCAAAAAGATGAGCTACTTAATATGCATGCAGTCTTGGTCAAAAAACTTGCCTATCAACTCAAGGCAAAACTACCACCAAGTGTGGAGTTAGATGATTTAATACAAGCAGGCATGATGGGTCTACTCGATGCGATTAATCGCTATGAAGACACCCATGGCGCAGTATTTGAGACTTATGCTGCTCAGAGAATCCGTGGGTCTATGCTTGATGAATTGCGAAGCGCAGATTGGCTACCCCGTAGTGTGCGCAAAAATATGCGTGATGTGGAAGTTGCCATCAGTCAACTTGAGCAAGAGCTAGGTAAACCACCTACAGAAAGTGATGTGGCTAAGAAACTTCAACTCACATTAGAAAACTACTACGTCATGCTGGGAGATTGCAGTGGCCATCAACTAGTTTACTACGAAGACTTTCATGATGCAGATCAAGGCGAACACTTCCTCGATCGATTTCAAACGGATTACTCAAATGATCCTATTAAAAGCCTGCTAGAAACTGATTTTCGTGATGCATTGATTCATGCAATCGATGCCCTGCCAGAACGAGAGAAAATATTAATGGGGCTTTATTATGAGCAGGAGCTTAATCTGAAAGAAATAGGCGCGGTAATGAATGTTTCAGAATCCCGCATTAGTCAATTACATAGCCAGGCAGTCGCTAGATTGCGTGCAAACTTGAAAGAGAAATCATGGACTGGAGTAGTTTAAGCGGTATCGCGATTGCCGTCATCGGCATCTTAATTGGACAAGCCATAGAAGGTGGCGAAATCGGTTCTCTATTGCAACCTGCTGCATTTGTGATTGTTGTGTTTGGCACATTTGGCGCTGTGCTATTACAAACTAGCAGTAAAAGCTTCATAGAGGGACTCTCAATGTTGAAGCTGGTATTTTACCCACCTGTTGACGACAGACAAGCGCTAGCTGACCGCATTAACTTATGGAGCCACTTCTCGCGCAAACAGGGTATTTTTTTGTTAGAGCCTTATTTAATTAAAGAAACAGAGCCATTTATTATAAAAGGTCTACGTTTAATGATAGATGGCACGCCGCCTGAAAAAATAAGGCAAATTTGCGCAATCGACATGCACTTTTATGAAATACAGCAACGTAATGCAGCGAGAATATGGAATGCTGCTGGAGGCTATGCGCCTACCGTAGGTATTTTAGGGGCCGTGCTAGGCCTAATTCATGTAATGGAAAATCTATCTGACCCCAGCAATCTTGGTAGCGGCATTGCGGTTGCATTTGTATCGACTATTTATGGTGTAGGTCTTGCGAATCTAGTGTTTCTACCCATCTCCAATAAACTTAAAGTGCTCATCCAAAATGAAATGAAGCGCCGCGAAATGCTATTAAATGCTTGGTCTTCTATTGCCAGCGGTGACCATCCTAAAATTGTTGAAGAACGCCTGCATTCCTACCTTCGTTAATGCCAACGTCAAACAAGTGTAATCACAACGAATATGATTAGAAGAAAACCCCTAGATGATGATGAAGATAGCCCGGACCGTTGGCTAGTTTCTTACGCTGATTTCATCACCTTACTATTCGCTTTTTTTGTGGTGATGTATTCAATATCTTCAGTCAATTTAGGCAAATATGACAAATTAGCAACCGCTATGGGCGGTGCGTTTACGGGTGAAAAATCTTCCAGTCATATAAAAATGAATAGCCAAAATACAGACGCCAGCGGCCGGCAAAAAAACCATCCCATGACGCTGATTAAGCCACTGCCACTCAGCCATCTCTATCAAGAAAAAATGCGTAGAGAGCGAGAATCCATAACGAACATGGGAATTGATTTATCTAACAAACTATCACCGCTCATCAGCGAGGGTAAAGTGCGCGTCATGCAAAACAACCGAGGGGTGCGCATCGACATTAATGAAAGCTTATTATTTAGCCCTGGTTCTGCAGAATTAGCGGCTACCGCGTCTAACATCATTAATGAAATTGCTTCCATGTTAAAAGATAACCAACGTCACATTCAAGTTGAAGGCCATACCGACAACATCGCCATTCATAATGCAACATTCTTCTCAAACTGGGAGCTTTCTGCAATTCGTGCGAGTAGCGTAGTGAGAATGCTGAGTGACACGGGTATTGCTGAAAAAAGGCTCAGTGCTTTAGGTTTTGGCTCTACGCAACCCATTAACGAAAATGAAACGGCTATTGGTCGTAACAAAAATCGCCGCGTGTCTATCATGATTCTCTATGAGACTGACAATCAAGACAACGCATCACTAGAAATTATACCGAATACAAATCGTACCAACATCAGTCCTAGCAAGTAAACGCAATTTATAGATATGCGATAAATATCCGCAATTAATATCGTTAACTTGCGAGTATTCACTTAAATAATGAAGCCCTCTTATACGTTATCAAACGCCTCACATAACTGACTTAATAACTGCCCAAACAGCGGTGTTACTTCGTCTTTATCATGCGGGCTTTCATCATCGGTACCAGCAATGACAAATGCTACTGTGAGTTTATCTAAATTTTCTCTAAACTCTGCCCAATGCTCGGCTTCAGCATCGCCGATTAATTGAAATTTATGAAAGCCTGATTCAATAATTTCCATCAATTCTGCATCTGGCAGCCCAGCGAATAAAGTTTTAGCAATAGTAATTTGCGCTACGGGCAAGTTAGGCGCAATATTTTCTTGTGCTAATGGTGTAGTAAAAAAAGCATAAGCCAGCAATGCATAAGCTTGGTAAACGCTCAACATATCAAAGTTCTCACGACGCTCTGCGAGAGGCGAGCGTTCTGCCGCTTGAATCGCCTTAAAGGTAACGTAGCAACTTAAATAATCAGCGGCGGCCAAAGCATCATAGTGATTTAAATCCATATTAGGCTTAGCTTCATCGTCACGTAAAGTGTCTGCTAAACATAATGCATGCATAAGTTTGATGCGTTTTGAATATTGAATTTCCATATTAAGTCCTAAAAGATTGGTTTATTTTTCATTACGAATCGTAAAACTTGCCATATAAAATGACGTTAATCTATCGCTGGTAGTGCTTCTAATAACTCATGTAATACTAGCCAACGTTCTTCTGCCACGTCAATTTGAGAGGTCAAATCAGCTTGCGTCTTGAGTAATTGCTGCAATTCTGTTTTATCAGTGGCGATATAAAGCTCACTGTCATTCAATCTATCATCACACTGCTTTTTATCAACTTGCCACTTGGCAATATTAAGCTCCAATTGCTCGACTTCTTTAACTAACGGCCTGCGCTCAGCTATTCTGGCTTGTCGTTCTGCTTTATTAAGCGCGCGCTCATTCTTACTTGGCTTTTCCTCAACCATAATCTGAGCCAGTTGTTTATCTTTTAATCGCTGCTCATTTAACCACTGACTATAACCTTCTAAGTCACTTTCAAATGGTTCTGCTTTACCATTAGCCACTAATATAAATTCATCACAAGTCGCTCGCAACAAGGCTCTATCGTGTGACACCAATATAACGCCGCCTTGGTAATCCTGAAGTGCCAACGTTAAAGCATGACGCATTTCTAAATCCAAATGGTTGGTGGGCTCATCAAGCAACAATAAGTTTGGTCGCGTCCAAATCAATAAGGCTAGCGCTAAACGTGACTTTTCACCCCCTGAAAAATTGGCGCAAGGCGATCTTGCCATCTCTCCCTTAAAATCAAACCCGCCTAAAAAATTCAAATGCTCTTGCTCTCGGGTTAGCGGGTCAAGCTTTAACATATGTTGCAAGGGTGATTCATCTGGGCGTAATTGCTCAAGCTGATGTTGGGCAAAATAGCCTATATTTAAATCTTTACCTTCTACGCGCTTACCACTTAGCGGCTTTAATTCATTAGCAAGTAACTTAATAAGGGTGGTTTTTCCTGCGCCGTTACGTCCTAGCAAGCCTATACGTTCGCCAGGCCTAATAGCTAATGCAATATTTTTCATCAAAGCCACGCTCTGATAGCCAACAGACATATCATCTAAGACCAATAAGGGATCTGGAGCAGCAATCGGCGCTCTAAATTCAAAGTTGAATTGTGAGTCCACATGGGCAGCAGAAATCATCTCCATACGCTCAAGCGCTTTTATGCGGCTTTGTGCTTGACGTGCTTTGGTGGCCTGCACCCGAAAGCGGTCAATATAACTATGTAGATGAGCCACTTTACGTTGTTGCTTTTCAAACATGGATTGTTGCAAGGCAAGTTTTTCTGCACGCTGCCGCTCAAAATCAGAATAACCTCCGCGATACAGCGTGAGCGTTTGCTGCTCAATATGTGCAATATGATTCACAATCGCGTCTAAAAAATCTCTATCATGCGAAATCAATAAAAGCGTACCACGATAACTTTGCAACCACCCTTCTAGCCAAATCACTGCGTCTAAATCTAAATGATTAGTTGGCTCATCTAGCAATAATAAATCTGAGCGACACATTAAAGCGCGTGCTAGATTTAAACGTACTCGCCAGCCCCCAGAAAAAGTAGAAACAGCTTGTTGCAAATTGACTTGGCTAAAGCCTAAACCACTTAACAACTCTGCCGCTCGGGCTTTAGCACTATAGCCGTCAATATCCATCAATCGATGGTGAAGTTCAGCAATCAACTCCCCTTGGTGATTAGCTTCTGCTGCGACTAGGGCAGCCTCTACCTGCCGCAATTCTGCATCACCATCTAAAACAAACTCAATAGCGGGCATGGCAAGCGCTGGGGTTTCTTGTGCGACGTGCGCAATCACCCAGGTGGCTGGCATTTCTAGATCACCAGCCTCTAATTGCATCTCGCCGCGCAATAATGCAAAAAGCGATGATTTTCCTGCACCATTAGCACCCGTTAAGCCTACCTTATGCCCAGGATGCAACTGCAATGAAGCGGCCTGAATAAGCACTTTCAAGCCGCGAACTAAGGTGAGTTGTTTAAATTGAATCAAGTGATAACCGGTTTAATATGAATAAGCTGTCAGAAAAAAATATCAAGCCAACATTTGGCTTGCCAGTGGAATATACCAACTACAGTTGCTTATTCACACATCAAGGGCGCTATTCTAAATGACAAGTGCACTATTCTAAAATAATTTCACGTCAAAACCTTCGCCAATCAAACGTCTAGCGATTTGTTTGCTATGATTGATATTGCAGTAAAATGCTGTATTAATTCATGCAATCAAATTAAAGCCGAAACAAGCCAATATGGTCAAAAAATCACTGCTTTTGGGTTACCGCATCGCGCTCGTGCTTTTAAGCATTACTGCCGCCACCTTAATACTCGGCGCCCTAGCAATACAGTTTTTAATATTCCCTAATATCGATCAATACAAAGACAATATTGCCAATTTCGCAAGCACTGCTGCTAAGCAAAAAATAGTCATTGGTAATATCAAAGTGGGCTGGCAAGGGCTTAATCCGCATTTAGCGGTATCCAACATTGATATATACGATGTAGAAAATCGCCCTGCCCTACAACTTAAAAATACGGATGTGTCCTTGTCATGGCTAAGCATTCCTTTAATGGAGCCTCGTCTAGCTAATCTGACGATACGCTCGCCAGAACTCACTATACGCCGCACCAGTAATGGCGATATTTTTGTGGCGGGCATTAGCACGCAAGGGCCTTCTAAACCAGACCTGCCTAATTGGTTGTTACGCCAAACACAATTTGAAGTACTGAATGCCAAAGTAATTTGGTTGGATGAAATGCGTGCAGCGCCAGCGTTAAGTTTGGATAAACTGAATTTACAAGTCATCAGCCCGCCATGGAAAAGCTTAGTTAAAAACCATCGGTTTTTAATAAGCACCATTCCTTCTATCGGCACTTTAGAGCCTATCGTGATTAGCGGCAATGTCTATGGCAATGACATTACTCAGTTAGCACAATGGCATGGCAGTATAGATGCTACATTGAGTAAAACCAATCTCGTCGCTTACAAACCATGGATAGATTATTCAGTTTTAATGCATGCCATAGACTTGCAATCAGGCATTGGCAGTGCAAATATAAAAATTCAATTCGCCAAAAGTCAGGTGCATTCAATTGCCAGTAAACTGGCCCTAGACAATGTACAGATGCATTTTAATACCAATATTGAGCCCGTCATCTTGAATAAATTTGCAGGCGAGTTAAATTGGGAAAATGAAGCACTCCAGCAAAATTTCTCGGCTAATCATTTAACACTTACCACTAATAATGACTTGCGTTTAGATGACAGCTCAGTCAATTACGTGAATAATCAGCAAGGCCTTGATTCGCTTAACATTAAACTCACACACATCGATTTAGCTGCTATCAAGCCATATCTAGCACAATTACCATTACCAGCAGAAGTCATGGAAAAGATAGTAAATCTATCCCCGACAGGCAGTCTGGACAACTTAACGCTTGCCTGGCAAGGCCAACAAGCAACAACAAAAACATATCAAATCGATGCCAAATTTAATGAATTAAGCGCACTGCCCTATCAAAAAATACCAGGATTTAAAAACTTAACGGGTGAAATTAGCGCCAATCAATCATCTGGAAAAGTTACCCTAAACACTTTAAATGCTGGCTTGTATTTTAAAGATACCTTGCGCTGGCCTATCCCAGTCAATCAATTAGACGGCGACATTACCTGGAATATGAATGGCCAAGAAACTAACATTAAAGTGAATGATCTAAATTTCAGAAATCAACATCTGTCTAGCACGACTAATGCAGAATACGTCATCAATGCTAAAAAAGGTGACTCGATTGATTTAACGACTCAATTAACGAATGCTGATGCTAAATATGCACTATTTTATTACCCAATCAATTTAGGTAAAACTACGCTACATTGGCTAGACACCTCAATCTTGTCTGGTCGTCTTGAAAACGTCAACGTCAACGTTAAAGGTCGTCTAGCAGATTTTCCATTTGTTGATGCCAAAAATAAGCCCAACCCTAAATTAGGCGTATTTAAAGTCACAGGAAAATTGGCTGGCAGTGAAATTGAATATGGGATTGGCTGGCCTAACATTGAAGGCCTGAACGTAGACATGCTATTTGAAGGCAAACGCATGGAGCTTAATGCCAATGCAGGTCATTTATTTGGCAATCAACTCACCAAAAGCAAGATTACCATTGCTCAATTAGATGCTGCTGAACCTATTCTGAACATTACCAGCGAATTTAAGAGCCCCGTCACAGAGGCGATTAAATTCGTCAACAAAAGTCCTGTACTTGAAGTGACGCAAGGTTTTACAGAAGACTTAAACTCGAGTGGCCAAGGTAAATTAAATTTAAATTTAATGATTCCTATGCAAAACCTTGAATTAGCCAAATACAAAGGTCAATACCAAGTTATCAATGGCACTATAGATACACCCGATATTCCTGAACTTAGCGGGATTAACGGTTTATTAGAATTTACTGAGAGCAGTTTGACGGCGAAAAATATTAATGCCAATGCATTTGGCACGCCACTGACATTTAGTCTCACTACGGGTAAAGATAAGCAAATACGAATAGTCGCAAAAGGCAAAGTAAATGATGCGGGGATTAAGAAAATGTTAATCGCTGAAAGCGCTAGCCCAGAACATGCTAATCGATTAGCCAAAGGGGCCAATTACTTTGCAGGCAGCACCAACTGGACTAGCGAAATCACTATTCAAAAGCCACTGGTAAACATTGCCATCAACTCAGATTTAGTTGGCTTAAGCTCTCGCTTGCCCATTCCATTCAAAAAGCCTGGTAATGAGCATTTAAACTTACGTATTACTAAAAACCAAACACTCAATAGCGACAATGTCAGCCTCAGTTTAGGCAATCGATTTGCAGCAAAAATCACACACATTGCTGAAAATGGCCAAATGAAATTTGACCGTGGTAGCGTTCGCTTTAATACAAATCCGATTAATGGCAACGCTACTAATCCCAATGACCTAAATGCTAACCTTGAGCTTGGAAAAACTAAAGGTTTGCAAGTATATGGCAATATCGACTACCTGGATGCTGATGCTTGGCGCCGAGTAATGTATGACTTTTCTAACGGCAGCTCACAAGAATCGCCTCCCATTCAAAAACTTGCGCTTAAAATCAACATGCTGGATATATTCGATAGGCGGATTAATCAATTAAGAATTACCAACAATGCTGACAAGGAGGGCTTACGAGCAACTATAGAAAGCCGTGAATTTTCTGGGGATTTACAATGGTTAAATCAAAACAATGGTAAATTTATTGCCCGCCTAAGTCATTTAAGCTTACCGGAGGAAGCGCCTAATAAATTCAAACCTAGCAATAATGATATGGTAAGCAAAGATGTCGGCAATCAAGAACAAGAATATCCTGCGCTCGATATCATCGCTGAAAATTTTGAATTTAATAAGAAAAACTTAGGCACTTTAGAACTGATTGCTTCTCCACAGAATAACAACTGGAGCATCCAAAAACTAAAACTCAGCAACGCCGACAGCAGTATTACTGCCGACGGACAATGGAATAACTGGAAGAAAAATCCAAGCACTTACCTGAATGTGACTTGGGATATTAAGAATTTAGGCAAAACACTTAAAAACGTTGGCTACCCGGATGTCATTAAAAATGGTGAAGGCACACTGACTGGACAACTGCAATGGGCCGGTAGTCCTTATCAGTTTAACCCGATAGAGCTCAATGGCAATCTGCAACTAAGCATGAAAAAAGGCCAGATTTTAAAAGTGCAACCCGGTGTTGGGCGCTTATTAGGGCTATTAAGCTTACAAAGTCTACCCAGAAGATTATCATTAGACTTTAGAGATCTGTTCAGCAACGGCTTCGCCTTTGATAAAATCAATGCTACTGCAAAAATTAATGACGGCATTATGTCTAGCGATGACTTCCTCATGGCAGGTCCTGCTGCAGAGGTCACCATAAAAGGGGAAACTAATCTGCAAAAAGAAACGCAACGTTTAACAGTTAAAGTATTGCCACGTGTCAGCGACAGCTTATCACTGGCGGCACTTGCAGGTGGGCCATTGGTTGGAGCGGTAGCATTTTTAGCACAAAAGATATTGAAAGACCCGCTCAATAAAATTGCGTCGACTGAATATGAAATTATCGGCACTTGGGATAATCCGCAAGAAGTGAAAACCAATAAAAATAATGAAGAAACTATTAATCAATCTCCACTGAATCAATAACACTTATCTCAATAATATTTGGATTAGATATGGCCATTACATCACGCTTAAAAACCACGAAAGCTAAATTGAGCAATCTAGATGTGAATCAAGACATCATTAAAATAGCTGCCATTCAAATGGCTTCAGGTCCTTACGTTGCTGCCAATTTAAGTGAAGCTGAACGACTGATTGAAATCGCTGTCAATCAAGGTGCAAAACTCGTTGCCCTACCTGAATATTTTGCCTTAATGGGTTTTAAAGAAACCGACAAAGTGGCTATACGCGAAGAAGAAGGCAAAGGCGTCATTCAGACATTTATGAAAAAAATGGCTAAGAAACATAAAATATGGCTCATAGGTGGTTCCATGCCACTCGTTAGTAATTTTCCTAATAAGGTTCGCAATAGTTGCCTCGTCTATAACGACAAAGGTGATCAAGTAGCGCGCTATGACAAAATACACTTATTTGGCCTAGACTTGGGTAACGAACATTATCATGAAGAAAAAACCATAGAATCTGGCAATTCGATTCAAGTAGTTGACACACCATTTGGTAAAATTGGGTTATCCATATGCTACGATTTGCGCTTTCCTGAGCTTTATCGCGCCATGGGTGAAGTCAATATTATTGTCATCCCATCGGCCTTTACTGATACTACCGGCAAAGCACACTGGGAAACATTAATTCGCGCACGTGCGATAGAAAATCTAAGCTACGTCATTGCCCCTGCGCAAGGTGGCTACCATTTATCTGGCCGTGAAACACATGGCAACAGCATGATTGTAGATCCTTGGGGGGTCATTTTAGACAGACTGCCGCGCGGTTCAGGTGTAGTGATTGCTGCGATGAACCCAAAATATCAACAAAGCTTGCGTAAAAGTTTGCCAGCGCTAAAACATCGTACGATTACATCCATTTAAGCCATAAAATAAGAAAAATAAAACATAATTCAAATGAAAAATGAACCTAGCTCGACTGACCATCACGCCACATTAGCTACTCACCTAGATGCTGCCACGGAAACGCTACTTACGCCTGCCAACCTAAATATAGGAAATCTACAGAATGTACTAGGCGATATGATGTCGCACAAGATTGACTATGCCGATTTATATTTTCAATACAGCAGAAGCGAAAGTTGGGGTTTAGAGGAAGGCCAAGTTAAATCAGGTAATTTTTCTATTGATCAAGGCGTGGGTGTTCGTGCTGTTAGTGGCGAAAAAACAGCGTTCGCCTACTCAGATGACATTACCTTAAGCGCAATACAAGAAGCGGCAAAAGCAACTAAAGCCATCGCCAGTTTAGGGGGCGAGCAAAGTGCAGGTCAAGTCAATAAGCGACAAGCCTCTCAACTTTATGTAGCACAAGATCCCATTGCTTCCCTCTCTGCTGAGGCCAAAGTAAAACTACTTGAGCGCTTAGAATCTTACGCCAGGCAAATAGATCCAAGGATTTCACAAGTGACCGCATCCATCGCTGGCGAATATGAAGTGGTGATGGTGGCACGCTTTGACGGTGTCATGGCGGCTGATGTACGTCCTCTAGTGCGTTTATCCATTAATGTGATTGCCGAAAGCAATGGTCGTCGTGAGCAAGGCTCAAGTGGTGGTGGTGGTCGCTACGATTACAGTTATTTTACTGACGAAATATTGCATGATTACGCTAAAAAAGCCGTTCATCAAGCGCTGGTCAATCTAGATGCGCGCCCTGCGCCGGCTGGTAGTATGACTGTCGTACTAGGTGCTGGCTGGCCTGGTATTTTGCTACATGAAGCAATTGGTCACGGCTTAGAAGGTGATTTCAATCGTAAAGGCAGCTCTGCTTTTAGCAATATGATAGGTCAACAAGTAGCGGCACGTGGTATTACCATCGTTGATGACGGCACTATCGCTAATCGTCGTGGCTCATTGAGCATGGATGATGAGGGCAACCCAACAAACAGAACTGTATTAATTGAAGATGGTATTTTACGTGGTTATATTCAAGATACCCTTAATGCGCGTTTGATGAATATGCCAGTCACGGGCAATGCCAGACGTGAGAGCTATGCCCATATCCCCATGCCGCGCATGACCAACACCTATATGCTTAATGGCACCATGCCCCCGGAAGAAATTATTAAATCGGTTAAAAGAGGTTTGTATGCGGCTAATTTTGGTGGTGGCCAAGTAGATATTACCAGTGGAAAATTTGTATTTAGTGCGGCAGAGGCCTACATGATAGAAGATGGCAAAATTACCTACCCAGTTAAAGGCGCTACCCTCATAGGGAATGGCCCGGATGTTTTAAAACGCGTGTCCATGATAGGTAATGATATGCAGCTTGATAGTGGCGTTGGCACTTGTGGTAAAGAAGGCCAAAGCGTGCCAGTAGGTGTAGGTCAACCGACGCTCAAAATTGATGCGCTCACCGTCGGTGGTACTGCTTAAGCTTGTAAAAAGCTCTCATTGCCACCAACCCCTAGTTTCAATAGATTACTTATGACACAAACGCAACTCACCATTCCAAAACTAGGTCTATCCTCGCGCGTTGAATTATCAACCCAGGGTGAAGATGGGCTAGCACTAGCAGAATTAGCGCTTAAACTTAAAGGTGACAGCCCGTCGAGGCCATTGGTGATTATTACTGCGAATGGCTTTGATGCACAACGCTTATTAGAGGAAATCCCTTACTTTGCCCCGGCATTAAGCGTACATTTATTGCCGGATTGGGAAACGCTACCCTATGACCAGTTTTCACCACACCCTGATTTAATTTCTGAGCGCTTAACCACCTTATACCAAATTGCGCAAAATGCCTGTGACGTCATTATTGTGCCACTGTCAACGGCACTTATCCGTTTAAGCCCTAAAGCCTATTTAAGTGCAAACACTTTTATGCTTAAAAAAGGACAAACACTTAATACAGATGCATTGCGATTACAGTGCGCTGAAGCAGGCTATCACCATGTTAGCCAAGTCATCAGCCATGGTGAATTTAGTGTACGTGGTGGATTAGTCGACCTATTTCCAATGGGTTCAGCACTACCCTATCGACTGGATTTATTTGGCGACGAAATTGAAACCATACGCACGTTTGATGTTGATACGCAACGCAGCTTATACCCTGTACCAGAGATCAGATTACTACCTGCACGTGAGTTTCCGCTTGATGAAGCAGGTATTGCATTATTCCGCGGACAATTTAGAGAAACCTTCGAAGGCGATCCGCAGCGGGCAAAAATCTATAAAGACATTAGTAAAGGCGTAGCCTCTGGTGGGATTGAATGGTATTTACCCTTATTTTTTGAGCAAACAGCCACATTTTTAGATTACCTACCGAGCAATTGTTTGCTTTGCTTACATGGCGATTTAGATCAAAGTGCACAGCAGTTTTGGCGCGAAGCACAATTGCGCTATAGAACACTGGCACATGATGCAGAAAGACCGCTGTTAACCCCTGAAAAACTGCTAATTAAAACAGAATATTTTTTTAGCGCCACACATCAATTTACGCGCTTATCATTAAGCATTAATAGTAAATCAAATGGCTTGCCTGCCCTAGATATTGAACGCCGTGCCGAGCAACCCTTACACAAACTTCAAGGATTTATTGCTGACTTTTCAGGGCGAATATTAATTGCTGCCGAGAGTTTAGGCCGTCGTGAAACCATCTCGCAATTATTTGCAGAATACAAGCTACAACCCACCATGATTGAAACGTGGGCAGATTTTGTCAAAGCTAAAGACAAAGTCATGCTGGGTGTTGCGCCGCTACATCATGGCTTTGCAAACGCGTCAAATAACGACAACATTGCCATTATCACTGAAGCCGAACTCTATGCCGCAACCGTGCGTCAGCAACGTCGCCGTGAAAAAGAAAAAGCACGTAGCACCGAAGGCATGCTTAAAGACTTATCTGAGCTTCGCATGGATGACCCAGTGGTGCATGAACAACATGGCGTTGGGCGCTATAAAGGCCTCGTCAGTATAGATTTTGGTGAGGGCGAAACCGAACTTTTATTATTGGAATACTTTGGCAACGATAAGCTTTATGTACCTGTATCGCAATTATTCTTAATTTCTCGTTATTCTGGCGGTCCGCCAGAATCTGCGCCCTTGCACCGCTTAGGCAGTGGTAATTGGGAGAAAGCCAAGAAAAAGGCCCTCAAGCAAATCCGTGATACTGCGGCAGAATTACTGAACTTATACGCACAGCGTGCGGCGCGGCGCGGTCATGCGTTCACCTTAAGCCTACACGATTATGAATCATTCTGTGAAGGCTTCCCGTTTGAAGAAACACCAGATCAGTTAGAAGCCATTGAAAACGTCATTAAAGATATGCAATCAGGTCGACCCATGGATAGACTGGTATGCGGGGATGTTGGCTTTGGTAAAACCGAAGTGGCGCTACGTGCAGCTTTTGTGGCGGTCATGGGCGGCAGGCAAGTCGCGGTATTAGTGCCAACCACCCTGTTAGCTGAGCAACACTTCAATAACTTTAAAGATCGTTTTGCCCAGTGGCCGATTAAGATTGCGGAGATATCACGCTTTAGAACAGCAAAAGAGCAAAAAGAAGCGCTGGCGGGTTTAGAAGCCGGACAGATTGACATCATTATCGGTACCCACCGGCTGATTCAGAAAGATGTTAAGTTTAAGAACCTAGGTTTAGTCGTGTTAGATGAAGAACACCGTTTTGGCGTGCGTCAAAAAGAACAGCTTAAAGCCTTGCGTGCGGAAGTTGATGTACTGACACTTACCGCCACCCCAATTCCGCGCACACTAAGCATGGCGATGGAAGGCCTACGCGAGTTTTCTATTATCAGCACCCCACCACAAAAACGCTTGAGCATTAAAACCTTCCATACCGATTATTCTGAAGGCATTATCCGTGAAGCCGCCATGCGTGAATTTAAACGCGGTGGCCAAGTATATTTTCTGCATAATGAAGTCGACACCATACACTCCATGCGCGAGAAACTAGAACGCATACTGCCAGATGCGCGTATTGCTGTGGCGCATGGCCAGTTACGTGAGCGTGAGCTAGAACATGTCATGCGTGATTTTTATAATCAGCGTTACAACCTATTACTTTGCACCACCATTATTGAAACGGGTATTGATGTCCCTACCGCCAACACCATTATCTTAAATAAAGCCGATATGTTTGGTTTAGCACAAATGCATCAATTACGTGGGCGTGTAGGTCGGTCGCACCATCAAGCTTATGCTTATTTACTCACCGACCCAGACCGTAAAATTACCGTGCAAGCACAAAAGCGTTTAGATGCGATTCAATTAATGGAAGACTTAGGTGCTGGCTTTCACTTGGCCATGCATGACTTGGAAATTCGCGGTGCGGGTGAGTTATTAGGCGACAGTCAAAGCGGGGAAATGCAAGAAATTGGCTTTCACTTGTATTCCGATATGCTTAATCATGCTGTGAAGCAGCTTAAAGCAGGCAAAGAACCCGATTTAAATGCACCGCTAGGCGTCACCACCGAGATTAATCTGCACACCCCTGCACTCCTCACCAATCAATACTGCCCTGACGTGCATGAGCGCTTGGTGATCTATAAACGCCTAGCCAACTGCGTGAATGATGACGATTTAGACAATATGCAAGAAGAGCTAATTGATCGCTTTGGCTTGCTACCAGAACAAGGTGAAGCACTCATTGCCTGCCACAGATTACGCATTGCCGCCAAAGCCATCGGGATCGTTAAAATTGATGCAAGTAGCGATGCTATTCAACTGCAATTTAACCCTAAGGCAGATATAGACCCAACTAAGCTCATTGCATTATTGCAACGTGATCGTCGCTGTCGTATGAATGGGCCAGATAAACTTAGAGTGGCAGTGGGTTTAGAAAATATTAATCACCGTGCAGATTTTGTGAAGGTGTTGTTAAAAGAGTTTGTTTAGTAAAATATAGGCCTTAAGGCTAAATGTACACCATATACACTACTGCAACACCATTTGGCATCGAATCCAGAGCTTGAAATTAAAATGCCATATTGCTTTAGTGCTATACTTCGCATCGTTTTTGGCATAAATTCTACGCCACGCATCTGATTCTAATAGAAAATAAATAATGGACCTCTCAAACATTATCGATCTCTTTTTACACCTAGATAAGCATCTGGAAGTTGTGGCGGCTACATGGGGGATATGGATTTACGCACTTCTGTTCGCCATCATTTTCGTGGAAACAGGTATCGTTGCCATGCCATTTCTTCCAGGCGATTCACTATTATTTGTTGCTGGAGCTTTGGCGGCGGTTGGCGGAATGAGCTTGCCGGCTCTAATGATTTTGTTATCAATTGCAGCGATTGCAGGGGATGCAGTGAATTATTCAGTAGGGAGATGGGCTGGCCCAAAAGTTTTTTCTTGGGAAAGTTCTCGATGGTTCAACAAAGAAACCTTTAATAAGACGCATGAATTCTATGAAAAATATGGTCCTATCACCATTGTCGTTGGGCGATTTCTGCCGTTCATTCGAACTTTCACGCCGTTTGTGGCGGGGGTAGCCCAGATGTCCTATCGAAAGTTTGCCCTATTTAATATTATTGGTGGAATACTCTGGGTTTGTAGTCTAACTGCGTTAGGATTCTTGGTTGGCAATCATCCGTGGGTTAAATCTAATTTTTCTCTGGTTGCACTGGCGATGATTGTTGTACCTAGCCTACCGACGGTCTGTGTGCTTGTAAAGCATATGGTGAAATCTCGTTAAATTCAGTCATCAACACGATTTAACTTAACTTATTTACAATTCCACCAAATTCCCACTACTTAAGAAGTAAATTGCGTATTTTATTTGAAGCCCTTCGCTAGCGAATAAACCTGCATATCGTTCTAGCTGTGGTCGATGTTGTTCTGCGACAACTGTTAAATCTTCGTTCTCATCCAAAGCAGTCAGCTTATAATCCACAATCCACCGTACATTTTTACCATCAATGCCATTTTCAACAAAAGTACGGTCTATGACATGACTTTGTATACCTATATCTGTCGATTGCATCAAACTTAACTCGCTCGCTGCCTCTGTATGATTTTTTAACAGCCACTGCCCTGCTTCGCTATTGAGCGTGGTCGTTAAGGCCGCTTGTACTTCTATTGCACCTTGTTCGGCAAGCTTGCTCGCATACCCTTGTTGCATCAGCCATTTCTGCATAGCAGGCTGGCATTGTGTCAATCTTTGCCCAGTCCAGCTTTGTGTAGGTTTTGCCATTAATTCCATGTACAAGTGGGCAAGTATGCCGCAATGCCGATGAAAATCCACCTCGGTCAATGCGCCAGTAAAACTTGCTGGGGTGGTTACTTGGTCATCAAATGCAGACTGATGAGGCTGGTTTTTTGCCTCATACTGAGTAGCGCCCTGTAAAAAATCACCCGCAAACTCGCTACTGTCTAGGCGCTGTAACTGTGGCTTAAATAGCTTGATGTCTAATGCAGATGAAGAGGGATTGCAAGATTGTGGCGTAGCCTGTTTAAATTCCGCCTCTACCGCTGGCCATAAGGTTTGTAACAAAGTATTTGCCGCAGGCTTAATTTCACCGTCTTTATTCGCTTGCACGCTGGCAATAAGATGTAATTGCCGCTCTGTACGTGTGGCCGCCACATACAATAAACGCACCAACTCATTACTTTCACGAATTTTTTCTAACGATTTAATGTAACTATAAATATTGGCAGTAGCATTTTTATTACCCGCACCTTTTACATAATGTGGCGCGGCAATCAAACGCTTCTGATGTCCAACATTGACCTCTTGCCATAACACCAGTTCATTGTCTGACGGCCTAGGTGAACGATTGAGCGCCGGTAAAATGACCGTATCAAACTCCAAACCCTTAGATTTATGTATGGTTAAAAACTGCACACTACCATCAGCCTCAATATCTGGTTTAGCATACAGTTTCTGCATGGCCAATTCGAGTGCCGCAATATCTAAATGGCCGCTACGACTGGTTTTTTCTACCAAATCAAAAAATACCTGTACATCACGATTATCACCAGCATCAACCAAGCACTTACCACCGCCAAGTTGCAACCAAGTACTTTCCAACCAGCGCCGCAAAGGTAATCTGCCCTGCCCTTCAAAGGCACTGCTTAACACCGTCTTCACATGATTTAAACGCAATAGCCCATCTGCACTCATATGTTGCAAACGCACTTCATCATGCATCGCCGACCAAACAGTATTCCTATGGTTATTTGCTGCTAAAATATGTAAATCAGCCAAGTTTAGTCCGCACCATGGCGCGCGCAACAAATTAAGCCAATGCGTTCTATCCGCACGATGATGCAAGGCACATACCAGCGACAAGGCATCTTGTACTGTTTGTCGCTCATTCAATTGTTCAATTTCTACTGCTTGAAAATTCAAGTGCGCATGATTACGCCTAATTTCAGAAACCAACTCTTTTAAATGATTGCGACTGCGTACTAACACGGCAATTTTTTGTGGTGCACTACTTTTCGCATGTAATTCGGTAATTAAGTTGGCGACAAAATTGGCTTCTAGCTGTTTAACATTGCTATTACTACTTGAGTCAGTAGCATCTTCGTCCTCTGCATTTTTAGTAGCATCATCTACAATCAAGGGATGCACAAAGACGCCTTCATCAGCAATGCTTGTGCGGCTCGCAATAAACTCACGATAACTAATCGCCCCTTGATTAATGTTGTCAGTAGCTGGGAATACCTGCTTAAAGGCGGCGTTAATCCAATCAACTACAGCAGGTTGAGAGCGATTATTACGACTTAATTGCAAACGCTTGAGTGGCAAATAGCCAATGCCAAATTTACTAGCCTGTAAAAATAGACTGACATCCGCTTTACGAAAACGATAAATCGACTGCATAGGATCGCCCACACAAAACAAGGTGCGGCCATCATCGGGCTGCCAACCCTCAATCAGCTTTTCTATCAAGTCCATTTGCACGGGACTGGTATCTTGAAACTCATCAATTAATAAATGTGAAATCTTATAATCTAGCTGAAGTGCTAAGTCTGTTGCGCCATTCTCATTTTCTAATGCCAGTTTTGCACTTCGTGCAATTTCAACAAAATCAACCTCGCCTGCCGCTTGGAATACCAACCACAAATGTCCGTTAGCCTTTATCAGCAACTTGGTCAGTGCCAGTATCACCTGCTGACTCTCTGCCAGTGTTGCGATAGACGGCAAGCTTAAGACCTTAGCCACCACCTCATGATTTTCTAGGCAATTGATAATGGCAGTGAAATCGTCTTTCTTGCTTTTATGTTCTTTATCAGCGGGAAATCCGTTATTTTTATTTGGGCTTTTGCGATAGGTTTTATCCGTTTTAGTCAGCAATAAATTAGACAGTGCCTGCCACATCATTAAGTCATCCGCATCGGCACTTAATGTGTACTGCCAATCTAATAAGGGCGCAATATCCGCATCGCTCTCTAAATTGCTCGCAGCAAAGCGTGCTAAGGGCATTAAAGCATTCTGCACATTAACCGGCAGTACTTGTAGTGCCGCTTGCAAATCATCGGCAATTAAACTTCTAAGAGCCTGTTCAGTACCGGTCAACATCGCTTCAGGTGCTAGGTGCTGTAAGCGCCCCACCATGGGCGACCATTGGTCCCGTCTAGCCAGCATTTTGGCTAACAACTCGGTTAATTTTTCAGCGTTGTTATCCATGTAACGTAACGCCGTTGTCACCGTATCATCCGTCTTTGTTTCATGCATAATTTCGGCAATGGCGCGCCGCGCGGCATCGTTATAATGCGTATCGGTATCATCACTCACCACAGGCTGCCCGCCAAACCGACTCAGCAAGGGCATTTGCCGCGTTAAACTACTGCATAAAGCGTCTATGGTTAAAATCCGTAAGCGGCTGGGCTGGCTCAAAATCTGCCACTGCTTCATATTTGATTGATGAAGTGCTTTTTCGGCTAAGCCACGTGTGACTAATTTATGTGCTTTGGCTTCAGGAGTTTGCTGCTCAGCATGCGTTAAGCTTAATAAAATGCGGTTACGCATTTCTGTGGCGGCTTTATTGGTAAAGGTCAGCGCGATAATTTCTTCTGGCTCTTCTACTTCCGCCAATAGCTTTAAATAACGCTGGGTCAGTAGCTCAGTTTTACCGGCGCCTGCCGGAGCTTCAACAATAAATGAGGCATGCTCATCTAAAGCACGAATGCGATTCGCCGCATCTTGCGCATTGAGGTCCATCATGGATTCAACCCCTCGTCCTTTAAAGCCGCTTGTTTGCGCTCAAACTGCAATAAGCGCTCGGGTAAACGTAAC
Source organism: Sulfuritalea sp. (assembly GCA_021738125.1). Lineage (GTDB taxonomy): Bacteria > Pseudomonadota > Gammaproteobacteria > Burkholderiales > Methylophilaceae > Methylotenera. The sequence continues at coordinate 39,124 of JAIPCR010000006.1, forward strand.
AAAGGTTTAACGTCACAATAAACCAAATCGGTTTCTTTGCTAACAGTGACCCTTGCCTCCCCCGCTTTAATTTCTTGTGCAATATTGCTTAGACTCAGGTACCAATGTTCAAGCAAAGCCTCCCAGTCATTAAAGCGATTGAAAGCTGAATTGGCCATCACTTTAGACAGGGCCGCTACCGCTGGCAATACGGCAGACTCGGCAGATAAACCAATAAATTTAGTCTCATCACTGCGTATTTTGGCAAAACTAACCGCCGCTACATTTTCACCTGCCAATGCAAGCACCGCATAAATAGGCAGTTGCGGTTCCGCAATGCGGTCATCTGCCCAGCTTTTGCTGGCTACGCTACTACCCGTTTTGTAATCAATCACCACCAAGCCGCCATCGGTCAAGCGGTCAATTCGATCTATGGTTAAATTGAGCGTTAAGCCTTCCACGTCTAGTGCATATTTTTTCTCACACGCAACTACGCTAAAGTCAGCGCGCATCAACTCTAAATCTAGCCAAACTGCTAACAGTTGCTGCAACCTTTGCTGCTCAATCTGCATCACCTGTGCAGGAATATGAAAATCACTTTCATGACCTAAAGCCTCTATACTTTTTACGATGGCCAATTGAATCGCCGAGGCGCGCTGCTCTATCGTCATAGCTTGTAAAGCGCTTAAGTTTCGACAATCTTCCCAAAAAAACTGTAGCACTTTATGTAGCAAACTACCGCGCGACATATTATCTAATCCGTCAATTGGTGTATCTAATTTACCCGCCCCCAAGCGATATTGATAAAACGCCCAAGCCGGACAAATAGCTTGTGTGGCAAATAACTTGACACCGCCACGTATTTTTTCTTCAGACGATATGGGTGGCGCCATAAAGTCATCTAGCATCTGCATAGTCGCTGGCTTGGCTAAGTTTTCTGCCAAGGTCTGCATCGTCTCGGCTTGTTTGGTTGATAACACTTGATTCGCTAAAAGTGGGGATGGTCTTAGCTCTCTATCATCTTCTTTGAGTGCATATGAAAAAACGACTTCGGTAGCGCAAGTTACTAAACGCTGTTGCACCAATGCGGCAAACTGGCTCTGCACCGAAGCGCTGGCATTAGGCGTGCCACGACAACGTTGCAACTCAGCCGGTAATAAAGGGTTGAGTTTCACGGCTGGCGGCCAGTGCTGGTCGTTCATATTTAGTGCCCATACGGCATCTAAAGTCACCGCCGGCGTTTCTAAAAGCCCCAGAATTTGTATGTGCACATCACCCGTTGATTCTGGCTGAAACATGGTTGAACTACAGAGCGCTATGACTTTTTGTAGCGCCTCACTGGCAGTCACATTGCCTAATAGCGCATCTAAAGCACTTAATTCATTTAAAGCTTTATAAAAAGCTTGCTGTGTTTGATATTCATGGCTAGAAGTCGCACGCGATTTAGCCCACTGAATACCCACTAACAAATCAACAAAGGCTGTCACCCAAGCAGAGGGTAATTGTCTGTTTTTACTTTTATGTTGAAACGCTGCAATCTGTCCTATTTGTGCAAAAAAACCATCTAATTGAATGCCATGACTTTGTAGTCGGCTAGTTTGCTTAATCAGCGCATCTAATGAATATGTAGCATTTAGGTTTTTTCTTAAAAATGCATCTAACTGAGCGCGTGCGTCTATCTCTGCCGCAAGCCCCCAATGGATATCTTGTAAAATCGGCGTCATTTCATCAAATCTCAGTAACGCTTTTGTGGTCGCCAACCTTAACAACTGCAAGGCACTATGCACTAACGGGTATTCTGTTAGCGATAAACCTAAAGAAAAATCGTAACAACGCGACGCTTCAAAAAAGCTACTGTGTAAGGTTTCTGGATGAAAAGCATCGTCTAACAAGTCAGCCAGTAAACGGCGTATATTGGCCAGTACTGGGCTAATAATCGCCAGTTGCGCTTGCGGATTATCAGTCAGCTTTTGCTTAGCCCAAGCCACAGCGGCTCGACATTCTTGCTGTGCGTCGGCTATCGCATAACATTCAATTTTTGGTTGAGCCACTATGCTGCTAGACAACATTTCAACTTGCACACCGCAGGTTTTAAGCACCTCAAATAAGCGTGCTTCTAGCGGCGTAATACGGTCAAATCCAGCTAAATTAATCTTGGTCGGCAACGTCAGTGCATGGGTAATCTCGTGTTGATGCTCGGTAATTAGCGCTATGTGCAATGTCATTAAGCGGCTGGCTTCCATAGCATTTTGTTTAGCACATAACGCCTCAAACGTATGACGCCAACGTAAAAACTGCCGTGTTTCTTGGGTAATAAAGGGCTGATTAATGTCGGCTTCGGTAATTTGCCAATTGAGCATCAAATTATTGGCTTCAATCGCTGTTTTCACCATAGCGCGAATATCAAACAAAGCGCTTGCTTCATGCTTAGCTAGACAACTTTCAATCGCTTGCTCCCATAAATAGGCTTCAGCAATTGGGCTTAGGGTCATGTTGGGCAAAGCATCAACCGGTAGCAATCCCAGTAAAGCTGTATTGCCAATTAAGCCATCTAACCATTGCGTTAAGGTATAGATTTCAGGGGCTTGCCATAGGCTAGCGCCACGTTCTAAGGCTTGTTGTTGATGCTGTAAGGTGACCCCACGAACTAGCCGTGCAGTTGTGCAAATGGTGACTGTATTAGGGGTTAAAGACATGTCGTAATTGTAGCGTTTACTGAGCATTCATAATGGGAAAAATAGAGATTAAGTTAATACCAAAAGTAGCATGCGGTTCTAATTAAGGTTATGATTCAATCATATTAAATATGATTGGAGCACTAAAATTAAACTCTTCCGATTGATTATCATCACCTTAAGCACCTTTCTAATTGTGGCTTGCGCTAGCAATGGCAGTATCATAAACAGCCGATCTGAAAGTGTGAGTAAACTTAACGCAAGCATGTTGGGTGACTTACCCCTACCCAAAGAGGCACGCATTTCTAATGAAAATTCATTAGTGCTGGGTGAGGGAGAGTCTTGGGTGGGTCGCTTAGAAATTCACGCCACTACTTCTACCAGCGATACAATCGCTTTTTTCATAGATCAATATCCGCAAGCTGGCTGGACCTTACTCTCTGCATCTAAATCTAAAAATAGTATTTTAGTATTCACTAATGCTAAAAAATCAGCTACGGTAGAAATTACAGATGGCCCAGCCTTAGGTCTGGCCTCTAAAATCATCATTACTGTTTCACCTATTAACATCAATCCAGCACCGCAAAAGAAAAAATAGTCGAGACTAATTAAAGCAAAACAGCTGATTACTTGGTTACATGAGCTAGGTATTGCAAAGATTGTTTCATGAAAATTTTATTTATTCACCAAAACTTCCCCGGCCAATTTAAGTTTTTAGCGCCGGCTCTTGTTCAGCAAGGTCATGAAGTAGTGGCGATGATCATGCAAAAAATAGACCTCGAAGTGTGGCAAGGCATCAAGCTTGTTTCATATTTGCCTAGCCGTAGCTCTACACCTAACATCCACCCTTGGGTGAGTGATTTTGAAACTAAAACCATTCGTGGCGAGGCCTGCTATAGAGCTGCACGAAAGCTTAGAAACGCTGGCTTTATGCCAGATATGATTATTGCCCACCCCGGTTGGGGTGAGAGCTTATTTTTAAAAGACGTTTGGCCCGAATCTAAACTAGGGATTTACTGCGAATTTTACTACCACGCCCAAGGGGCAGACGTTGGCTTTGATCCTGAGTTTCCCAACAAAGATGATAGTGAAATTTGCCGATTAAGGCTTAAAAACCTCAATCACTTACTGCATTTTGAAGTTGCAGATGCTGGCATTTCACCCACTCATTGGCAGGCGAGTACTTTCCCTGCTGACTTTAAATCTAAAATTACAGTGATTCATGATGGCATTGATACCCAAGCACTAGCGCCAAACTCAAGTGTGACACTGACCTTAAACGGTAATGTTACCTTAACTAAACAAGATGAGGTCATCACCTTTGTGAATCGTAATTTGGAGCCTTATCGTGGCTACCATATTTTTATGCGCGCATTGCCTGCGTTGTTAAAAAAACGACCTAACGCAATAGTGCTTATTGTGGGAGGAGATGATGTAAGCTACGGCGCCAGATCAGATGACGGCAAGAAGTGGAAAGATATTTTTATAGATGAGATAAGGCCAGCAATTTCTATAGCTGACTGGCAAAGGGTGCATTTTTTAGGCACTATTCCTTATGAAAGCTTTATCCCCTTACTGCAACTTTCAACTGTACATGTCTATTTAACTTATCCATTTGTATTGTCATGGAGCTTACTCGAAGCGATGAGTGTGGGCTGCGCCATTGTTGCCAGTGACACGCAGCCGCTATGTGAAGCAATTGCGCATGATAAAACGGGTCGCTTAGTGGATTTTTTCGATCACCAGGCATTGGCAAAAGAGATCTGCCAACTACTAGATAATGCCAAGCTGCGTGCAAAGCTTGGCAAGAACGCTAGAGCATTTGCTATTAAACATTATGATCTTCAAACAATCTGTTTGCCAAACCAACTTGCGTGGGTGAATCAGCTAAGCACATAGCAGACTGTCAACTTGGCGGAAGAGGCGGGATTCGAACCCGCGACAGAGTTGCCCCTGTGCCACCTTTCCAGGGTGGTGCCTTCAACCGCTCAGCCACTCTTCCGAATTAGATATTTTTAAAACCGACGCATTATAGTGCATATCAGCTGGCATGTCGCATTTGCCGACATCAATCACTCAGTCTTGCATCACCCCAGCGTAGTGGACAACGATCATCACCGATGTAATAGGTTTCGCCAGCACGATCAACGCAGTAACTCGATGAAACAATCATTTCAGAAAACGTCATATCAGCGCTAATGCGTGTGTATTCAAACAACACTGAACGAATGACTTTGGCATTTTTATAAATGTGCGAGCCATGCGATATCCAGCATGGGCCAACAATCTCAGCACCCGCATCAATTTGCACACCTGAATCGATATAGACTGGGCCAGTTATGTTAACGTTATCCCAATCAATACGGGTATTAAGCCCCACCCACACCCCTGGCTTCACTTCTTTACCGGGCATTTTCATATAACTTATTTCACCACGCAACACGCGCTGTAACACTTCCCAGTAATCTGAAATGCGGCCAATATCAATCCAGTTATACTGGCGTGTTTGTGCGTAGAACGGCAGTTTATTTTCCACCAGTAGCGGGAATAACTGGCTACCAATATCAAAGTTTTGTTTGGCAGGAATTAAGTTGATGGCCTCAGGCTCGAAAAAGTAAATGCCGGTACTGGCTTGGTTTGAGCGCGCTTCTGCGGGCGTTGGTTTTTCTTGAAATGAAATGACACGGCCACTTGCATCTGTTTCTACGATACCGTAATTACTCACCTCACTGGCAGGCACTTCCATGGTCACCACACTCACCATAGCTTTTTTCTGCTGGTGCTCTAATAATGCTGCGCTAATATCAAGGTCTATCAGCGCATCACCACACATTACAATCGTGGTTTGGTCAAAAAATCCACCAAAATCTTGAATATGGCGCATGCCGCCTGCTGAACCTTTTGGCTTAGCCGTCAACTCACCGTGATTGTAATTACCCTCGTAGGAATACCCAATTTGCACACCCCAGCGCTGGCCATTACCAAAATATTGCTCAATTTTTCTGTTCAAGTGCGCAACGTTAATCATTATTTCTTGCACGCCATGCCGCGCCAAATGCTCAATCAGGTACTCCATCACTGGCTTACCTAAAATAGGAATCATCGGCTTAGGAATGTCTTTAGTCAGCGGCCGCACGCGCGTACCCTGCCCTGCGGCTAAAATCATTCCCTTAAGTGGCTGAGTCATTACAATTTTTCCTATTGGCTTTTTATGACGCATTTAAAATTCATCTAAGCTAAATTATCGCATGAAGGTAATCTTACACCCAATAAAAAAAGTCTCTAATCTTGATGACTAGAGACTTTAGTTAATTTGATTAACGACTTAGTCGGTAATCAGTTTTTGTTTAGTGAGCAAATCTTGAATAATGGCATTGTCATCAGCAAAACTTTGTACTAAATTCACACCAGTTAAAGTGATGGTTTGTACGTCATTCGCTTGACTAAAAGTCGGACTAAACTGTCCAGTCGAGCTTACATGAACGATAGTATTTCCCCCGGTATATTCAAAATGTAAGTAGTTAGCAAGAATCCCCGTATTTTCACTTACTAATAAATCTCTTAAATCAAGCACATCACCGCCAAGCGCTACAGAGGCAACATTAAAATCAGTAATCGCATCAGTCACAGGTACGCCAATAGCGCCCCCATCACCGAGCTTCCACACAAAAGTATCTGCTCCCAGACCACCGGTCAATGTATCTGCTCCTGCACCACCTATGAGCGTGTCCGCACCAGATCCGCCTGTGATTGTATCCGCACGCCCACCACCAGTAATATTGAAGGCACCATTGCTCTCAGCAGCACCATT
>JAIPCR010000067.1 GCA_021738125.1 Sulfuritalea sp.
TGGCCCAAATCCAATTTTTGAATTCTGGATCATTTTGTAGTGACGCAATTGAGCTTGGTTTTGGTACAACAGAACCTTCATCTAAGGCTGTTTCAATCCATAACTCTATGGCTTCCTTGGCATTCTCTATTGCTTCATCAATTCCGCTGTCGCCAGCTGAGAAACAGCCTGGTAAATCAGGCACAACTACTCCCCAAGCGGTCTTATTGTCACCTGCTTCTATTGCTATTGGGTATTTCATCTTAAGCGCCTCACTTCAATCCTGCTTGTTTTAGTAATTTCTGAACCAATCCAATACCTAAATCTTTTTTAGGGTGGGGCACGCTAATATGCCCTGTTTTAATTGGATGGATGAATATATGGTGAGATCCTTTCGATCCCCTTAATGTCCACCCGTCTTTTTCCAGTTTGGATATGAGTTCTTTACTATTTATGGAATAATTATACACACCATACACACAAATACAAATGTTCTTTTGAGAATATAAGCGTCGCGTTACGCGACGCTTGATTATTCTTTTTTCATCGCTTCATCTATATTGAACTTAGGTATTTTCTTACGAGTTCTTTTGTGGCCATGAGATGGGGACATGTACTTCATATAATCTTTGTTTTGATTCTTAAATTCCTCGAATTTCTTAAAATCAGGCTCGTATGTAGCTTCTAGTTTCGCAATTCTTTCATAATCAAATTCTTTCAAGCCGTCGATAGGATCTTGGCATGGGAATTTACCCCTAGCAGCATTCTCAGCTGTATTTAAAGCCAGTTTTAAATTTTTACTTGCCAGCATAGTTAGGTAAGAGCGGACTTCTACATTGCTTTGCTTTCTTCTAGAGTTAATGCGAATCTCTTTGCGTTTTTCGGAAGGGTATTGGCAAAAGCGTATGAGCTTCCAAAGAGGTTCTTTTTGATAGAACTCCCCATAGCGCCAAGCCCTTTCGTGTGCTAACTCGAATCGATGGTGCAGGGAATTAAGTCTAATCTTGTTTACTTCAAACGTTATTTTTTCATCTTTAGTATTGCCATCATTAAGTTTGGATAAGAATTTTTCAAATTCTTTTCTTAACTGATCTTTTGATTTGCTCGGATCTATTCCTAGCCATACTTGTTTTTTCTTTTCTTTGGCAAATGCATTCTTACCGCCACTAAGCCACCATTCATAAAACTCTTTTTGGTAGACATTACCGAGCTTTTTGTAGGTATTTAAAACTTTCTCAAAATCTTTGGGTAATTCTTCTTTAGGAATTACTTCGCCTAACGAGGTGATTCTATGAGCAAGCCAATAGCTTGGACTTAGCCGAAGGTAATTAAACATGTATTCATGTTTGTAGTTTGGAAGATCTACGACTTCTTCAAAACCTGATCCAAAACCAGTTAATTTTCCCATAAAAATATTATATCAAATACTATCGTTGTTATTTGATATAAGTTACTCGCTATTTAAATTCCTCCAAACTTCGATTCATGGTGATTAGCAAACAAAACGATTCAGTTAGTCACTATGTTGTTAAGCATTCCGCCTAACAACTTTTTAAATTAGCGCCTATATGGCAAGGAGAAATACCATGACTACAACTTTTAACCCATCAGAAACAAACGTAGCTTTTTCTAATACAACAGTAGCAACACTTGATGCGCTACGTACCCAACGTATTACGTGGGAAGCTACTGATTACAAGAAAGCAAATGAGGGGCTATACGCTTTACTCTCAGATTGCTTGGCTGTATTTAATGGCAAGTTTGTACAGGCTAGCGATTCTGATCGTAAAACCTTACGTAAAGATTTAGAGGAGAAACTTAAAGCGGACGGCTTACGTACACAACGTAACACTACAACACTAACCATGTTTGTACGCTTTGTGTTTGGCAATGATCGTAAACGTGCGCATGCCTACACTTACGTAATCAAAGCTGCTATTTCGCACGATGTAGCTGCGGCTAATTTGGCAGGTTACATTGCTGAACAAGGCGGTATTGAAGAGATCAAACGCAAGATGGTGGTTTCTGAGGCAGCACTAGTAAAACAAGCTGATCTTGCTAAGGCTAAAACAGAGGTCATTGCTAACTTAGAAGAAGCCGCTGTTAAGCCACTGGCTACTATCAAGCTAGCTAACATCTCAGGTGACTACGCAATCTTACTTGCTAAGCCTACTGTAGATGGCGATGTAAATGTTATTGGCGTATTGGCTGATGTGAACGAGGCGCTTTATAACGCTTTGTTGAAAAAATTGGCTAAACAAAAAATGACAGTTGACGCTGAAAATGCGGCTTTAGCTAAAGAAACAAATGATTTGTTGGATGTGCCTGCGAACGATGCAGACATGCTTGATCAACTTGTAGCTTAATTAACAATACGGGGGCTTTTATAGCCCCCTTTTTTTATCTGAAATTAGGAGAACAGTATGAAAACAGAAGATAAGTACGCACCACAAAACCTGAACGATGTGATTTATCCAAACACAGCTACAGCGCTGCGTATTAATGGCTATGCCACTAAGCAGCTGGAAGGGCACATTATGTTGCACGGACCTAACGGCACTAGCAAGACATCTATTGCTAAGTTATTGCCATACGCCATTGATGGTCAAAATGCAGTCATTGAAGATAAACACTTTGATGACGTGCTTGGGCAAAAGAACTTAAAAGATTATTTACGAAATGCATGCAGCTATAACCAGTTTACTGGTGGCTCTAAGTTTTATTTGGTTTTTAATGAGTTTGATAACACTAGCACTAAGCTGCATAAGTTATGGACGGCAATGGATGATCTGAGCGATATGCTGATGGTTATTATTACGACTAATGAGCCAATGAGTATTCATAAAAGCATTCGTTCTCGTTGCTCACTTATTCAAATGCCTGCTGTGACAGCCAATGCATTTTTACCTCGTGCTCAACAAATTCTAAAAGCTGAAGGTTTGGTGTTACCTGACAATCAAGTCTTGTATCACTTAAAGCAAGTAGAGCAGTTTGGGGACTTGCGTAAATATTGCCGTTGTTTAGATGAATTGATTTTTCTGAACAACAGCGGTTTGCCGATTCCAGCGGCACCTAGCCCAGTTGCACCAGCACTGACTGTAGTAAAAGTTAAATCTAAGTAACTTTAACCACAAGCGTCGCGTAACGCGACGCTTGATATTTCACATTTTAAGATAACAATCTATTATTTCGAGGTGCATGATAATGAGTAATCCCTACGCAAAGTCCGAACATTCGGCATTAAAAGACATACGTCAAGGCGTAACACCACAAAAAGAGTATCTTACACGTGGCAAGAAAAAAAGCCCTGCAAAACTCTGGTATGTTTATTACAAACCAGAAGGCGTTATACGAGAGATTTTCAAATATACGGATGAGTGGGTTGAGCTGAATAAATTTGCAACGCGGGAATATGCTGAAAAATGGATCGAAAAGAAATTTCGAAGAACAACCAGTAAAGATAAAGAGCAATACAGAATCGAATACATGGGCACAAAATAATCCATTTTTTAATCACAAGCGTCGCGTTACGCGACGCTTGATCAATTTAAATCAATTCCACCGCATTGCGCTTCATATCGTCATTCACATCAATATACCGCTGCGTCACCATAATTGATTTATGCCCTGCCAGACTTGCCAGTACACGCACTCCAATTCCTTTGTTGGCTAAGTTAGTAATAAATGACCTACGTCCAGAATGCGAGCTAGCTCCGTTAATGCCAGCACGCTTATAAGCCCAAAAAAACCACTGACATAAGCCATTTGGGCTAAACCCTAAGCGGTTATCAGTATGAAAGAAGGGGATGTCTGCATTTTTAATCTTGCGTGTTTTAAGATAAGCGGCAAATTCATCGCACAGCTTATTTGGAATGAATACCAAGCGCCCTTGATCACCTTTGGTCTGTGCAGCACTTAAGCGAACTTCATTTCTAATGCTGCCGTCATCGTTTAATACGTCGCCCATCTTTAGATTGGCAATTTCTCCTACACGCATTCCCGACCAGAAACTGGTCAAAATCATTGCTCTATCGCGAATGGCGTACTTTTTAGTGCTGACATAACGTAGTACTTGGTCTAGTTCTGCCTGTGTAAATGTTTTGGCTTGTGCCATATATAAATATCTCCGGTTAAGAAAAGTATTTATATATTTTGTATTCTTTTGTTGAAATGGGCGACCGAAAAAGGCAATATGAAAGAACCAATAAAATCAATTGGTTATGTTTTAGGTTAAGAAAAGTGTAGTTTTCTTAACCTGATTAATTTTGATATTTATATGTATTTAAAGTTGCGCTGGTTTAATGATTGTTTAGGTGTATTATGAAATTGGTGTAGTTATGTAGTTTAAATTTAGTACTAAAAATCCAATCAATTAGGTTTGTAAAAATGCCATTACCTTACGATATTAACGATAAAAACTCGATACTTGAATTTGCTGACAGGTTATCTGGAAAATCTTTGAGAGATGTTCTTCCTGCAAATTTAACTAAGCAGATAGATAGCCAGTTAATTAGTGCAGGGAATAAAGGCAAATTTGGTCACAAAGTAGAGAAATACTATTTTGGATACGAAATTAATAACGATACTGAACCTGACTTTCCATGTGGATTAGAGCTTAAAGTAACTCCACTAAAATCTTTATTAAATGGTTCTTTGTCACCAAAAGAACGATTGGTATGCAATATAATTAATTACATGGAAATAATTAATGAGCGTTGGGAAACCTCGAGTTTTCTCCATAAAAATAGAGAAATTCTTATGCTTCGATATGTTGATCCGTTAGACTCAACGGTTAGTCAACTTGATTATAAATTTTTAGATGTACGAATCCATAATCTAATTACATCTGATGATTTGGAGCAATTTGAAGAAGATTGGAATTTTATTGTTAATAAAATTAAGTTTGGGAACGCCCATAATCTTAGCGAAAGTGACACTAAATTTTTAGGGGCATGTACAAAAGGGGCTGATAGCTCAAGTACTCGCCGGCAACCATATTCAGATGAAATGGCAATGCAAAGAGCATTTTGCTTTAAAACTCAGTATATGAAAGTTCTGCTAAATAGGTCGCCTGAGATTTTTGATTTATTTAAAACTCTCTAGTTAATCAGCTTGGATAGAGTTAGCCCTAGTTTTTCAATTACCCCAACTACTAAAGCATTACCCATAAAAAAAGCACGTTTTGTATCATTCGCTGATGCCGTATGATTATCTGGGAACATGTTTGCCCTTTCCAGCTCTATTGGTAAAAGGCGTCTTAATTTTTGGTTGTGCATAACTACATGCTTAAATCTGCTGGCGGTTTTACCGCCTTCAGATGTAATAATTGTGCGTGCTGGCTTATTAAGTGGATCTGGAAACGACATTGGCCCCTCAGTGTAGTAGAAAATTTCTCCGTTGCTTTTCTTTCGCTCTTCTCGCTTGGCGCCTTTTAAATATTGCCATGCACCAATTTCACTTTCGGCTAGAAAGTAACTTTCAGGAACTTCATCAAAATTAACAAGTAAATCGCCTAAAACGCTCTGTTGTCCATCAAAATGTGGAATGGTTTTTATAGTATGGACGTTCCGATCTATCATTATTCCTGTGTTCTCAAAAACGCCTTTGGTACCTGTTCTTTTGTTAAATTCATTTGTAATTTCTACTAAATCACCATCAATTCTAAATTGAGTTGTTATGAAATTAGCTTCTTCATCAAATAAGCTATTTTTTACCTTATTTTCTGGATTGGCTGGAAAAGCGCTTGCGAAAAGACCTTGTTTTGCAATCCAGTTTGTTGCGTCACTGTATTTCTTATAAAGCGCTGAATTCTTGTGAAAGGCAAAGATGAAAATTCTTCTTCGTCTTTGGGGCATTCCATAGTCGGCTGCGTTTATAACCCGCCATTCAACTACATAACCAAGATCGGCTAATGAAGCTAAAATTATTGCAAAATCTCGACCACGCTGAGTGGCTGGTGATTTTATTAGCCTATCAACGTTTTCTAAAAGTACGTAATCAGGTTTATTTTCTTTTTCGGCAATAATATTTCGTATTGACCACCACAAAACACCCTTTTTGCCTTCAATCCCTTTAGATTGTCCAAGCTGTTTTGCTACTGAGTAGTCCTGACATGGAAACCCACCTACCAATAAATCATGGTCGGGGATGGAATTTACTTCGACTTGAGCAATATCTTCATTAGAGTGGCCCTCTACTCCAAACATCTCTTCATATACATTAGATGCATGCTGAAGTTTTGTAGACGGCTCCCATTGATTGCTCCATACAACATCGAACAATTCAGGCAGTTTTTCCTTATACCCAGATGATGATGAAAATCCATTCCAGCCTTCGAGACCTAACCTAAAACCACCTACACCAGCAAATAGCTCTATAACCTTTAGTTTGTTTTTTGAAGTCATAGCTATATTTTAGCGCCTTATTTTTAATATGATGAAATTTTACTTTCTATTAGTCTTGGCCGCGAGATTTTTATTGAATAGCTGATAATTGTTTTTGACCAGCCTTAATCTTCTGCCTAGCTTTTTCTGCTTTAATGGCTTTCTGTGTGTTTTTAACCTGAGTTTGCATAGACTTAACACGAGCCTGATCAGGAGTTAAAGGTTTTTTAATTACACTAGCGAATTCAAAAAATCTCATAATAGTTATCCAATTTTAGTAGGTGCAAACGGCGCATTGTTAATTCCATATTGATATTGAGCAAGTAGGCGAGCGTGAAGGTCACTGTCAGCAAAGACTACCGTCTTTACCCATGTTCCATTTACTCGTACTTTTAGTTGATACCGTTGCATATAACTATTTATCCATTAAGCGTCGCGTTACGCGACGCTTAACTTGTTTTGCTAGTGCTTAAAGCCAGCCCGTAAGTTAGTGCTTGCAATCTCTATCTGCCCATCTAATTCTCCAGCTTCAACAGCTCCTTTAATAGCCTCAAGGGCTTTGATTAAGTCCTGCGGACTGTCTACCTCAACACTAGGTTTTCCTTTGGCTAGCTCTAATACGCTAGTGCCGTATTTGATAGAAATACACACCTTGCCATTAGCCGCAACAAACCACCAAGGCCTAATACGTTTGGGTACTTCAATTTGTTTTCTCAAGCCGGTTTCTTGATCTTTAAATGATCTGTATTTCTTAACCACAAACTCCGTGCCATCCACTTGGCTTTTGGCTAATTGAATCTGCTCCCATAAGCGATGCGATAGCTTGTTTCTGCGTTGCTGAACTGGCGCTATATGTTGTGGTTTTGTTTCTGCTGTTAACTTCAAATTGTTTAATGTGCTCACTTAATTTCTCCTTTAGTTGAATGGGCACTCAGTAAGTTAATGTCAGACCAGCCATTTGGACAACCGATTTATTGGTGATCTTTCGTTTTGGCTCATTTTTTACCAGTTTTAGCGGTATTTTCTTATGCAGGGATAAATACTTTTGCGAGTTGCTTAGGTGGCTTGTGGGTTGAGTAGAAGTTACAGAAGAAGAAAAAAGAAGTTTCTGTTACTAGGTGTAGTTGCTACTAAACAGCAACTTGCAACAAGTGAGACAAATGGGAAGCCCTGAGCAGCAACTTAACAGGCAACTAAAATCACAGTGACTCTCTTTTTCTTCTTCTGCAACCAAAGAACACAAGGCGACTTAGCGACAGCGCAACTTAAAAATGGAGAAATTAAAATGAAAGAACGAGAAATTGCAGTACGAGGATTTGTAAACGAGAAATTTGGCAGTACCTATGGCAAGGGCTTGTTTCATCGAGCCATATATAACGGTTCAGTTGAAGTGCGTAATCCCTATGCCAAATACCTGATTGATTTTTTTGAATTTGATCGCTGGGACATCACAGCAAGATCACCTGAGCAGCTTGGATGGTCTAAAAAGCTGCATCAAGCCGACATTCACAATGCGCCAGAGGCATTAGCTTCATGGATTCAACATTACGATCCAGTGACTAAGGTAAAGACCTTAGCTGATGGTGTATGCGTTTACCTGCCTTTGACGCAAGAGCTGTATGTCAGCATCAACGATCCTGAGCATGGTGTCAGCGATGAATGGACTCTGCTAACTAAGAATTGCACCAAGACGGGCGTTAACAAACCTGTGTTTATTGCAACGAATGTAGACCTGTCCGTTACTAATTCGGTGCCTTAGACTTGCGCTAGTGCATCAACAAGCTGAGATCTTTTATAGTTAAGCGTCGTGTTACGCGACGCTTAATTTAGGTGAATGCTTTGATCGGTAATCTTTGACGCTTTCGATTGAAGCTGACTCAATAGTATTGCATCCGCAAACCTGCTGATTATCATAGCTTCCTGATTAGCCCTTTTTGCATTTTGACGATCATCAATAACAACTTTAATTGTTAAATCATCATTTGCAGAAATTCCTCGAATGTCAGCTAACTTCCTAACCTCGGCCGCAGTTGACTGAGGACTTGATGAAACAACGTCTATAAACTCACCGTCAATAAGAAAGTTAAAAGCACTGTTTCGACCAGACACACCAATTAATTTTTGGTCGTAAATTACCTCAGCTTTTGGCTTCAATTGCCTTAAGTACATTTCGACCTCACCTGCCAATGTAGTTATATCACTAGAATATCCAACGTTCTCAGCTTCCCAGTTACAAATGCTAAGAATCGCACTCAAAGCCTTGCCAAATCCATCTTTTGCATCTATTACAGACACAATTGTGGATATCTCACCAGAGTCAGATAAAGCCGCGCCGGTTTCTGAGATTAATCGCTCTATAGGCTTAATTGCTCGCTTGTCGGGGAAATGAATGCCTGAGCCCGCAAGATGAAACAGTGTGTCACCAGCATCAAAAAATCTAATAACATCGCCTGTTTTTTCAGCAAATAAAGAAATCTCATCACCATCAAAGAACTTGAACGGTGTGAAAATAGCATGCATCACATTCCCATCATTATCAGGAATATCTGCGCACTCAAAACCAAAAGATTTTAGTAGGTCGGTACAACTCATTTGTTTGGCCTCAAACTGAACTCGAACGGAGATTCAGGTTTAACTTCAAAGGATATGTTAGTCTTTTTGGAAAAATACTCAATACATGCATCAAAGTTAGCAGGATAGTTTTTATCGAAAAATTCACGATCATGGCCGATATGCTCATGTGGCCAGTTATGAGAGCCAATAGTACACACCGGAGGAATAAAAACATCTAATTGATACACTCTCTTGCGAATACCGTGTTCCATTTTAAAAATAGTAAATTTAACACTTGTTCTATTTGGCCGCGCAGTCATTCTGCACATCAGCTCTACTGTCAAAGAGCGTTTGTATTCGCCATTTACTATAATGCCAACGGACATTAAAGGATATGATTGTTTACCATGGCCGGTGTTATTAAAAGCACTCTCAGGACACTCTTTAGTGAGGGCTAAAATCTTCTCAGCTTCATTTCTTGATAGGTCTAATGTATTAGCCATTTATAATCCAATAATTATTATCAAGCCTAATAAATTATTAGCATAATTACAACTGAATTTCAGCGATGAAGTATAAAAGATTTGCGTCGCCTAACGCGACCCACATCAAAACAGTATCACTCCTGGTCCATTAGCGTGGAGAATCCCCACTAATAGATTCCTCAGGCTGTAAATTGTCAGTACAGTCAGTCTTTGTAAGGAATTCTCAAAAGCTATAGACATAAAAAAAGCCCACATCGCTATGAGCTTGATTTTATTGGTGGCCGAGACTGGAATCGAACCAGTGACACGCGGATTTTCAATCCGCTGCTCTACCGACTGAGCTACTCGGCCATACTGCCTTTTAAGCCTTGCGAAAGTCGGTAAATATTCGCAAGCCGC
>JAIPCR010000068.1 GCA_021738125.1 Sulfuritalea sp.
ACTCTTAATCCGTTTGTCGCGAGTTCGATCCTCGCACGCCCTACCAACGCAATAGTCATGCTGGAAAATATGAATCGCTGTCATTTGTTTTACAAAAGCATCATTAAGAATTTCTTAATCAATGGTTGTTATTCTGTCGCCATTAATCCCCAATACACTCACTTGATTTGGAGCATTTAATAATGTTCATGGCGCAGGACTTAGCTTGCTTGCGTGGCGATAGACTGCTCTTTAAGCATGTTGGTTTTGAGCTTAATGCAGGCGGCTTGCTGTATGTGCTAGGTGAGAATGGAAGTGGTAAAAGTAGTTTGTTAAGAATGTTGTGCGGCCTCTTAATGCCAGAAGAAGGTGCGGTGTTTTGGGATGGCAAGAAAATTAAAGAGTCGGCAGAAAATTATTTGCCAAATTTAACATATATTGGCCATTTAAACGGTCTTAAAGATGACCTCACAGCATTGGAAAATTTGCAAATTTCAGCACGTTTAGCGGGCGGTGAGGTGAGTAGCAAAGAAGCACTCGCAGCATTGACAGCAATAGGCATTGCCCGATGTGCAAATTTGCCGGCGCGAGTGCTTTCGCAAGGGCAAAAAAGGCGTGTGGCGCTAGCCATGCTTTGGCTAACGCAAAGCCAATTATGGATTTTAGATGAGCCATTCTCCGCGCTAGATTTGGTTTCAATTGAAGTGTTGGCATTAAGGCTTGGCGAACATATGGCTAATGGTGGAATGACGATTATTACTACACACCAAGATGTTTCTATTAATGCACTCTCTACCCAAACTTTAAGGTTGAGCGCTTGAAAACGGGCAAGAGCAATGTTTGGACAAGTGCTTGGCTCACGGTATTAAAGCGTGATCTTCTGCTTGCCCTGCGTCGGCGGTCTGATATTGCTACGACACTGTTTTTCTTTGTGATTGTGTCTAGTCTTTTTCCATTGGGCATAGGCCCAGAACCTGCGGTATTGAGTAGTATTGCGCCTGGCGTACTATGGGTGGCAGCATTGTTGGCTGGCATGATTTCGCTTTCACGATTATTTTCAGCAGATTTTACCGATGGCACTTTAGAACAAATGTTGCTCGCACCTCAACCGCTAGCCTTGTTAGTGACGGCAAAAATACTAGCGCATTGGCTAGTGTGTGGATTGCCTGTGGTCTTGCTAGCGCCGTTGATAGGCTTGCAATATGCCTTGCCGAATGATGCGCTATTGGTGTTGGTGTATTCATTATTATTGGGCACGCCGACTTTAAGTTTAATTGGGGCCATTGGTGCGGCGCTTACGCTAGGCGTGCGGGGTAGTGGTTTATTAGTGGCATTGTTGGTGTTGCCATTGTATATCCCTGCGCTTATTTTTGGCGCTGGTGCAGTGGCAGCTAGTCAGCATGGCATGAGCGCCCAAGCACATCTTTCATTGTTGGCGGCATGTTCTTTATTGTCTTTAGTATTGGCACCTTTAGCCACCGCGGCTGCCTTACGTATTTCTGTAGAGTAAATTTGATATGATTATTAAATGGTTTAAATATTCTTCTCCACAAACTTTTTACCCTTTAGCCGGCAAAATGATTCCTTGGTTTGCTTGGTTGGCGGCGATATTGGCGATTGCTGGGTTGTATGTGAGTTTTGCCATCGCGCCAACTGATTTTCAGCAAGGTGAGGCTTACCGCATTATCTTTGTTCATGTGCCTGCCGCTTGGATGTCGATGTTTATTTATATTGTGATGGCGGGCTGGGCGGCAATCGGGCTTGGTCTTAATGCTAGGCTATCAGCTATGATGGCACAAGCTTTAGCACCTACAGGGGCAATTTTTACTTTTCTGGCATTGGTGACAGGCTCATTATGGGGCAAGCCTATGTGGGGTGCGTGGTGGGTATGGGATGCACGTTTAACTTCTGAATTGATTTTATTGTTTTTATATTTAGGCTTTATGGCGCTGCAGTCTTCAATTGATGACCCACGTCGGGCAGACCGTGCGGGTGCATTATTAGCATTGGTGGGCGTGGTGAATGTGCCAATTATTTATTTTTCAGTGAAATGGTGGAATACCTTACATCAAGGATCAACCATTAATATGGGCGTTGCGCCTAAAATGGCGATGACTATGTTGCTAGGTATGTTGCTCATGGCGTTGGCGTTTTGGATGTATACCATAGCGGCGGCGTTAATGCGCGTGCGATGCATTATGTTAGAGCGTGAGCGAAGTGCAGACTGGGTAAAAGAATTATCGGTAGGAGGTAAGTCATAATGCAGTGGGCGAGTTGGTCAGCGTTTTTCAATATGGGTGGCTATGCATTTTATGTATGGTTTTCTTTCGGCCTGACGGCACTATGCGTGATTTGGGAAGTCTTAGCACTACGCAAACGTAGCCAGCAAGCGTTGCGCTTATCTAAATTATTGGCACAGGATTAAAAATGGCTCTTAAAGCACGGCATAAACGTTTTATATTAATTGGTATTGGCTTGGCCTTGATAGGTTTAGCAGCCATGCTTATTTTGAATGCATTTCAAAGCAATATGGTGTTTTTTTACACGCCCACGCAAGTTGCCAAAGGTGAAGTGCCGAAAAATACAGGTTTTCGCATCGGTGGTTTAGTTGAGATGGGCAGTATTAAGCGAGGTGAGGATGGTTTAACTGTTAATTTTGTTATTACCGATACTGCTAAAACTGTGCCCGTAGTCTACAAAGGTATTTTGCCTGATTTGTTTAAAGAGGGTAAAGGCGTTGTTGCCCAGGGGCAGGTTGGTGAAGATGGTTTATTTGTTGCCAGTGAGGTTTTGGCTAAACATGATGAAAATTACATGCCACCAGAAGCGGCAGCTGCTTTAAAAAGTGCTCAAGAGCAAAGTAACACCTTGGTCATGCCGACTAAATAGAAATTTTTTATAAAAAGTAATGAAGTAAAACTGTAATACCCATTGAATCTTAAAAGGATGTAAACGTGATTCCTGAAATTGGTCATTTTTCTCTAATTTTAGCGTTGTTAGTTTCGCTAGTATTAGGTAGTTTCCCTATCATCGGGGCTGCTCGCGGCAATACGGTGTGGATGGGGCTAGCCAAACCATTAGCGAGTGTGCAGTTTATTCTCATCGCCTTTGCTTTTCTTTGTTTGGTCTATGCGTTTGCATATATGGACTATTCAGTCTTGTACGTTGCCAACAACTCAAACTCTAAGCTACCTTTACAGTTTCGTATCGCCGCAGTGTGGGGTGGTCATGAGGGTTCATTATTGCTATGGGCGCTTATATTGAGTATTTGGACGCTTGCCGTCAGCTTATTTTCTAAGCATATTCCTGATGACATGCGTGCAAGAATTTTAGGTGTGATGGGGCTTGTCAGTGTTGGCTTTTTGTTATTCATGCTGATGGTGTCAAATCCGTTTGAGCGCTTAATTCCTGCTGCTTTAGATGGGCGTGATCTTAATCCACTATTACAAGACCCAGGCATGATTTTTCATCCACCAATGTTATATATGGGCTATGTAGGTTTTTCTGTGGCCTTTGCCTTTTCAATTGCGGCATTACTTGGTGGTCAGTTGGATGCGGCTTGGGCGCGCTGGTCTCGCCCTTGGACCATACTGGCATGGATATTTTTGACTGTGGGCATTATGGCCGGCAGTAACTGGGCATATTATGAATTAGGCTGGGGCGGCTGGTGGTTTTGGGATGCGGTAGAAAATGCCTCATTTATGCCTTGGTTAGTTGGTACGGCGCTTATACACTCATTGGCGGTCACAGAAAAGCGCGGTAGCTTTAAAGCTTGGACAGTATTGTTAGCGATTTGCGCTTTTTCTTTAAGTTTACTCGGTACCTTTTTAGTGCGTTCAGGAGTGCTTACTTCAGTACATGCGTTCGCTACCGACCCTAGACGCGGTATTTTCATATTGGCGTTTTTGGTGGTGGTGATTGGAGGCTCATTATTATTGTTTGCTTGGCGCGCTTCGACAGTCGGCCGTGGTGGTAAGTTTGACGTAGTGTCACGAGAAAGTTTTTTACTGGCTAACAATGTGTTGTTAGCCGTGGCAGCCTTATCTGTGCTGTTAGGTACGCTCTATCCATTATTTTTAGATGCACTTAATTTAGGCAAAATTTCAGTAGGTCCTCCGTATTTTGATGCAGTATTCGCACCGCTGATGGCCCCGGCCATTTTCTTAATGGGCATTGGTCCCATAGCACGCTGGAAAGAGGCTGCACTACCTGAGCTGGCGATGCGTTTACGGTGGGCGTTTGGCATCAGCATTGCGACAGCAGTGATTCTGCCTTTAATGCTAGGTAACTTTACGCCTATGATAGGTTTTGGTTTGTTTTTGGCCTTTTGGGTTTTTGCAACCAGTGCTGAGTTGGTCTATCAGCGTTTAGGTAAATCAGATCTGCCATTGATGGGTCGTATTAAAGCGAATTCACGTTCTTGGTGGGGCATGGTGATTGCACATTTAGGCATTGCCGTGTTTGTTTTAGGGGTAACGATAGTCAAAGGGTTCGAATCTGAAATCGCGGTCAAAATGCTACCAGGCGACGTTGCACACTTAGCAGGTTATGATTTTACTTTTGATGGCGTGATGGATACTCATGGGCCTAATTATGAGGTGAGCCGTGGACAAATTCACGTGACTAAAAATGGTGTATTACGCACCATACTAGAGCCAGAAAAAAGACTTTATACCGTGACTAATATGCCGATGACTGAGGCTGGTATCAGCCCACACATTATTCATGATTTGTATGCATCATTAGGTGAACCACTAGAGGGGGGCGCTTGGAGCGTGCGAATCTACCATAAGCCTATGGTCGAATGGATATGGTTTGGTTGTTTAATGATGGCCTTTGGTGGATTTTTGGCTTTGGCAGATAAACGTTACCGTTTAAAAAAACGTGCTCCTAGTAAAGAGGCGAAAAGTAGTAAAGAGGCGACAATATGAAACGCGCCTTGATCCCTTTGGCAATCTTTTTGATTGTAGTGGGATTTCTTTTTAAGGGCTTGTTTCTTAATCCTCGCGAAGTACCTTCGCCGCTGGTAGGCAAGCCTGCACCGCAATTTAGCCTGCCACGTTTAGATAACCCAGAAACAACATTTTCGCCTAAAGAGATGTTGGGCAAGGTGTGGCTATTTAATGTGTGGGCATCATGGTGCGGCGCGTGTCGTGATGAGCATCCGATTTTAGTTGAATTGTCTAAGGCGGGGTTTGTGCCGGTGATTGGCATGGATTACAAAGATACCCGTCCAGAGGCGCAGCAATGGCTAGATCAAGGTGGTAATCCTTACAATATAATCGCGGTAGATGCCGACGGGCGTGTGGGAATTGATTATGGTGTGTATGGTGTACCTGAAACCTATGTGATTGATAAAGCCGGTATGATTGCTTATAAGCAAATTGGCCCGGTGACTTATGATGCGCTGCGAGACAAAATTATTCCTTTAGTGAAAAGGTTGCAAGCACAATGACATTAACCCGAATCATTCGCTTCATCGCTATCTTATGCTTATTGCAGTCGGTTAGTTTGTGGGCGCAAGAGGCGCAGCCTTTGCAGACTAATGCTACTGTAGAAGTCCAGGTAGAGCGGCTTTCTACACAATTACGTTGCTTGGTTTGCCAAAACCAAACCATCGCTGATTCGCATGCCGAACTTGCACAAGATTTAAAGCAAGAAATACGTGAAATGGCGACTAAAGGTATGACGGATCAAGCCATCATTGACTATTTGGTCTCGCGTTATGGTGATTTTGTACGCTATAAGCCACCCTTTAATCCAGCCACCTCTTTGTTATGGTTAGGGCCTTTCGGCCTATTGCTTGCAGGCGGCATTGGCTTATTTGTGATGTTGCGTAGACGTCAGAAAATGACGACAGATGCACCATTAAGTGCGGACGAAGCGCGTAAAGTCAGCGAGCTGTTAAAGTAAGTCAATTTAAGACAATTAAGGATTCAGAATGTTGGTATTTTTTGCGATGGTCATTTTATTGTTGGTCATGGTGCTCACTTTTATTGTGAGACCTTTAATGTGGCCTAGTGTTGCGGTTAAAGCCGATGATGGGACAGAAAAGCGTGAGATTTTTCGCCAACAGTTTGATGAGATTGAACAAGATAAAATAATTGGCATGTTAGATACAGATCAATACAATATTGCCAAAACTGAGCTAGAGCGCCGTATGTTAGATGAGCTAGGTAGCACTGAAAAAGTAGCCGCCGTTGCTAAGCCAGATGTACGGTTGGCTTTTACGCTGATTGTTATTATCCCTATTCTTGCCATTTACATTTACCTTGTCATTGGTAGACCAATAGCGATGATCCCTGTTGCTGACAAGCCTGCTGTTGCACAAGAGGCAGCCATGCCGGCGACCCCAGAAACAACTCAAGCTAGCGCGGCCAATATTCACGGCACCATTAGTTTAGCGCCTGCATTAGCTAGTAATATAGACCCAGCAGCAACGGTGTTCATTTACGCTCGTGCGACACAAGGTGCACCGATGCCACTCGCCATAGTGCGAACCACTGTAAAAGAATTGCCTTACACCTATCAGTTAGATGACAGCACTTCACTTATGACAGATCTAAAACTTTCCAATGCGAGCGATGTGGTTGTAGTGGCGAGAATTGCTAAAGGCGGGGACGCTAAGGCGCGGGCGGGTGATTTGCAAGGTGTGTCTGCCGCAGTTAAACCTGATGGTGCGTCGGCGGTGGATATTGAAATTAATCAAGTACTGCCGTAATTTAATATAAATGACAAAAGCCAGTAGCAATTTGCTGCTGGCTTTTTAATTGGTGCGCCCGGCGGGAGTCGAACCCACGACCTTTGGCTTCGGAAACCAACACTCTATCCAGCTGAGCTACGGGCGCAATTAACTTCGGCATTATACCAAAGCAATGTGCATCATGGCCTTTTACCTTAGCCAAGTCCTTTTACCTTCAGTTAAAGTGTAGGTATAATCTTGCCAATACAAACCCATCCTTAGGAAATAACTGTTATGAGTAATGAATATAAAGGCTCCACGTTTTGGCAACTAATTCTGGTTATCCCAGGTGCTATTTTAGCTTTCACTTTAATTATTTCGTTAATTGCTAAAACGTCTGGCGTGGTAAGTGCCCCAGCCGTCGTGGCTGTAGAATCAGCCGCTGCTGCAGCTCAAGTAGAAGAAAACATTAAACCTGTTGCAACGGTTGAAGTAGCTGCCGCAGATGCAGGCCCACATGTAGATAAAAGTGGCGAAGAAGTGGTGACAGCAGTGTGTGGTATGTGTCATACAGCAGGCTTAATGAATGCCCCTAAAATTGGTGATAAAGGCCAATGGGCACCCCGTATTGCACAAGGTTACGACCTGCTAGTTAATCATGCGATTAATGGCATTCGCACTATGCCAGCACGTGGTGGTAACCCAGCGTTGACTGATGGTGAAATTGCTGGTGCAGTGGTTCACATGGCCAATGCCAGTGGCGCTAGTTTTAAAGCACCAGCACCTAAGGTGGCAGATGCTACAGCGGTAGCTGAAGTTAAATCAGCGGCACCTGCGCCGGCAGCGGCAAAATAGAAGCTAAATGAGGCGAGTGTAGATTTTAGCCGCGTTTAAATTAATCACACGCTTTAATCATTAGTATGACAAAAATCAAAAAACCACTTAGTTGCATAAGTGGTTTTTTATTACAGGCGACATCTTAATGGCAACCTATGCAATCGGTGATATTCAAGGTTGTTATCATGCTTTTCAGGCATTGCTAGCACGTATTGAGTTTAATCCAGAAATTGATGAGCTTTGGCTGGTCGGCGATTTAATTAATCGAGGTAAAGGTTCACTTGAGGTATTGCGTTGGTGTTATGCGCATCAAGATTGCTTAAAGGTGGTGTTGGGTAATCATGATTTACATGCTTTAGTAGTGGCGGCTGGCTTTGTTAGGGCACATAAAGGCGATACCTTAGATGCTTTGTTAGCGGCAGATGATAAAGATGCGTTACTTAATTGGTTGCGTCATCAAAGGCTAGCTTACCAAGCAGAGCCAACGCCAGGCGAACATTATTTAATGGTGCATGCGGGGCTGCTGCCACAATGGACAGCAGAAAACACCATGTGCTATGCCGCTGAAGTAGAGGCGATGCTACAAGGTGAAGCTCATTTAGATTTTTTAGCGCATATGTATGGTAATTTGCCCAATCGTTGGCATGATGACTTAAGCGGTATTGACAGGCTGCGTGTGATTACCAATGCGATGACTCGGTTGCGCGTATGTACCCAACTAGGTGAAATGGAGTTTCAATTCAAGGGTGAGTTAGCCGATGTGCCGCAAAATTTCACCCCTTGGTTTGATGTGCCTAGTCGCGCAACGCAAGATGTACAAGTGATTTTTGGCCACTGGTCTGCATTAGGCCTGCAACAACGGGCTAATGTCTATGCGCTTGATACTGGCTGTTTGTGGGGCGGGCAACTTACGGCGATGAACCTGCAGACAAAAGAGATTATCCAAGTGCAATCGCACCCATTAGATAATCCTATTCAATTAAATCGCTAATTTTTTAGTAATAAGCGATTGAATGTGCAGCGTTAAGTCGCGGCGATTTTTATTTTGATCTGCTAATTTAACCGTAGAAATTGGTGCTAAAAAATGTAGCTCAATGACGGGGCGTTTTTGTAATAACAGTTGTTGTATGGATTGCGCCATCGTTGTGTCACCCGCGTAAGCCACTGCGGTATTAATGCCGCCATCAGGGTGCGGGTAGCGAATAGCTACCGGCCAAATGGTTGATTGTGCTGCTATTGCAGACTGAATCACACTGCCTTTGAATGGCATAATTTCGCTGCCATCAGTGGTGGTACCTTCTGGAAATAGGCACAAATTATCACCAGTTTTTAAGTGGCGTGTCGTGATGTCGACGATGCGTGTTGCATGAT
Source organism: Sulfuritalea sp. (assembly GCA_021738125.1). Classification (GTDB taxonomy): domain Bacteria; phylum Pseudomonadota; class Gammaproteobacteria; order Burkholderiales; family Methylophilaceae; genus Methylotenera. Next base: position 8,870 of record JAIPCR010000068.1, read on the forward strand.
GCCGTTTGCCTCGTTCTATAAAGAGTACATTGCCTTTACTGGCTAGATAACCAAATATAGGCCAACTTTTAATATCTGATTTAGCGATAAAGGTAAGTGGCAAGATGCTGTTAATGGCATGAATATCTATCCAAGAAATATGGTTGGCGATAATCATATTGTTACTGGCCGCTTTATAGGATGGTGGCCTCTCGCCAAAGCTAATTACGCTGACGTTAAAAATATCCAGTAAATGTTTACACCACCATTTAATCAGACCTAATTTTAAATGTTTGGTGCCTAAAGGAAAGATTAAAGACACAACAAATACACCCACTAGGGTATGCACCGCCACGCGGCTAATTCTGAAGCCGCGCGTGATGCTATGGGTATTGATATTTTTGCTGCTAAATAATGGCAAAGTGTCTATCGACACGGCGCATTCAGTCAAAATAATCTACTTATTTCAAAAAGTGTGCGGCGTATCTTGGGTTGATTTTAGATAGCGGTAACATTACCAGCATATCAGCTGTGTTGAAATAGGGATCCCATGCCGGTTCACCACAAATATAGGCGCCAAGACGTAAATAACCTTTAATGAGTGGCGGGCAAGCCACTTGCATGTCGGTGCGTAATGAGTCGTTAAGTAATGGGTTGCGAGGGAAAACGCGGTATTCAAGCGGTGATAAATAATCGTCTTCTAATTTGCGATACAAGCTTGCTGCTGCGTGGCCACCGTCAGACATACTCACACTGCCACAACCTATCATGTATTCGTAGTTGTGAATTTGCATATATTTAGCCAAACCAGCCCACAGCATAGTGATTGTGCC
>JAIPCR010000069.1 GCA_021738125.1 Sulfuritalea sp.
AGCATCCATAAACTACCTAAATTGGGTAGCTGGGTAATGCTTAGTTTAGCTAGTATTTTTTTTAACATTAATTGCACTCGGTGAAGTGTGGTTTGATAAACGCTGGAATGACTGCTAGGGTTGCCAATTAAGGGGTTTTCAGATAATCTCACACATGTTGTTTGATTGATAATTATAAATAAAAATTGTTAATCTTTTCATGAGTTGTCTGTCATTATATACATGGACATGCGCCGCATGATTAATCCAGTAGCTTAAGTCTCAAACGGCGGCAATAGTCGCCGTTTTTTATTATTGAATTAAATTTAGTTAAAGAATTTTATGTCAGATCATTTAATGAATACCTATATGCGTCAATCGGTGACCTTTACTAGAGGTGAGGGTGTTTGGCTGTGGGATACTGCTGGTGAAAAGTACTTGGATGCACTTGCGGGCGTCGCGGTGAATGGTCTAGGTCATGCTCACCCTAAATTGGTTAAAGCGATTAGCGAGCAAGCGGCTAAACTCATTCACGTGTCTAATTATTATCATATTGCTGAGCAAGAAGCTTTGGCAGATAAATTATGTGAAGTGTCAGGTATGGATAAAGTGTTCTTTTGCAACTCAGGTTGTGAAGCGAACGAAGCTAGCATTAAGTTAGCACGATTATATGGCCACAATAAAGGCATCACTAATCCTGAAATTATTGTCATGGATAAGTCATTTCATGGTCGGACGATGGCAACACTTTCAGCCACAGGGAATCGCAAGGTGCAGGCAGGCTTTGAGCCATTGGTAAGTGGTTTTATTCGTGTGCCTTACGATGATATTGAAGCGGTTAAGCAAGTGGCATCAAGGAACGCTAATGTGGTGGCTATTTTAGTTGAGCCAGTGCAAGGTGAGGGTGGCATCAACATTCCTAAAGATGCAAGCGGCTACCTAGAAGCATTGCGTCAGATTTGTGATGCGCACGGCTGGTTGTTAATGTTAGATGAAGTACAAACTGGCATAGGGCGTACTGGCACTTGGTTTGCATTTCAGCATACTAATATTAAGCCGGATGTGATGAGCTTAGCTAAAGGTCTGGGTTCAGGTGTGCCGATAGGTGCTTGCGTTGCTCGGGGTAATGCGGCGGAAGTATTCACGTATGGTAAGCATGGCTCAACTTTTGGGGGTAATCCATTAGCTTGTGCGGCGGGCTTGGCTACTTTGCAAGCAATTGAGCAAGAAGACTTGTGTAAAAATGCTAAAAGAATAGGTGATTTAATCCGCCTAGGCTTTGAAGCTGAGTTTAAAAATACTCAAGGTGTGACGACTGTTCGTAATGCAGGTTTAATGATAGGTATTGAGTTGGATCGCCCCTGTGGCGATTTGGTGAAAATAGCATTAGCGGCCAAACTGCTGATTAACGTGACGGCAGATAATGTGGTGAGATTGTTGCCGCCATTGGTGATGAATGAGTCTGAAGCTAAAGAGTTGGTGCAACGTTTGGCTACGGTAATTAAAACTTTCTTAAACAGTTAGTTATAAGCACTATATAATCAAATAACTTAAAATTTCATACTAAAAGTCATTGGACTTAATGCGGTAAATATTATGGCAATAAAACATTTTTTACAATTTAACGATTTAAATCGTGAAGAGCTCGAATATGTGTTTGAGCGTACACGAGTCATTAAAAGCCAATTTAAGGCTTATCAACAATATTGGCCATTACAAGACCGTACTTTGGTCATGATTTTTGAAAAGGCTAGCACCCGCACTCGCTTGTCTTTTGAGGCGGGGATGCAGCAACTTGGTGGTTCAGCCATTTATTTGAATACGCGGGACTCTCAGCTTGGCCGTGGTGAGCCTGTAGAAGATGCTGCTCAGGTGATTTCGCGTATGAGTGACGTGGTGATGATTCGTACGTTTGAACAAGAAATTATAGAGCGCTTTGCCGCTAATTCCCGTGTACCGGTGATTAACGGCTTAACTAATGAGTATCATCCTTGCCAAATTTTGGCGGATATTTTCACCTATATTGAGCATCGCGGTTCTATTCAAGGTAAAACAGTTGCTTGGATAGGTGACAGTAATAATGTCTGTAACACTTGGCTACAAGCCGCTGAGGTACTAGATTTTAATGTGCATGTTTCAACACCACCAGGCTACGAAGTTGAGCCTGAGCGTGCTAATTTATATGGTAACAATCATTTTGAAGTATTTGCTGACCCTATGGATGCTGCCCGCGGTGCTCACTTGGTTACTACAGATGTGTGGACCAGTATGGGCTTTGAAGCTGAAAACGAAGAGCGTTTACGTGATTTTGCCGATTGGCAAGTCGATGGCGATATGATGCGTGTTGCAGCTAAAGATGCGCTTTTTATGCATTGCTTACCTGCGCATCGTGGTGAAGAAGTGTCGGCAGATGTTATCGATGGCGCTCAGTCAGTAGTTTGGGATGAGGCAGAGAATCGTTTGCATGTGCAAAAAGCATTAATGGAATATTTACTATTAGGAAAAGTTTAAGCAATGAGTACAGTCAATAAAAGTGAGAAAAAAGAAGTTAAGAAGGTTGTTTTAGCCTATTCGGGTGGCTTAGATACTTCGGTTATTCTGAAGTGGCTACAAGATGAATACCAATGTGAAGTCGTTACTTTTACTGCTGACTTAGGCCAGGGGGAAGAATTAGAACCCGCACGTGCTAAAGCTAAGGCTGCCGGGGTAAAAGAAATTTATATCGATGATGTACGTGAAGAGTTCGTACGTGACTTCGTATTCCCAATGTTTCGTGCCAATACCGTGTATGAAGGTGAATACTTATTGGGCACATCAATTGCACGTCCTTTAATTGCTAAGCGTTTAATTGAGATTGCTCGTGAAACCAATGCCGACGCTATTTCACATGGCGCCACAGGTAAAGGTAATGACCAAGTACGCTTTGAATTAGGTGCTTATGCCTTAAACCCGAACATTCAAATTATTGCACCATGGCGTGAGTGGGATTTGTTAAGCCGAGAAAAATTAATGGCTTATGCTGAAACGCATGGCATACCAGTCGATATGAAGCATAAGCAAGGCGGCAGTCCATACAGTATGGATGCTAACTTGCTACATATTTCATACGAAGGTCGTCATTTGGAAGATCCAGCTGCTGAGGCAGAAGAATCGATGTGGCGTTGGAGTGTAAGTCCAGAAAAGGCGCCTGATGCAGCTGAATATTTAGACATAGAGTATGTGAATGGTGATCCAGTAAGCTTGAATGGTGAGGCGATGAGGCCTCATGAGCTGTTAGCACATTTGAATAAAATTGGTGGTAAGCACGGTATTGGTCGTCTAGATTTAGTAGAAAATCGCTACGTGGGTATGAAATCTCGTGGTTGTTATGAAACGCCTGGTGGCACGATTATGCTTAAAGCGCATCGTGCTATTGAATCAATCACCTTAGACCGTGAAGTGGCGCACTTAAAAGATGATTTAATGCCACGTTACGCCAGCATGATTTATAACGGTTATTGGTGGAGTCCAGAGCGTCTTGCCATTCAAACATTGATAGATCATACACAAGCTGTAGTGAATGGCTGGGTACGCGTTAAACTCTACAAAGGCAATGTGATTGTTACTGGGCGTGATAGTAAAACGAATTCACTGTTCGATTCTAGCATTGCAACTTTTGAGGATGATAAAGGTGCTTATGACCAAAAAGATGCAGGTGGTTTTATTAAGCTAAATGCTTTGAGATTGCGAATTGCAGCAAATCTAAAGCTTAGGCAGTAGTCATAGTTGCCAGTTGGCTGACCATACCTAATACCGCTTGCTGTGTAAACAAACATGGCAGGCGGTTTTTGTTTAAACGGACGTTTTAAGGTAAATAATACTCATGTCTTTTAAGCACATTGTTTCTCGTGACAATCCAGTTTTTAAACACCTAAAAAAACTTGCGGACAATGCTCGCGAGCGTCGTAGTGAAGGGCAAACGCTGCTCGATGGCGTTCATCTGATAGAAGCCTATATAACGGCATTTGGTGAGCCTACCATGGTGATTATTCCTGAAGGTCAAAGTAGTGTTGAAGCCACCGGCCTGATTCAAGCGCTAGAACATGTTTCTACTATGATGCTGCCAACACTAATGTTTGCTGAACTGACGCCAGTAGCGAGTGCAACAGGCATTCTTGCTTTAGTTAAAATCCCACAAATAAGCATATCGGAGTCTCCAAGTTTTGTGTTGATGTTAGAAGATATTCAAGATCCGGGTAATTTGGGTAGTATCTTGCGAACTGCCGCTGCGGCTGGTGTTGAGGCGGTTTATTTAAGTACAAGTTGTACCGATGCTTGGTCGCCAAAGGCACTACGTGGTGGACAGGGTGCACAATTTGTACTGCCCGTAGTTGCGCGTGCTGATTTAATTGCTGAGCTTGAGAATTTTAATGGCAATAGTTATGCCACTGCCATGCAAGGTGAGTCCTTGTATGCGCAAGATTTCACGCAAGCCACAGCTTTTGTGATTGGCAATGAGGGCGCAGGGTTACGTAAACAGACCATCGCCGCAACGACAAAAAGCATTACTATTCCTATGGCAGAAACTAAGCTGGGTGCAGTAGAGTCACTTAATGCAGGTGCGGCAACGGCGGTTTGTTTGTTCGAGCGTAAACGTCAAGCTAACTAATGGTTAATGTACTTTAGGATTGCTTGGGATGAGTGTTTCAGTCATTAATAAGTGCGTCGCATCGACTTTATCAAACAAGTAATGTGCGTTACAAAAATCACAGTTCACTTCAATGTTACCGCGCTCGGCAATAATGCCCGTTAACTCTTCATTGCCCAGCATGCGCAACATACTGGCTACACTCTCACGTGTGCAACTGCAGTAAAATTGTGTGTCACTTGCTTCAAAAAGACGTACATCCTCTTCGTTAAATAACCGTGTAAGTAAAGTTTCTGCGGGTAAATTTAACAACTCATCATCAGTTACGGTGCTGGCCAAATGGCAAACACGGTTCCAAATATCTGCATCTTGTATTTGCATCACTTGATTCATGGTTTCTGGCATTTTTTGAATCAACATACCAGCAGCAGATTCTCCATCACAGCATAACCAGATTTTTGTATCAATTTGCTCAGAACGCAGCATATAGTTTTCAAGTATCGCGCTGATGCTATCACCTTCTAGTGGCACAATGCCTTGGTAAGCTTGGCCGCCATCTTTAGGGTCTAGTGTAATTATAAATTGACCATGTTCAATTAATTCGAACATGGTTTGATGGTCTTCGATCTCGCCACTCCATTTAGCCGTTGCACGTATTTTCATTGAGCTATCTAAGTCTGAAGTACATTCCACTACTAATAACTTTAACGCACCTTTACTTTGAATTTGCAGTATCAGTACACCATTCATCTTTAGCGTAGCAGCGAGTAGGGCGCTCGCTGCCATTAGTTCACCTAATGATTGTCTTAATCCGGCAGGTAAATTTTGTTTATTTAGTGCTAGTTTTAGTGTTTGTGTAATATTTACAAGGTTGCCGCGAACAGGTGTGCGTTCGAAAACAAAGCGCTGTAGTTTATCTCTGTAAATTTTCATATTTTAATTTTAGCATTAGCTACTATTTGTTGCTTACAAGTTTTAATTGTAATGAGAATGATTCTCATATAGAATAGCATTTAATATCTTTATTATATGTTAAATTGAATCGAGAAAAAATGCAGTTTAAGCTTAAATCAATTTATGCCGCTTTGATGCTAGTAGCAAGTAACTCTGTGTTTGCCGAGCAGACTGAAGTGCTGGTATTGCCGCGTGTGGATGTAATTGGTAATCAAGAGCAGTTACTTAAAACACCTAGTTCAGCGACGATTATTGAGCAGGAAGAGTTGGAGTCCAGTCATGTGCTCACAACCAGCGAGGCACTGCGTAAAGCGCCAGGTGTGGTAGTGCGTGATGAAGAAGGCATGGGGATGCGCCCTAATATTGGCGTGCGTGGATTAAATCCAACGCGTTCTACCAAGGTGTTGTTGTTAGAGGATGGCATTCCTGTGACTTATGCGCCGTATGGTGCAAACGAGAGCTACTATCATCCGACAATAGATCGGTTTGCGCGAATTGAGGTGTTGAAAGGTGCATCACAAATCAAGTTTGGCCCACAAACAGCAGGCGGTGTGATTAACTATATTACGCCGAACACGACGGAAAACTTTGCTGGCCACATGAGCGTGACCGCCGGCAATCGTGATTATCTCAATACTAAAATCAATGCCGGCGGTAAGGGAGTGTTGTTTGATTACACGCATAAAGAGGGTGATGGTGCTCGAGATAATACTCATTCAAATGTGGAAGATTTGAATGTGAAAATGACAAAATCGTTAGGTGACAATCATGCGATTACAATACGTGCCAACTGGTTTACGGAAGATTCACAGGTAAGTTATTCTGGTCTTACTCAGAAAGAGTATCAAAACTTTGGCGGTGAATACAACCCGTTTAATCATGACAAATTTGCAACAACGCGCTATGGCGTATCAGCCACGCATGATTGGCAAATGAATACCAATGCATTGTTAACGACTAATTTTTATTACAGTTATTTTGATCGTGACTGGTGGCGTCAAAGTAGTATTTCATCAACCATTGCTACTGGCACTGGCGCTAATGCTGGTGGCGCTACTACACCTGCTTGTATTGCAGTGAGCGATGGTCGCACCAATGGTTTGGCGGTCAATCCGGATACTTGTTTAGGTAATGAAGGTCGTTTACGTACTTATAATACTTACGGTGTGGAGCCGCGCCTAGCCGTGACGCATGCTTGGGGAGAATTGGAACTTGGTGCAAAAGCGCACTTTGAAGATCAGGAACGCAGGCAAATCAATGGCATGGCACCTGCCGCTAGAACGGGCGTATTGTCTGAAAATAACGAACGTAAAACTGATGCTTACTCTGGCTTTATCTCCAATCGTTTTGATATCGGGCAGTTCTCAATCACGCCTGCAGTACGCTATGAGCATATTGAAAACGAGCGCACTAATCGCTTAACAGGTGCCAAAGGTGAGGCGAGCTTGCATGAGTGGATTCCAGGCATTGGTTTTGCTTACAACCCGAATGACAATCTAACCGTATTCGCAGGCGTGCATCGTGGTTTTGCGCCACCACGTACTGAGGATTTAATTAGTGGCACGGGCGGCGCGGTAGATGTGGATTCTGAAAAATCAACTAATTATGAGCTTGGGTTTAGAGCTAAACCAGTGAAAGGTTTAAATGTAGAATCAACCGTTTTTTATAACGACTTTAGCAATTTGATTGCCGTGGGTTCAGTAGCAAGTGGTAATACAAGTCTATCACAAGGTAAGGCCACGTTCGCAGGTTTGGAGTTCAGCGGTCAGTATGACTTTGACAATGGTTTGTATAGCCGAGTAGCTTACACATGGCTACCTATTGCGGAGCAGGATACACCATTTAGACCTGTAGATATTACTAAACCTATTAGTGGCGCAAAAGGCAATCGCCAGCCTTACGCCCCAAAAAACACAATGACAGTTGCGTTGGGTTACAAAATGAATAGCTGGAATGCGCAGTTAGAAGCCGTGCATGTAGGCAGTCAGTTTGCCGACTTTGTCGAAGGTGATGCTCCGACTCCTGCACTTGGATTGACGGGGCAGTTTGGTGAAATTGCAAGTTACACCATTTATAACGCCGCACTGAACTATAAATACGCACCTTACAAAACAACGATTTTTGTGACAGGTAAAAACTTGTTTGATAAAGAGTACATTACCGACAGAACCCGAGGTATTTTAACGGGCATGCCTAGATTGGTTCAGGTAGGTGCACGATATGATTTTTAGTTTTAAAGATACGGTTGGACTTAGCATCTAAAGTTATTGTTGATAGGGAGGGATGTGCCAAGTACCTAACTGATTGCCCAGTAGTAATAGGTTGCAATGCAGGCGATCGGCACCATTGGCACTTACTTCAAACTCATAAGTACGTAAAAACTGCACACGCCCGCGACCGTTTCGCCCTAACCATAATTTACTGCAAGCGACAGTTTCATCTAGCAACTGTAAATTGAATCGGGAGGCTAAATCGTGACCAAGTACAATAGCTCTTTCCCGCTTATCCATACTATCTAGCCAAAACCAAGCCAGACTTATTAGTATCAATATTAGTACTAACTCCATATCACACTACTTTTTAATTAAGATTATGGGTAAGTATGTCTGCTAGTCAATCTATTGTAAAGCCCACTTAACAACCTGCATATGGCACAATTTAAGTGCTTAACAAATGGTAACGCACTATTAAAGTGCATTAATTTCTTATTGGCGCAAGGATAAATAATAAAAAACAACAAGTTAAGTATTGGCGCGCTATTTGCTTGCTTTTTTAACACAAAAATAATGGAGTAGCTTAAAAATGGAAGTTCTAATCACGTCGAATGATGTTTTATTTGTTTTGTTAGGCGCTATTATGGTGCTTGCCATGCATGCGGGATTTGCTTTTTTAGAAGTCGGCACAGTGCGTAAAAAGAATCAAGTGAATGCCTTAGTGAAAATTATGGTCGATTTTTCAGTTTCAACTATCGCTTATTTTTTTATTGGCTACAGTATTGCTTATGGTATTAATTTCTTCAGTGGGGCGGAAGTATTAGCCGCTAAAAATGGCTATGAATTAGTTAAATTCTTTTTTCTATTGACTTTTGCTGCGGCTATCCCGGCCATCGTATCGGGTGGTATAGCGGAACGTGCGAAATTTAACCCTCAATTGGCGGCAACTTTTGCGTTAGTTGGTTTCGTCTATCCATTTTTTGAAGGCATTGCTTGGAATAATCATTATGGGTTTCAAGATTGGTTGAATGTTTCATTTGGCGCTAAGTTTCATGATTTTGCAGGTTCGGTGGTAGTGCATGCGATGGGCGGATGGATTGCACTAATTGCAGTATTATTACTTGGTGCTCGCTCAGATCGTTATGGTAAAGATGGGCGAGTGCATGCGCACCCACCTTCTAATATTCCATTTTTGGCATTGGGCGCATGGATTCTGACTGTAGGCTGGTTTGGCTTTAACGTGATGTCGGCTCAGACTATTCAAGGTATCTCCGGATTAGTAGCGGTTAACTCATTAATGGCTTTGGTCGGTGGAACTTTGGCTGCATTAGTGATGGGTAAAAATGATCCTGGTTTTGTACATAATGGCCCCTTGGCAGGTTTAGTGGCTGTGTGCGCTGGGTCAGATGTGATGCACCCTTTAGGCGCTTTGGTGACAGGTGTGGTCGCAGGTGTTTTATTTGTTTGGGCATTCACGCATACACAAAATCGTTTAAAAATTGATGATGTATTAGGCGTTTGGCCTTTACATGGATTATGTGGTGCTTGGGGTGGAATTGCCGCAGGTATATTTGGCACACAATCATTTGGTGGTAGGGGCGGAGTGAGTTTTATATCACAGTTGCTTGGTACTGGTTTAGGTGTAGTAGTAGCAGTGTTAGGTGGTGTTCTTGTGTATGGAGTATTGAAGAAATTTGTCGGTATTCGTATGGGGCGAGAAGAAGAATTTGATGGGGCAGATTTAAGTATCCACAAAATTGTCTCTACGGCGGATGATTAATTTTGATGTTGTGCTAATGCCCAACTAATATGTTCTCGCAATATTGCTGAGTCGTCATTTACGCGAGCTTGTAAAGC
>JAIPCR010000007.1 GCA_021738125.1 Sulfuritalea sp.
TTCTCCCAAGGCAAATTGCTTACCTTAATGAGATTGCCTTAAATAAAGCGGCTTAAGGCTAAATGCAATTTGATCAGCGTGGTTACGCTCAAAGATTGCTGGCGGTAAGTAGATCAGATGCCTTTAACTTAAGCGCACTAGCGATCTTGATGATGTTAATGAGGGCTATATTATGCTCGCCACGCTCAATACCACCCATATAGGAGCGATCTAAATCAGCGGCTAATGCCAGTGCCTCCTGTGACATGTTTAATGTCGTGCGAGTGCTTCTAATCGTCGCACCAAGTGCAACAAGTGACGGGTCGTTCGCGTGGGTAGGTGATGGTTTAGCCATACTGTTAATATGGTCTATTGACGCATCCAATACCACGGGACATAATACCCAATAGAGGTATTAAATGGTATTGCAAAGATGAAGTTAATCAAACTTAAAATATTTTCAAAAATTACCATTTTGGTTCTAACGATTTTCGCTTGCTGCGGCGCGAGTGCTGAGGTTGTTAATCTCTATTGCGCGGGCGTTATGAAGGGTAGGGGTATAGCAGACTCTCCGTATGATTTTGACTTGGTCATGGATTCAAAAACAGGATATATGTCTGGTTTTCCTTTCGGATTATCTTTTGGTTGTTTTTCAGTAAACGCCGAAAAAACCAACCCCATGAAATGTTCGATTGATGATATTGAAGCAATCTGCACATGCCAAAACCATGGGCTTCAGAAGATATTCACACTTTCAAGAAGGTCGGCAACACTTATTGTCGAAGGCTCAGCATTTGATGAAAAAGGTGATCTTGTCGAAGATATGTCTATGCGGGGAAGATTTAGCTGTCAAAAAATAAAAAACAAAGTTTTCTAAGCTCAACATTAGTTTTGGATTAATTTAACTTATACAAGGAGAATGTAATGCGTAAATTATTAGTAGCGACGTTACTATTCGCAGTAACTTCCAGCGCAAGAGCTGACTTATTGGGAGATATATTGGGAGATATTTTTGGAGACATGCCAATAAGTAAAGTGATGAGTCGATGTGATACAGGGAACAATGTCGATAATTTTTCTAATTACAAAACATGTGTAATAAACACATACTCAGCAGAAGGTAATCATCCTAATGCGCCAGACATAAAAGCGTTTTACTCGCAGCTAGATGTGATCGATGAATATTATAGGCAAAGTAAAATTTCTAATGCAGAAGCTAAAGCTTTCGCATATCAATCTTGGCAATCAACTATTGATAATTCAAATCAGAGATCACAAGCAAGTGAAGCGGCTAGATGGCAATCTATTCAAAAAAATCTGGACAACATGGGGCGTGTGACTCCGGCTCCCACTTCACCTTTCAGCAGCTACAGGATTGATGGGCGCACTTATAACTGTACTGATATTGGTGGGCAAGTTAATTGTCGTTAATGAAAGATTAGCTGCTGGTTATTTAAGCCTCTTCAATAGATTACATCGTTACCAAAAAGCGTTAAAATATCGCCATCTAGGTAACGGGTGTTGTTATGGATCTCTCACCTCAGCAGGAGAAATTTGCGCAGGCAGTGGCTGCTGGCAAGACCCTGTCTGACGCCTACCGCAGTGCCTACAATGTTAGACCAACCACGCTAGCTAAGTCTGTTCACGAGTCGTCATCAACGCTCATGGCTAACGTCAAGATAGCCTCAAGGATTGAAGAGTTACGTGCACCAGTGATAGCAAGGGCTCGTGTCACGCTAGAGGCTCACCTGGATGCATTAGGCGTACTCAGTGAGCGCGCTGCAGCTCGTGGGCTTTACAACACTGCGATCTATGCTGAGCTTGCTCGGGGCAGGGCTTGTGGGCTCTACGCTAAGAAAGCAGCGACGGTCAGCACTAGCGCTCCAGCTTTCGATCTGAGCAATTTGACTGATGAAGAGCTAGCGGAGCTTCAACGCCTGACGATCAAAGCCACTGTTGGGTCTCAAGTTAGTGCTGCTGGGTAATACGGAATTACTTTTATTGGGTACGTTTGAGGGTACGAGCTATAATTAACAAACTAAGATTGGCTTATATATTGGGTTGTATTGATTTGTTGGATTGACCCCAGCCCACCATTTAAGTGTTTCACAATGTATCAAAAACTTGAAAGCCATATACCGCGAGGTGTGTGGCTTTTATAGTATGATGCGTCAGATATGAGCGACTCAAAGTTTAGTCTATGAAAATTCTCTTGTTAGGTAAAAACGGTCAGGTAGGTTGGGCGTTACAGCGTAGCCTTGCGCCTTTGGGTGAGCTGGTTGCGCTAGATGCGCAAAGCCAAATTCATTGTGGCGACTTAAGTAATTTAGCTGGGCTTGCGCAGACTGTGCGCGATGTTGCGCCAGATGTGATTGTGAATGCGGCGGCCTACACGGCGGTGGATAAAGCCGAGAGCGAGCCAGTGTTGGCACATGCTATTAATGCGCTGGCACCCGGTGTGTTGGCGCAAGAAGCTAAGCGTTGCTGTGCGTGGCTGGTGCATTTTTCTACTGATTATGTGTTTGATGGTAGTGGCAAACAAGCGTGGCTAGAGACTGATGCAGCCGCGCCTTTAAGTGTGTATGGGGCGAGCAAATTGGCGGGCGAGCAGGCGATTATGGCGGCGGCCTGTCAGCATTTAATTTTTCGCACTAGTTGGGTGTATGGCGCGCGCGGCAATAATTTTGCTAAAACCATGTTAAAGCTTGCGCAAGAACGCGATAGCTTAAAGGTGGTGAACGACCAAATAGGTGCGCCGACTGGCGCTGATTTGTTGGCAGATGTGACCGCCCATGCGATTAGCACCGCACGGCAAGAAGCTAATGTGGGTGGTTTGTATCACTTGGTTGCCAGTGGTGAAACGTCTTGGCATGAATATGCGACCTTGGTGATTGAGTATGCGCGGCAAGCAGGCCTGTCTATTAAGGTGGTGCAAACGGCTATTCACGCTGTGCCTAGCAGTGAGTTTGCCACAGTGGCTAAGCGGCCTTTGAATTCTCGGTTAAATACCAGCAAATTACAGCAAACCTTTAATCTACATTTACCCGACTGGCAAACTGGCGTGACGCGCATGTTGGATGAATATCTGCAAAAATAATCACGAGCTTAGTCAGCTGTTTATTTGTCTGTACATCAGTTAAAAATTTACAATGTCTTGCTGAGCGGGCTTTAGCCAGTCAGCCTTGGATAGGCGGTGCTTTTCTGCGATAATAGGTTTTTATTATTCTTGAAAGCTTAAGCAAATGGCACAATTTGACAATGTCAGTGTAAAAAAGAAAGCAAATATCTACTTTGATGGCAAGTGTGTAAGCCATACAGTCATGTTTCCAAACGGTACACGCAGCACTATTGGCGTTATTTTCCCTAGTTCACTTACTTTTAATACTGCCGCGCCAGAGCTGATGGAAATTAGCTTGGGTGCTTGCAAAGTGCGCCTTAAAGGTGAAGATTCTTGGAAAGCTTATGGCGCTGGTGATAAATTTACTGTGCCGGCAAACTCAAGTTTTGATATTGAAGTGACAGAAACGCTAGATTACGTTTGCCACTTTGAATAAAGGTTAATGTTCGGCGCTACGTTGTTGCTCGCACTCGCCGTACTCATCGTACTGTTTTCGTGCTTTTGCTTAGTAGCTCCTTCGTTTTAGAGTTTTTGAGGAGAGAATATGCCTAGTTTTGATATTTCATCTGAAGTGGATATGGTTGCGTTGAAGAATGCGATTGATACCGCGGGTAAGCAGATTACGAATCGTTATGATTTTAAAGGGACTTCAGCCAAAGTTGAGCTAAATGAGAAAGATAGCATTATCACTTTGTTTGGCGATAACGATTTTCAGCTAGATCAAATTAAAGATATCTTGTTGCCGGGGATGGAGAAAAAAGAACCAGACTCAACCAAGCGTCTTGACCATAAAGACGTGCAAAAAGTGGGCGGCAATAAAGTAAAACAAGAGCTAAAGATTAAAGCGGGCATCGATAGCGATTTAGCGAAGCGTATTAGCAAGCTGATTAAAGACTCTGGCTTAAAAGTGCAGGCGAGCATACAAGGTGATACGGTACGTGTGAACGGCGCTAAGCGTGATTTATTGCAAGAGGCGATTGCCTTTGTGAAAAAGAATGTGACTGACTTCCCTTTGCAGTTTGGTAATTTCAGGGATTAATCATTTTAATATCCCCTCAATAATAATAAAGAAATTGATGATGCAACAAAGTAAAGTAACGGCTTACGATTCTACCTTGCGCGATGGTGCGCAAGCGCAAGGTGTTTCTTTTACTGTTGAAGATAAGCTTAAAATTGTTGAGCAATTAGACGCGCTGGGTATAGGCTATATTGAAGCAGGTAACCCAGGCTCTAATCCTAAAGATTTAGCGTTTTTTAAGCGTGTGGCTGAGCTTAAATTACAACACGCTAAAATTATTGCATTTGGTAGCACGCGCCGTATCGGCATTCAAGCGGCAGATGACAATAATCTACGTTCTTTATTAAGCGCCAATACCCAAGCTGTTGCGATTTTTGGCAAAAGTTGGGATTATCAAGTCACCGATATTTTGCGCACCACCTTAGCTGAAAACCTTGCCATGATAGGCGACACCATTGCTTACCTTAAAACACAGGACAAAGAGGTGGTGTTTGATGCTGAGCATTTTTACGATGGCTACAAAGCTAATGCTGAGTATGCCATGCAAACTTTGCAGGCGGCGGCAGAGGCCGGTGCAGATGTGCTGACGCTGTGTGATACCAATGGGGGCAGTTTTCCTAACGAGGTGTTTGAAATTACCCAGCAGGTTGCGGCGCGTTTTCCACAAGTGCAAATTGGTATTCACTGCCACAACGATTGCGAAATGGCGGTGGCTAACTCTATGGCGGCAGTGCAGGCGGGCGCAAGCCAAGTGCAGGGCACTATGAATGGCATAGGCGAGCGTTGTGGTAATGCCAATTTATGTTCCATTATTCCCAATTTGCAATTAAAACTAGGCTTAAATTGCATTCCGCAAGAAAACTTGTCTACGCTCACCTATGTGGCGCGATTTGTCAGTGAAGTGGCAAATATGCCGTTTAACGATAAAGCGCCTTATGTGGGCAATGATGCGTTTTCACACAAAGGTGGTATGCATATTGATGCGGTGAACAAAAACCCAATTTCTTATGAGCACATCAACCCTGAGAAAGTAGGTAATAGCCGCCATATTTTAGTATCTGAGGTGGCGGGGCGCGGCGCATTGCTTAATAAATTACAGCAAATTGAACCTAGCCTCACTAAAGACTCGCCCGACACGATTCGTGTGTTAGAACAACTTAAAGCCTTGGAGCATGAAGGCTACCAATTTGAAGGAGCTGAAAGCTCATTTGATTTGCTGATGCATAAATTGTTAGGCAAATCTGAGCCATTCTTTAGCCTCAAGCAATACAACGTCAGTATTTTTGAACCATCAGCCGATGGTATGAATTCATCCGCGACCATACACGTCAACGTGAATGGTAAAGCTGCGCACGCTACTGCACAAGGCGATGGCCCTGTGAACGCATTGGATAAAGCCATGCGTGGCGCGTTAGAGTCGTTTTACCCTGCCATTAATGAAATTAAACTGGTGGATTACAAAGTGCGTGTATTAGATAGTAGCCAAGCTACTGCTGCCAAAGTGCGCGTCATTATTGAATCTACCGATCAACAACGCAGCTGGACAACAATAGGGGTTTCGACCGATATTATTGAAGCTTCATGGCGCGCGTTGAAAGATGCGGTGGAGTATAAGTTACTCATTGGCAAGTAAGTCTGGCTGTAAGAGCACGAGTTTTAACTGTTCCTGTTCTACTGGCCTTAGCGTAATTTGTTGATAGCTAATTAATCCATGTTTTGGGTGCATAAATTTTCGTTGGCCGCCTTGTCTTTCTAAAACATCGTGTTGCTTCCAAAAAGCTTCAAAATCAGGGCTGGCTTTTGTTAGTTCTGACACCAGTGTTTTCAGTTCTGGTTCTTCCAAATGGCTACGGCAATCGGCTCTAAATTCTGCGACTAAACGTCTTGCGCGCATTTCCCAATCTACAACAAATTGTTTAGCACTTGGGTGTTTAAACACTAATCGCAGCAGGTTAGGGCGTGTGTCCATCATAGGTTGCGCTAGCCAGTCTACAAATAATTCACTGGCTGGCTCGTTCCAAGCCAATATATCCCATGTGCGTCCCATTATGTAGGCAGGTATTTGTATACTACCCAGCATATGCACAAGTGTATCTGGTGCGGTGTCGGCCTCTAACATATGTGCTTGCGGGTCGCGCCTGTCAGCCATATCAAACAAATAAGTGCGTTCTGATTTGCTTAGTTTAAGTGCGGTGGCTAGTCTTTCTAATGCTTCTGCTGATACATTAACCTGACGGCCTTGTTCTATCCACGTATACCATGTGGCGCTTATGCCGGCGAGTTGTGCCACTTCTTCGCGCCGCAATCCTTTTGTGCGCCTACGTGCCCCAGCGGGAAAGCCAAATGCTTCTGGGGTGCCTCGTAGGCGTAACGCTTGTAAAAACTCAGCGAGTTCTTGACGTCTTGTATCCATGATATTTCACTTTATTTATGGGTTTTAATACTAACGTTGTTGCTAGCCTATTAGTGTTAATACTAGTATAACCTATATCATTGTCAGGGTATTGAAACTTAGGTATGCTTGCGTCTTTGTTTGAATCGGCAGCAATTTAAGGAGCTATGATGGCGGGAAAAACGCTTTACGACAAATTATGGGATTCGCACGTGGTGCATGAAGATGCTGACGGCACCTGTTTAATTTATATTGATAGGCACTTGGTGCACGAAGTGACTAGCCCACAAGCGTTTGAAGGCTTGCGCTTGGCTGGCCGTAAACCTTGGCGTGCTGACACGCTAGTGGCAAACCCTGACCACAATACACCGACCAAAGATTGGGAAAAAGGCATTGAAGACCCAATTTCTCGTTTGCAAGTGGAAACGCTTGATAGCAATATCAAAGAAACCGGTGCATTGGTTTACTTCCCGTTCAAACATGCTAACCAAGGCATTATTCACGTGATTGGGCCAGAAAATGGCACCACATTGCCAGGTATGACGGTGGTGTGCGGTGATAGCCATACCTCTACACATGGGGCATTCGGTGCTTTGGCACATGGTATTGGCACTTCAGAAGTTGAACACGTGATGGCGACTCAAACCTTGATTGCCAAAAAATCTAAACGCTTGTTAGTGCGTGTAGATGGTGAATTGGGTGTTGGTGTAACGGCCAAAGACGTGGCTTTAGCTGTGATTGGTAAAATTGGTACAGCGGGTGGTAATGGCTTTGCGATTGAGTTTGGCGGTGAAGTGATTCGCGCTTTAAGCATGGAAGGCCGAATGACCATTTGTAATATGGCGATTGAGGCTGGTGCGCGCGCTGGCATTATTGCGCCAGATGCAAAAACTGCAGAATATTTAAAAGGCCGTCAATACGCGCCAAAAGCTGCAGATTGGGATAAAGCAGTAGCTTATTGGAACACATTAGCAACAGATGCTGATGCTGTGTTTGATAGTGTTGTTGAGTTAAAAGGTGCGGAAATTGCACCACAAGTGACTTGGGGTACATCGCCTGAACAAGTGTTGCCGATTAACGGACGTGTGCCAGACCCAGCACAAGAGCAAGATGCGACTAAGCGCACTAGTATTGAGAATGCATTGAAATACATGGGCTTAACGGCTAACACGCCTATTGAAGACATTAAGTTAGATAAAATTTTTATCGGTTCATGCACCAATAGCCGAATTGAAGATTTACGCGCAGCAGCCGTAGTGGCAAAAGGCAAGAAGGTAGCGAGTTCAATTCAATTAGCCATGGTGGTGCCGGGTTCTGGTCAAGTTAAACGCATGGCTGAAGCAGAAGGCTTAGATAAAATTTTCACTGAGGCTGGCTTTGAGTGGCGCGAGCCAGGTTGCAGTATGTGTTTAGCTATGAACGCAGACCGACTCAGCCCGGGCGAGCGTTGTGCTTCTACCTCAAACCGTAACTTTGAAGGTCGCCAAGGTCAAGGCGGACGTACTCATTTGGTGAGCCCAGCGATGGCAGTTGCCGCGGCGATTGCAGGCCATTTTGTTGATGTGCGTAGCGTTTAATTTAGGCGAAAAGGAATAGAAAATGAAAGCATTTACCCAATTAAACGGACTAGCTTGCCCGATTGATCGCGCCAACATTGATACTGATGCGATTATTCCAAAGCAGTTTTTAAAAAGTATTAAGCGTAGTGGTTTTGGCCCTTATTTGTTTGATGAGTGGCGCTATAAAGATCATGGTGAGCCAGGGATGGATTGTACCAATCGTCCTTTGAATTCAGATTTTGTGTTGAATCAACCTCGCTACAAAGGCGCACAAATCATGCTCGCGCGTGAGAATTTTGGTTGCGGCTCTAGCCGTGAGCACGCACCTTGGGCGATTGAAGATTACGGCTTTCGCGTAATTATTGCGCCTAGCTACGCTGATATTTTCTTCAATAATTGTTATAAAAATGGCATGTTGCCAATTGTGGCAAGCCATGCGGTTGTCGACAAACTTTTCAAAGAGTGCGAAGCAACAGCAGGATATAGCTTAAACGTTGATTTGACTTCACAAACTGTGACTTTGCCTTCTGGTGAAACGTTTACGTTTGATATTCACCCGACCTCAAAACATAACTTATTGAATGGCTTAGATGAAATTGGTTTAACGCTGTTACATGCGGACAAAATCAAGGCGTTTGAAGGCAAGCATAAAGCTGCGCAACCTTGGCTGTTCGCTTAATACTGGCTTTAATTCAGGCAGTAATGACGATAAAAATTAGTACTTAAAGGAAATTAACATGACTATGAAAATTGCAGTATTACCCGGTGATGGCATCGGCCCAGAAATTATCACACAAGCTTTACGCGTGTTAGAGGTATTGAAAAATGAAGGCATGGCGATGGAGTTTACTGAAGCGCCTTTAGGCGGTCAGGCTTATGACCAATACGGTCATCCATATCCAGAATTTACGCAAAAAATCTGTCGTGCTGCTGATGCAGTATTGTTAGGTGCAGTTGGTGGACCACAATATGACAATTTAGATCGTCCATTACGCCCGGAGCGTGGTTTGTTGGGTATTCGTAAAGATTTAGGCTTGTTTGCAAACTTGCGCCCAGCCGTGTTGTACCCAGAATTGGCGAATGCTTCTACGCTTAAACCAGAAGTTGTGGCAGGCTTGGATATTATGATAGTGCGCGAACTCACGGGTGACGTATATTTTGGTCAACCACGCGGTATGCGTACCAATGAAAGTGGTGAGCGTGAAGGCTTTAATACCATGGTGTATAGCGAGTCTGAAGTGCGTCGTATTGCCCATGTTGCATTTGATATCGCGATGAAACGAGGCAAAAAGCTTTGTTCAGTAGACAAAGCCAACGTGCTTGAAACCACTGAGTTCTGGAAAGAAATCGTGATTGATGTGGCAAAAGAATACCCAGAAGTGGAATTGAGCCACATGTACGTCGATAACGCGGCTATGCAGTTGATTCGCAATCCAAAACAATTTGACGTGATGGTAACCGGCAACATCTTTGGTGATATCTTGTCAGATGAGGCTTCTATGTTGACTGGCTCAATTGGTATGTTGGCTTCAGCGTCACTTAACGAAACGAAAAAAGGTTTGTATGAGCCATCACACGGCTCAGCGCCAGACATTGCAGGTAAAAACCTAGCCAACCCAATTGCGACCATACTCTCTGCCGCGATGATGTTACGTTATACCTTTGATAACGAAGCAGCAGCAGTGCGTATTGAAAATGCAATTAAGAAAGTATTGGCGGCAGGCTATCGTACTGGTGATATCTATGAAGAAGGCATGAAACGTGTATCATGCTCTGAAATGGGTGATCAAATCGTAGCTTCGATGTAATTTTATAGCGGTTATTAGGAGGACTTATGACAAAATATCTTACGTGGATTATGCTGGTGCTTATGCTAGGTGCATGTAACACCATCAATGGTGTGGGAAAAGACCTTGAAAAAGCGGGTGAAGCCGTGCAAAAGTCAGCTAAATAACAGTCGTTGTAGATATTGGATTAAAAATGTTAAAAGTAGGTTTTGTCGGTTGGCGCGGTATGGTGGGTTCTGTCCTCATGCAGCGCATGATGGAAGAGAATGATTTCGCGCTAATCGAGCCGCAGTTTTTCACGACCTCACAGACAGGTGCTAAGGCACCTCATGTGGGTAAAGACTCCGCACCTTTAAAAGATGCAATGAATATTTCAGATTTGAAACTGATGGATGCGATTGTTTCATGTCAGGGTGGTGATTACACCAGCGAAATATTCCCTAAATTACGCGCTGACGGTTGGCAAGGTCATTGGATAGATGCTGCTTCAACTTTGCGTATGGAAAATGATGCGGTGATTATTCTTGATCCAGTAAATATGCATGTGATTCAGGACGCTTATGCACATGGTAATAAAAACTGGGTAGGTGGTAACTGTACGGTTTCACTGATGTTAATGGCTTTAAATGGTCTGTTTAAAGCTGATTTGGTGCAGTGGGCAACTTCCATGACGTATCAAGCAGCGTCCGGTGCTGGTGCACAAAACATGCGTGAGTTACTTAAGCAAATGGGCGAGGCGCACTTTGCGGCGAGTCACTTATTGGCTGATCCAGCATCGGCTATTTTAGACATTGATCGCACTGTCGCAGGTACATTGCGAGATGAAAAATTCCCCACTTCACAGTTTGGTGTGCCATTGGCGGGTAGCTTGATTCCTTGGATTGATAAGGACTTGGGCAATGGTCAAAGTAAGGAAGAGTGGAAGGGCGGTGTCGAAACCAACAAGATTTTAGGACGTGAAGCCAATCCTATTATTATCGACGGTCTGTGTGTGCGTATTGGTGCTATGCGCTGTCATAGTCAAGCTTTAACCATTAAGCTAACGCAAGATGTTCCTTTAGATGAAATCAATCAGATGTTGGCTGAAGCTAATCCATGGGCAAAAGTAGTGCCTAATGAACGTGAAGTGAGTATGCGTGAGCTTACGCCAGCGGCTGTTACGGGTACGCTTAACACGCCAGTAGGTCGTTTGCGTAAACTGAGTATGGGTAATGATTATTTATCTGCATTTACTGTAGGTGACCAATTGTTGTGGGGCGCAGCAGAACCACTTCGCCGTATGTTACGCATTTTGATTGAAAAGTAACTTTTTCATTATTTTGCTGATATAAAAATCAACATTAAAAATATGGCTTAGCGTTTGCCATTAAATATAATGTGTGTTGTCAGCTTGCATCGCTAACTATTTGATGTTATTTTAATATTCAGAAATTAAGTTTGATCAAAGGTTAAATGTGCGTAAATATAAAATAATGCAAATTTCTCTGGCTGCGTGCTTGGCACTGATGCCATTTTCTATTCACGCTGCAGGCTTAGGTCGGTTGGATGTGAGTTCTAGCTTGGGTGAACCGCTTAAAGCTCAAATTGAACTTTTGTTAGTCAGTCCAGATGAGCTTGCAAGTTTGGTTGCAGCTATCGCTCCAGAAGATGCATATGCTACACAAGGTATTCCTCATTTAGCCATTCATAACAGTATTAAAGTTGAGCTAGCAAAAAACGCAGCCGGCTTGCCTATGCTGAAATTAATTTCCAATCAACCCATCACTGATCCGTATTTGGATATTTTAATTCAAGTGGATTGGGCTTCTGGACGCTTGCAACGTGAGTACACGGTATTGCTCGACCCGCCTGGCTATCAAGCTACGGCTGATATCGCTGATGCACCCTTAACTGAACCCCTAAAAAGTGCAGCTAGTGCTAATACTTCAAGTGTTACTGAACCGGCTCGTCCGACGGTAGGTAGTCAGTCTAGCGTCAAGAAAATAAGAAAACCTAGAGCGCCAGTAGAGCAGGATAGCCTTGCTGATGGTAGTGATACACACGTGATTAAGACCAAGCCTGGCGACACCTTAAGTTCAGTTGCTAAAGAATTGCAGGTTGAAGGGGTGAGTTTGGATCAAATGCTCATCGGCTTGTATGAAAATAATCAAGAGGCATTTTTTAGTGGAAATATGAATCGTCTTAAAGTAGGCCGGATAATTAAAGCGCCTACTAAAGATAGTCTTATGTCTATCAGCCCACAAGAAGCTAAAACTTCTGTGAAGTTGCATTCTGCAAACTGGAATGCATATCGTAGCCGTCTGGCAGGTTCAGTTGCCGTTGTCTCTACAACCGCAGAAACAGAACAAAAACAATCTGCATCTGGCAAAATTTCTGCAGCTGAAGATAAGGCAATGCCCGCTAAAGTTGGGCCTCAAGATGTGGTGAAACTCTCTGCGGGAGAGAAACAGGCCGGTAATAGTGCTGACGCCAAAATGACTGCTTTACAAGAAGAGGCAACAGCACGTGAGAAATCACTTAAAGACGCTGAAGCACGTACCATAGCGTTGGAAAAACAAATTCAGGATATGAAAAAATTATTGGCCTTGAAAAATCAATCCATGGCTGAATTACAAAAAAACGCTAAGCCTGTTCCTGCTGTAGCGTCCCAAGCTGAATTAGGTTTACTCGACGGGTTAATGAATTTAACTGTACTGGTGGGTGTTTTGGTTGCAGGGTTGCTGGTAGCCACATGGACATACTTGCGTAACAAGCGCAGAAAGAGTTTGGATGGTTTTGGTCGAGATGTGATTATGCCGACTGATTTGCAGGCAAATACTGCTGGACCTGTCTCATCCAATGATTCATTCTTAAGCCATATGTCACAAGCAGTCGACAGTCAAACAGCAAGTGATAGTAATGTCGACCCGATTGCTGAAGCAGAAGTTTATATGGCTTATGGCCGTGATGCACAAGCTGAAGCTATATTGAAAAATGCTATTGCAAAAGAACCCACACTTTATGAGCGACATTTAAAACTGTTAGAAATCTATGTCGCGCGTCAAGACGCATTTGCATTTGAAGATATTGCCAGAGATTTACATACCACCTTGGGTAATAGCGACCCCGTATGGATAAAAGTTGCTGAGTTGGGTTTAAGTGTAGACCCTGAAAATTCGTTGTATGATTTAAGTAATGTTTCACCAGAAGAAAGTTTGGATGATAAAGAATTAGTGGTAGATGATTTTTCTGATGAGGCAGTTTCAAAGAATAACGATTTAGATTTTTCTTTAGAGGCTGCAACGCCAGATATTGCTGAAGTGAAAACTGATTCTGCGGATGTTGCAACAGAAGAAGTCGCTGACAATTCAATGGATTTTGATTTAGCTGATATTGCAGTTGAGGCGCCAGCAGAGTTACCAACAGCGAATGCCGTCAGTGAATTTCCATCGATAGAGCCAATATTGGCAGCGAATGACGAGCCTCAGGCAGTGGTGCTTGATATATCAGGTGCTGATGATCAAACACAAACTCAAGCTTATGATTTGGATGTAGAGTTAAATGCTAGTGTTGCTGACAGTGCTGTCGCAGAGAGTCCAGCATCTGATGTTGATAAAAATATTGCTGATGAGATTAAGTTTGATTTAGATTTTTCTATAGATACACCTGATTCTTCATCAGTTGATATATCGGCAGTAGATACTTCGGCAGAAGTAAAAGCGTCAGAATTATCTTTTGCATTACCTGAGATAGAAGACCCTCTCATAAAAACAGATGATGCTAAGTCGCAATCCTCTGAGCTTGAAGCGAATAGATTTGATTTGTCATCCATCAGCTTTGATTTAGAAGATACGGAGAACGAATTGATTGAGCCTCCAGTTGCTAAGCCAAAAAAGGCTAGCTCAGCTAAAGCTAAATCTAAAAAGGTTTTATCAGACTCTCCAGAACTTGATGTTAAGTTAGATTTAGTTGCAGCTTATATTGATATGGGTGACTTAGAAGGTGCCCGTGAATTGTTGGTAGAGGTCATCAAAGAGGGTGGTGCTCAGCAAAAAGAACGCGCACAGCAGTTATTGGATAGTTTAGCTTAATTGCTATATACGATAGAAAGCCGAGCTTAACGCTCGGCTTTTTAATTTTACTCATCATTAATTCATTTATGCATCCATTTGTAAAAATACTATTATTTATATTCATATTGTTGCTCATGAATTTTATGGGGCAACAGTCAATATGGCTATTATGTGTTTTTGTGTGTGCGTTTGCATTCAGATTGCATAGTAAAAACTTTTTACGTGCGATTAAACGTATGCGTTGGTTATTTATTTCTATATTGATTATTTATGCTTTTGGCACGCCAGGAGAATATATACAGGGTTTTTCAGGTAGGTTTTTACCTACCCATGAAGGCGTGGCGTTAGGATTTTTACAGATAGCTAGACTCATCATTGCATTGGCAAGTATCAGTATATTATTTGCCACCAGTTCAAAAGAGCATTTAATGGCAGGACTTTATAAGCTACTTTCGCCACTTAACTATATTGGTTGTGATGTGCAGCGATTTACCGCTAGGCTCTTGCTGACCTTAGATTATGTGGATGAATTAGCTGTTAAAAATGAATTAGAGTTTAATTTCTACCGCTTGGATGAATTACATGTTGCAGAAAATCATTTGCCAATAGAAAAGAATATTTGTCTGCAACAACCATCTTTTAAGCGAGTAGATCAGATTGTGATTATCGCCATAATGCTTACCTTAATAGTTTTATGTACTCCTAATCATTTACTTGCATTGAAGTGGATGTTATGAAAATTGCATTAGGTTTAACCTATGATGGATCTGGTTTCTGTGGTTGGCAAAGCCAGCCATCAGCTTGTGGTGTTCAAGATGCATTAGAATTGGCGATTGCTAATATTGCTCAGCATCCAGTCAGAGTCCATGCCGCTGGTCGTACAGACACAGGTGTGCATGCGACTGCGCAAGTGGTCCATTTCGAAACAGAAAGTAATCGCCCCATTTCGGCCTGGGTTAGGGGTGTTAATGCCTATTTGCCTGATTCTGTTCGGGTTGTATGGGCGCATGAGGTAGATGAAGCGTTTCATGCAAGGTTTTCAGCCTATGAGCGTAGTTATCAATATCTACTTTACAATGCGCCAGTTTCACCAGCATTAATGGCAACAAAAGCAGGATGGTTTCATTTGCCACTGAATTTATTGGCCATGTCTGAAGCCGCTAGTTATTTATTGGGTGAACATGATTTCAGTGCATTTAGGGCTTCTACTTGCCAGGCAAAGACTGCCGTTAGGCATTTAAAGAAAGCAGAAGTTAGGGCCACAGGCCGGTATTTTATTTTTGATTTTTCTGCAAATGCATTCTTGCAACATCAAGTGCGAAACATGATAGGCGCATTAATTTATATCGGGAAAGGTGCATATCCACCTGATTATATAAAAGAGTTGCTAGAGAGGCGTGACAGAAATTTATCACCACCTACATTTTCACCTCATGGTTTATATTTAACCGGTGTGAAGTATGATGAAAAATGGAATTTACCCATGGTTAATTCTGACACCCAATCCATTCACCTGCTCATTTAAGCGTTACAATAACGGCTCATTCAGAGATGTTTGTTAAATTCATTACCTTGAGAGCGATTCATTGAGAATTAGAGTTAAAATTTGTGGCATAACCCGCTTAGAAGATGCCTTAGATGCGGTTGCGCAAGGTGCTGATGCGATTGGCTTGGTATTCTACGAAGGTAGTCCGCGCAATGTGACTATCAGTCAGGCTGCCGAAATAGTGAATCAAATCCCGGCATTTGTTAGTACAGTTGGGTTGTTCGTCAATGCGGAGTCTAGTTTTATTCGTGAAGTTATT
The DNA here is from genome assembly GCA_021738125.1 of Sulfuritalea sp. Lineage (GTDB taxonomy): Bacteria > Pseudomonadota > Gammaproteobacteria > Burkholderiales > Methylophilaceae > Methylotenera. Next base: position 15,711 of record JAIPCR010000007.1, read on the forward strand.
TCTAAGGTTAAATTAGATCTTTTGCAGTTTCATGGCGATGAAACTGCAAGTGAGTGTGCTGCATTTTCACATCCTTTTATCAAAGCAATAAGAGTGAAGTCGGATACAAATTTGGTACAATATGCAGAAGACTTTTCTGCAGCAAAGGCCTTGTTGCTAGATACTTATGCAGAAGGCGTTGCAGGCGGTACTGGCCAAGTTTTTGATTGGAATTTAATTCCAAAAGAATTAGCTAAACCAGTGATATTAGCAGGAGGACTGACTGCCGATAATGTTGCGCGAGCAATTAGTCTGGTCAAGCCTTATGCGGTAGATGTGAGCGGTGGAGTTGAAGCTTCAAAAGGTATTAAAGATGTAGCGAAAATTGCTGCATTTATGCAACAAGTTGATAGTAATTAGGTCTCAGCCTAGTCTATGCAAATAATAATTGTGGGGAAGTAAAAATGCAGCTTTATGATATGCCAGATGCACGAGGACATTTTGGGCAATATGGTGGAACGTTTGTTGCGGAGACCTTGGTTGAAGCGCTAGAAGAATTACGGGTGATGTACGAGAAATATCGGCATGACCCAGTGTTTTTAGCAGAGTACGCCTATGATTTAAAACATTTCGTCGGTAGACCCAGCCCAATTTATCACGCCAAGCGATTATCCGATAAAGTGGGTGGCGCGCAGATTTATCTCAAGCGTGAAGACCTGAATCATACAGGTGCTCATAAAATCAACAACACGATAGGACAAGCACTTCTTGCTAAGCGCATGGGCAAGCCGCGCGTGATTGCTGAAACTGGGGCAGGGCAACATGGTGTTGCCACAGCAACGATTGCTGCGCGATTAGGTTTAGAGTGCGTGGTTTATATGGGTAGCGAAGATGTTAAGCGTCAAGCGCCTAATGTGTTTAGGATGAAGTTATTGGGTGCAACGGTTGTTCCAGTTGAAAGCGGCTCTAAAACGCTAAAAGATGCACTGAATGAAGCTATGCGCGATTGGGTGACTAATGTTCACAACACTTTTTATATTATTGGCACAGTTGCTGGTCCGCATCCATATCCTATGATGGTGCGTGATTTTCAAGCAGTTATTGGTGTGGAATCCAAAGTTCAAATGCTAGAAATGGTTGGCCGTCAGCCTGATGCAGTCGTTGCTTGTGTCGGTGGTGGTTCGAATGCTATGGGTATTTTTTATCCTTATATCGACGTGCCAAATGTACGTTTGATTGGTGTGGAAGCTGCCGGATTAGGCATGGAAACTGGTCAACATGCAGCACCACTAACTGCGAATAGCCCAGTGGGCGTGTTGCATGGCAATCGCACCTATTTGATGCAAGATAACGATGGCAATATTATTGAAACACATTCAATATCGGCTGGTTTAGACTATCCAGGCGTAGGCCCTGAGCATGCTTGGTTGAAAGATATTAAGCGCGCAGAATATGTAGCCGTTACTGATGATGATGCAATGGCGGCTTTTCATAACTTATGTCGCACGGAAGGTATAATTCCGGCCTTGGAATCCAGTCACGCCTTAGCTTACGCAGAAAAGTTAGCTAAAACGATGAGCAAAGACCAAGTTATTTTAGTGAATCTGTCCGGACGCGGTGATAAAGATATTAATACCGTGGCTAAACTGGCTAACATCACTTTATAAAATTTAAGTACTTTTGCTGTAAGCCATCCAACTTTTTAAAAATTATAAGTACAATTAAACTCAACTATGTCTAGAATTCAATCAGTTTTTTCAACGCTTAAGCAACAAGGCAAGACAGCTTTAATCCCATATATTACCGCTGGTGACCCTCACCCCAAGTTTACTGTAAGTTTGATGCATACTTTGGTAGAACATGGTGCTGACATGATTGAGCTAGGCGTGCCATTTTCTGATCCTATGGCGGATGGACCGGTCATTCAACGGGCAAGTGAGCGTGCTTTGATGCATAAAGTTGGTTTAACTGCAGTGCTTGAAATGGTTAAAACATTTCGTGAAACTGATCAAGCCACGCCTATTATATTAATGGGCTATGCTAATCCTATAGAAGCGATTGGCGCTGTTGCATTTGCAGATCGTGCTAAGGCTGCTGATGTTGATGGCGTCATTACAGTAGATTATCCACCGGAAGAATGTGGTGGATTTGTCAAAGAGCTACGTGCCCATGATATTGATCCAGTATTTTTATTGTCGCCGACTACCGAACCTAAGCGCGTAGAATTAATTGTGAATCAGGCAAGTGGGTTTGTTTATTATGTTTCGCTTAAAGGTGTTACGGGTGCCGCTAATTTAGATATTGTTGAAGTGGCATCGCGCGTTGCTTCTATCCGTCAGCAAACGAGTTTACCCGTTGGTGTTGGTTTTGGTATTCGCGATGCAGCTACTGCGAAAGCTACCGCCGCTATAGCTGATGCCGTGGTGGTTGGTAGTCGCATGGTATTGGCGATTGAAGCGTCTAATGAGACTAACTTATTAAGTAATGTCGCTACATTAATGGCTGAATTAAAAGCAGCAGTTGATGCTGCTTAATGACTAAGAATGTGCTGAAAAGGAAAATTAGATGAGTTGGTTAAATAAATTACCGCAAAAAATTAAGCGTGTAGTAGGCCGTGATAAGAAAACGGTACCTGAGGGTCTGTGGAGTAAATGCCCATCATGCCAGTCGGTTCTTTATAAAAAAGATCTTGAAGATAATGCTGAGGTTTGTCCAAAATGCGCTTATCACAATCGGATTAGTGCGCGTGAGCGTATCGCATTATTACTAGATCTTGAAGGCCAGTTTGAAGTTGGCGCTACAGTACAACCTATTGATCCATTGAAATTTAAAGATAGTAAAAGTTATTTGGAGCGGATTAATGAATCTCAACATGCGGTCGGTGAAAAAGACGCCCTGATTGTTGTGCAGGGCAGTCTGAAATCAATTCCGGTAGTCGTTGCCGCATTTGAATTTAAGTTTATGGGCGGCTCAATGGGCTCTGTCGTAGGTGAGCGTTTTGCCCGAGGGGTGCAAACAGCGATTGATAATAAAATGGCTTTTATTTGTGTCTCTGCTAGCGGTGGCGCACGTATGCAAGAAGGTTTGCTTTCTTTGATGCAGATGGCAAAAACAAGTGCCGCACTTACACAGTTAAGTAAAGCGGGCTTACCTTTTATTTCAGTATTAACTGACCCCACTATGGGCGGAGTGTCTGCTAGTTTTGCTATGCTAGGTGATGTCATTGTTGCTGAGCCTCAAGCCTTGATTGGTTTTGCTGGGCCTCGTGTAATTGAGCAAACGGTACGCGAAACCTTACCAGATGGTTTTCAGCGTGCAGAATTTTTGTTGGAACATGGCGCCATTGACTTAATTATTGATCGTCGTGAAATGCGTAATCGTCTAGCATCAATTTTGGCTAATTTAATGCGCTTACCCGCAGCGGCTTAATTTACCTTTTCATTATTCGCGATTTTTAGAGGATTTACTATTTCTAAAAGTGTCGCTTCAGAAGGTTTAGCCACTAAAGATTTAACCTCGTGGTTAAGTTATATTGAAGGACTGCATCCTAAATCGATTGCCATGGGTTTAGACCGCGTCAAGCTTATGATAGATAGGCTGCGGTTAGACCCAAAATTCCCTATAGTTACTGTTGCAGGTACGAACGGCAAAGGCTCTACCTGTGCCATGCTGGAGAAAATATATCAGCAGGCCGGTTATCACGTTGGCTGTTATTCCTCGCCACATCTGGTGCGATATAACGAGCGTGTGCGCGTTGATGGTTATGAAGTCAGCGATAATGATCTTTGTGCAGCCTTTAAGGCCGTAGATGCGGCTAGACTAATGAACGAGGCGCCAATCCCACTGACGTATTTCGAAGTAGGGACATTGGCTGCGATGTGGCATTTCGTGCAAATTGGTGTTGATGTAGCTATTTTAGAGGTAGGTTTAGGCGGGCGGTTAGATGCAGTCAATGCATTTGAACCTAGCTGTGCAGTTGTTACTAGCGTTGATTTAGATCACCAAGAGTTTCTAGGTAATACACGTGAAAGTATAGGGTTTGAAAAAGCAGGCATTTATAGATCATCGATATCTGCTATATGTGGAGATGCAAATCCGCCTGCTAGTTTAGTTGCCTATGCACATGAAATTCATGCAGACCTTATGTGCTTACATAGAGATTTTGATTTCCTATTAAGCGCTAATGATTGGCAATATACAGCATATGGTAAAACGCTTCATTCACTGCCATTGCCTGCTTTGCAGGGGAAATACCAACTTAACAATGCTGCCTGCGCGATTGCAGCTATTACATCGTTGCAATCTAGATTGCCTGTTGACTCGACTGCAATTAAAAATGCCATGCTGCTTGTTAGTTTGGCAGGTCGTTTTCAAACGCTTAGTAGATTTTCAACCACACCATATACGCCTTGGGTGATTCTGGATGTTGCTCATAATCCGCATGCCGCTAAAGCGCTAGCTGAAAATTTGCAGGCAATTAAAGCTCAGCAAACTAAAGGTCATCATGGTAGGACTTTTGCTGTCTTTGCGATGCTGGCTGATAAAGATATTAAAGGCGTCATTGAGGCGGTTAAAGATGAGATTGATGGCTGGTATGTTGCGGATATTCATCATGTGCGAGGTGCTTTAGCAAAAGATTTAGCTGAAATTATTACGAGTGTGATACCGAATGTGAGCGTTAAAATTTTTAATAGCGCAGATTATGCCTACCAACAAGCTTGTATCGATATAGAAGCCTGTATGGAAGTGAATGATAATGATAAAATAATCGTGTTCGGGTCATTTTTTACTGTTTCAGCAATCATGCAATTCTTGTCTAATAAGTAATGCGAGCGTAAGCTAGTGATTCAAAAATCAATTTTTAAGGAAAGCAGTAATGCCACCTGAATTACCAAATGATCAAGAATTAAGTTTAAAAAAACGCGCTCGTCGACGTTTAGTTGGCGCCATAGCACTCGTTTTACTTATGGTCATTGTTTTACCCATGATTTTGCAGGATCGCTCAGCTTTAGCACCGCAAACCCCTATTAAAATTACCATGCCTGACGTGCCTAGCCCTACTGTTGCCACTAATGTTGTTAGTCAGTCTGAAGTGTTGCCCAGTGATTCAGCGCAAGTGCCAGAAATACCAGCGGTAGTTGAGGAGGCTAGCCCACCAAATGCAATGCTAGATAAGCCATCAGATGTTGCTAAGGAAAGCACTGTAAAAAATGATGAGAGCAAAAAAGTGCTTGCAAAGACTGAGGTGAAGCCGGAGGTCAAAGATGTTGCAACAAAGCCGCCTGAGGTAGCCTTAGATGAATCTAAGATAGAACCAACTAAAGCCCCATCAAAAAATAGCGATAGTTTTTCAATACAGATAGGCGTTTATTCGGATGCTGCGAATGTTAAGCAATTGCAAAATAAGTTAAAAGCATTGGGCTATGTATCCTATACTGAAAAAATGACTACAGATAAAGGTGAGAAAATTCGATTAAGGGCAGGGCATTACAATTCTCGTCAAGCTGCTAGTGAAGCTTTGGTTAAACTGCAAAAAGATGGTGTATCAGGTATCGTTATCAGTCATGAATAACGCTGCTTAATTGACTAGAATAAAGTTTAAAATAAACGTCACATGACCATTTTTGATTATTTAGTATTGGCTATTATTGGACTTTCTATCATATTAAGTGTGATGCGTGGTTTATTAATTGAAGCGTTGTCTATCGTCGGTTGGGTGGCGGCTTTTTTTGTAGCAAAAACCTACTCCAGTCAACTTGTACCAATGATGCCAGTTGATATACCTACTGAGTCTTTACGTATTTTAGCTGCATTTTTAGTGGTATTTTTTGCTACATTATTGATTACTAGTTTATTGGCCATCGCACTCTCTGCAGTGTTTAAGAAGATTGGTTTGGGCTGGCTAAATCGCGTGTTAGGTGCTGTTTTTGGTTTGACGCGTGGCGTGTTAATTGTTTGTATTCTGGTATTCTTAGCAGGGCTGACTAGCCTGCCTCAAGATGAGCGGTGGCGAAATGCAATGTTTAGTGCGCCTATTGAGGCCTTGGTTACTAGCTTGTTGCCTTGGGTGCCAGACAATATTACGCAGTACGTGAAGTATGATTGATTTTGTATCAATACCCAGCAGAAATATTTACATTATAGAATTCATTACTTAAGGCTTTATTCATGTGTGGAATTATAGGCATTGTTGGTAAAAATCCAGTTAACCAATTGTTGTATGATGGTTTGTTGGTGTTGCAACATCGTGGGCAAGATGCTGCAGGGATTGTGACAACCGACGGCAATACATTTTTTATGCATAAAAATAACGGCCTGGTTAAAGATGTTTTTCAAACGCGCCATATGCGTAGCTTGATTGGTAATGTCGGTATTGGGCATGTACGTTATCCTACCGCAGGGTCATCCAGTGCAGCAGAAGCGCAACCTTTTTACGTCAACTCACCGTTTGGAATTGTACTTGGGCACAACGGCAATTTGACTAATTCAGAGCAATTGAAATCTGAGATGTTTCGCCAGGATTTGCGTCACATTAATACTAATTCTGACTCAGAGGTGTTGCTTAATGTTTTAGCACATGAAATTGAGCAAACTTCACGCAATGCAGTATTGAATACGGATATGACATTTGACGCTGTGGCTGGTGTGCATAGGCGTTGTAAAGGTGCTTATGCGGTAGTAGCTATGATTGCTAATTTTGGCTTACTGGCGTTTCGCGACCCGAATGGCATACGCCCATTGGTGATTGGTAAAGCTAATACAGATAAAGGCATAGAATATATTGTTGCCTCAGAAAGCGTTGCGCTTGATGTGCTGGGCTTTACCTTAATTCGTGATGTAGAGCCGGGCGAAGCAATTTTTATTGATTTGAATGGTAATTTTTATAGTCGTCAATGTGCAGAAAATCCTAAATTAAACCCATGTATTTTTGAGTATGTTTATTTGGCTCGCCCTGACTCGGTGATAGATGATGTATCTGTTTATCAAACTCGGTTAGATATGGGTAAAAGCTTGGCTGAAAAAATTAAGCGTGAATGGCCAGATAAAAAAATCGATGTGGTGATACCCATTCCTGATACTAGTCGCCCAAGTGCCCTGCAGGTAGGTATTGCATTAGGCTTAGATTATCGAGAAGGGTTTATTAAAAATCGGTACATAGGCCGTACTTTTATTATGCCTGGACAAGCATTGCGTAAAAAATCCGTTCGACAAAAGCTTAATCCGATAGGCATAGAATTTAAAGGTAAAAATGTTTTGCTTGTGGATGATTCGATTGTACGTGGCACGACATCTCAGCAAATTGTGCAAATGGCGCGCGATGCAGGCGCGAACAAAGTCTACTTTGCCTCTGCAGCTCCGCCGGTCAGATTTCCCAACGTTTATGGTATTGATATGCCTAGCCGTGATGAGTTGTTAGCGACGGGCAGAACGGATGAGGAGATTTGCCAAGAAATAGGTGCAGATGCGCTCATTTATCAAGATTTAGATGCATTGGTGAAAGGGGTTAAGCTCAATAACCCAAAAATTCAAGATTTTGATTGCTCATGTTTTGATGGTCAATATGTTACAGGTGATATTAGTCAAGCTTATTTGGCGAATATTGAGGCTGCACGTGGTGATGTAAATAAAAAGCAAAAACCTTCAAACGCTAGCACGCAAATTGATTTAAATTTAATTGATAACTTTGAAGAAGAAGTTGTGGAATAAGCACTACCATCTTGACGTTTAAGTAAGTTAGGCATAACATGAAATTGCGCTGATTTGAGTGACTTAACTTAAATAAAGTCTTACTCAGCTTGCGGGCGCATTATAAATACAGCTAAAGCGAGTTAAAAGAACCCGTTTTGGCTACAATTGCTTAAACGGGTTTTTTAACGCCTAGATAACATGAGAATACTATGACTAAACATCTATATCACCCTGAAACATTATCGGTACGTGCTGGTAGTGAAATGACTGAATTTGGTGAAAATTCTGAAGCCTTATTTCTGAATTCTAGCTTTAGATTTAATAGCGCTGCGCAAGCTGCAGCACGCTTTGGGGGTAGTGAGCCAGGAAATATATACTCACGCTTCACCAATCCGACCGTGACCATGTTCCAAAATAAACTTGCTGCTTTGGAAGGTGCAGAGCAATGTGTCGCTACATCGACTGGTATGTCTGCCATATTAGCTTGCGTCATGGCGTTATGCAGCACGGGTGATCATATCGTGGCATCGCGCAGTATCTTTGGGACGAGCGTGCAGCTTTTTAGCAATATTCTCGCTAGATGGGGTTTAAATGTCACATTTGTTTCACTCACCAATCCTGAAGAATGGCAATTAGCTGTCACGGCAAGGACTAAATTATTTTTTGTAGAAACGCCTTCGAATCCGCTGACTGAAGTTTGCGACATTAAAGTGTTGGCAGGTATTGCTCATCAGGCAGGCGCCTACCTAGTCGTGGATAATTGCTTTTGTACACCGGCCATTCAGCAACCATTAGCCTTGGGGGCTGATATCGTTATTCATTCTGCGACTAAATATATAGATGGCCAAGGTCGTTGTCTGGGTGGTGCGGTGCTTGGTTCCAAAGTGTTAATGGAACCAGTTTACGGTTTTTTACGAACTGCTGGCGTCACTATGAGCGCATTTAATGCTTGGGTATTTTTGAAAGGTTTGGAGACATTGTATATCCGGATGGATGCGCATGCTCGCAACGCAAAAGCTTTGGCCGTATGGCTGGAGTCGCAGACAGGTGTGTCTCGAGTTTACTATCCGGGATTGGTGTCTCATCCTCAACATGCGCTGGCGATGCAACAACAAACGAGCGGCGGTGGCATTGTCAGTTTTGAAGTTAAGCCTAAAGCTGGTCAAACAGCGCAGGAAGCTGTCTGGGCGTTGATTGATGCCACTCGATTAATTTCAATTACCGCAAATTTAGGGGATGCAAAAAGTACGATTACGCACCCGGCTACGACGACGCATAGTCGCGTAACCGCTGAAGCGCGATTAGCAGCCGGAATTACTGATGGATTGGTTAGGATTGCTGTGGGTCTAGAGCATGTAGATGATTTAAAAGCTGACTTATCATTATTAAAAAACTAATGCTATAAATGGCTAGTAACTTAGGTTAAGTAAACAACTATAAGCATGGTTAAATCAATGTTAGCGCTACTAACTTGAGCCTAATCCATGCTAAAATCCAGCTATACAAAAACAACTAAAAGTCAGTTTAAATATGGATCAATTTGCTAAAGAAACCCTGCCAATTAGTTTAGAAGACGAGATGCGTCGATCTTATCTAGATTACGCTATGAGTGTGATTGTCGGGCGCGCCTTGCCAGATGTTCGAGATGGTTTAAAGCCGGTACATCGCCGTGTTTTATATGCCATGCATGAGCTCAGTAATGACTACAACAAACCCTATAAAAAATCTGCACGTATCGTTGGTGATGTAATCGGTAAGTACCATCCGCATGGCGATACGGCTGTCTATGACACTATCGTGCGTATGGCGCAGGATTTTAGCTTGCGTTACATGTTGGTAGATGGTCAAGGTAACTTTGGTTCTGTGGATGGTGACAATGCTGCGGCGATGCGATATACCGAAATTCGTATGGCGAAAATTGCCCATGAATTATTAGCGGATATTGATAAAGAAACTGTCGATTTTGGCCCTAACTATGATGGCAGTGAGCATGAGCCACTTATCATGCCAGCTCGTATTCCTAACTTACTCATCAATGGTAGTTCAGGTATTGCCGTGGGTATGGCAACCAATATTCCGCCACACAATCTTAATGAAGTGCTAGACGCCTGTTTTGCTTTGCTTAAAGACCCTGAAATGGGTATTGAAGAATTAATTGATTTGGTGCCAGCTCCAGACTTCCCAACGGCTGGCATTATTTATGGCACCGTTGGTGTTAAAGAAGGTTATCGTACCGGCCGTGGCCGTGTAGTGATGCGTGGCCGCACGCACGTAGAAGATTTGGAACGCGGTGGCCGTCAAGCATTGATTGTAGATGAGCTACCATACCAAGTTAATAAAAAAACCTTTGTTGAGAAAATCGCCGAACTAGTCAACGATAAAAAAATTGAAGGCATTTCTGATTTGCGTGATGAATCAGATAAGTCAGGTATGCGAGTTGTTATCGAGCTTAAGCGTGGTGAGATTGCTGAAGTTATTTTAAATAATCTTTACAAGCAGACCCAATTACAAGACACCTTTGGTATGAATATGGTGGCTTTGCTAGATGGTCAGCCACGTTTGTTGAATCTTAAACAAATGCTTGAGGCCTTTCTGCGTCACAGACGTGAGGTGATTACACGCCGCACCGTGTTTGAGTTGAAAAAAGCACGTGCGCGCGGACATATCTTAGAAGGTTTAGCGGTTGCGCTGGCTAATGTTGACGAAATGATTGCGTTGATTAAAGCGGCACCGACTCCACCAGAAGCTAAAGCTGATTTGATGGCTAAGGTTTGGAAATCGCCAGTAGTTGAAGAAATGCTAAAACGGGCGGCAATGGAAGCTTCTCGTCCTGAAGGGTTGAGTATAGATTTTGGTTTAACGCCTGCTGGATATAAATTAAGCGATGTTCAGGCGCAGGAAATCTTGCAAATGCGCCTACAACGTTTAACTGGACTAGAACAAGATAAAGTTGTGACTGAATACAAAGAGGTGATGGATATCATTGCGGATTTATTGCATATATTAGCTACACCATCTCGTGTAACGACAATTATTGTTGATGAACTGACGGAAATTCGGAAACAATTTGGTGACAAACGTCGCAGTGAAATTGTTGTAAATGCGCAGGATTTATCATTAGAAGATTTAATTACGCCACAAGATGTAGTGGTCACCTTGTCTCATACTGGTTACGTAAAATCACAGCCACTTGATGAGTATCGTGCCCAGCGCCGTGGTGGTCGAGGTAAACAAGCCGCACCTACTAAAGAAGATGACTTTATCGACAAAATGTTTGTGGCTAATACCCATGATTACATTTTATGTTTTAGTAGTCGTGGACGTGTGTACTGGCTAAAAGTCTATGAAGTGCCACAAGGAAGTCGCACTGGACGTGGTAAGCCGATTGTGAATCTATTCCCACTTGAAGAAGGTGAGAAAATTAACGCTATTCTCTCAGTAAAAGAGTTTGATGAAAATCATTTCATTTTCATGGCAACTGCATTAGGTACGGTTAAGAAAACGGCATTAACTGAGTTCGCTAACCCACGTAAATCAGGCATCATTGCTATTAATCTGGATGAAGGTGATTACCTCATCGGCGCTGAAGTAACTAATGGCGCAAATGATATCGTGTTGGTTTCAAATGGTGGTAAGGCGGTATGGTTTGATGAGGAAGATGTGCGTCAAATGGGTCGTGCCACACGTGGTGTACGCGGCATGAAGTTGGCACCTAAACAGCAAGTATTATCATTGTTAATCGCTGATGATGATAAACAAACAGTGCTGGTGGCGACTGAGAATGGTTATGGTAAACGTACTCAGTTAGCAGATTTCCGTCATTCGGGACGTGGGACTCAAGGTGTGAAAGCGATTGCTGTGAGTGATCGCAATGGCCTAGTTGTAGCTGCAAAATTAGTGAATGATGAAGATGAAATTATGCTCATTACTACTGGAGGTATTTTGATACGTACACGCGTTAAAGAAATTCGTGAGTTAGGTCGCGCTACACAAGGAGTGACGTTAATCAATCTAGGCGAAGGGGAAAAACTTTCTGGCCTTGAAAAAATTGTTGAAACTGACGAATCTGAGTCGGAAGTAGCTAAGTAGCCTTGAACTATAAAAGACATATAGCCAATGACTCAAATTTTTAATTTTTCTGCAGGACCGGCAGTATTACCTAAGCCTGTTCTAGAAAGAGCACAAGCCGAAATGCTTGATTGGCATGGCTCTGGTATGAGTGTGATGGAAATGTCTCATCGCGGCAAAGAGTTCATGAGTATTTTAGCTAAAGCAGAAGCTGATTTACGTATTTTATTAGATATACCTAGTCATTATAAAGTGCTGTTTTTGCAAGGTGGGGCAATCGCAGAAAATGCGATGATTCCATTGAATTTACTTGCCGGCAAGTCTGCTGATTATGCAATTACAGGCGGGTGGAGTAAACGTAGCGTTGAAGATGCCAGTGCATATGGGAAAATTAATGTAGTAGCAAGCAGTGAAGCTAATCATTACAACGAAGTACCAGATTTTTCTCGTTGGATATTAAACAAAGATGCTGCTTATCTACATGTTTGCACCAATGAAACTATGAGCGGTGTAGAGTTTGTGGATATGCCAAATACCAATGGCGTTCCAGTTGTGGCTGACATGTCGTCACATATACTTTCAAGACCTATTGATGTTAGTCAGTATGGTGTGATTTATGGTGGTGCGCAAAAAAATATTGGTCCAGCGGGTTTGTGTCTCGTGATTGTGCGTGAGGATTTGCTTGATCGAGCATCCGCATTAACGCCAGCGGTATTTAACTGGAAAACACAGGCAGAAAATCAATCTATGATTAATACCCCACCTACTTACAGCATTTATATTGCTGGTTTAGTATTTGAATGGTTGCAGTCGCAAGGTGGAATTGCTGCAATAGAAAAAGTGAATATTGCCAAATCAAAACTACTCTATGAATACATAGATAGCACTGATTTTTATTTGAATCATGTGGCTATTAAAAATCGTTCACGTATGAATATCCCATTTTTCTTACGTGATGAAAGTTTGAATGATGCGTTTCTAAAGGGCGCTGAAGCTAGAGGGTTGTTGCAGCTTAAGGGACATCGTGCTGTGGGTGGTATGCGCGCATCTATTTATAATGCAATGCCTATAGAAGGCGTGCAAGCCTTGGTTTCATATATGCAGGAATTTGAGCGTACTCACTAAGAATGGTTTATTAGAATGTCAGATCAGCTTAAACAACATCGTAATCAAATTGATGCTATAGACGAGCAGTTATTAAAGCTTGTAAATGAGCGGGCAAAACTTGCACGTCAAATAGGCACATTAAAAGATGATGGTGTTATTTATCGCCCAGAGCGTGAAGCGCAAGTGTTACGTCGTTTACAGACGAATAATACTGGCCCACTTTCCAATGAAGCAGTTACCAATATATTTCGTGCTGTTATGTCTAATTGTCGTGCGCTTGAAAAAGAGTTGTCTATCGCCTTTTTAGGTCCGTTAGGTACTTATAGTGAAGAAGCTGCACTTAAGCAATTTGGTTTAGGTAAAACTGCATTAGTGTGCGGCTCTATTGACGAAGTTTTTCGTACAGTTGAGGCCAATCAAGTCGATTATGGTGTAGTACCTGTTGAAAACTCAACTGAAGGTGCAATAGGCTTGACGCTGGATTTATTATTATCAAGCACATTGAAAATTTGTGGTGAAATTACATTGCCCATTCATCATTGTTTACTGTCAAAACAAACCGATATCAGTCAAATTTCACATGTTTTCTCACACACGCAATCGTTAGCACAATGCCATGAATGGTTGAGTAAAACCTTACCTAAAGCTGAACGTGAAGCAGTGACAAGTAATGCGCGTGCGGCACAGATGATTCATGACTTAGTTTCTACTGACGGTACTTTTGCCGCTGCTATTGCTAGCAAGCGTGCTGCAGAATTGTTTGATTTAAACGTGTTGGCCGAAAATATCGAAGATGACGCAAAAAACACCACCCGATTTTTAGTGCTGGGAACCCACGATGTTGCTCCATCGGGTAATGATAAAACATCATTAGTGATGACATCTAAAAATACTCCAGGAGCTATGGTGCAATTATTAGAGCCACTTTCAAGGCATGGTGTCAGTATGACTAAATTTGAGTCTCGCCCATCCAAACAAGGGTTATGGGATTATGTGTTTTTTGTTGATATTGAAGGTCATCAAACTGATGCAAAAGTGTCAGCAGCACTCAATGAGTGCCAACAGCGTGCATCTTTCCTCAAAGTGCTGGGTTCTTACCCAGTGGCTGTAATTTAATTCACACAATCTTTATCGCTAGTTTTTAAGGTTTTTCTTGCATGAGTTTGTCTAGTTGTGATTTATCTAGTTTAGCGCCTGATTATATTCGGGCTATCGCTCCTTATCAGGGTGGGAAACCTATTGCTGAACTGGCTCGTGAAATGGGTTTGCAGGTAGAGCAGATTGTTAAGCTGGCCTCTAACGAGAATCCTTTAGGTATAAGTCCCAAGGCTGATTTTGCTATACAAGAAGCTTTACTTGATATAGCGCGTTATCCAGACGGTAATAGCTATCTTTTGCGTGAAGCAGTTAGTCAAAAATTTAATGTGGCATCTAATCAGATTGTATTTGGCAATGGCTCGAATGATATATTAGAACTTGCTGCACGCGCTTTTCTGTCGCCAGACTGTGAAGCAATCTATTCGCAGCATGCTTTTGCAGTTTACCCCTTAGTAACCCAAGCTACAGGTGCAAGAGGTGTGGTAGTTCCAGCTAAAAATTTCGCTCATGATTTACCAGCGATGTTAGCCGCAATTACAAGTAAAACGCGCATGATATTTGTGGCGAACCCTAATAATCCAACGGGCACCTTGCTGGGCAAAGATGAGTTATTTACATTTTTACAACAAGTGCCTAAGCAAGTATTGGTGGTGTTAGATGAGGCATATGATGAATATTTGTCATTAGCCAATAAATCACAAGCAATTCATTGGCTGGATCAGTTTGACAACTTAATTATTTCACGGACATTCTCTAAGGCTTACGGTTTAGCTGGTTTGCGTATTGGGTTTGGCTTATGTCATGCCAGTATCGCTGACATGATGAATCGTGTACGTCAGCCATTTAATGTCAATAGCATTGCCCAAGCAGCAGCAGTGGCTTCGCTATCTGATGATGATTTTGTTGAGCGCTCGTATGCATTAAATCAAGCGGGTATGCTGCAGTTGACTCAGGGGTTTAATAAGTTAGGCATAGAGTATATTCCTTCATTTGCTAACTTTATTAGTTTTACGGTTAAAAATGCGTCAGCTGTGAATCAGCAACTATTGCAAAATGGCGTGATTGTACGCCCGATTGCAAATTATGAAATGCCAGATTACTTGCGTGTAAGTATTGGCTTGTTTACTGAAAATGCACGTTTTTTAGAAGTCCTAGAACACATATTAAAAAGTAATGGATAAATGAGTCAATATAAAAAACTTGCTACTGACGATGTACGTATTCGTGAAGTAAAAAAATTAATTACTCCCCTTGAGTTGCTGGATAAGCTTAAAGAAAGTGCCGGTTCAACACAAAACATATTAGCCACGCGGGCAGAAATTCACCGCATTTTGCATAAGGAAGATGACCGTCTATTGGTGATTGTTGGGCCATGCTCAATTCATGACACCAGCGCAGGGCTGGAATATGCACGTCGGCTGATGGATGTGCGAAAAGATTTAGAAGATGATTTATTAATAGTGATGCGAGTTTATTTTGAAAAACCACGTACGACCGTCGGCTGGAAGGGGTTAATTAATGACCCACATCTTGATGGAAGCTATCAAATTAATGAAGGTTTGGAAATCGCTCGTAAGTTTTTATTAGACGTTAATGAGCTAGGTATGCCTGCAGGGGCAGAATTTTTGGATATGATTACGCCACAATATACTGCTGATTTAGTTAGTTGGGGTGCGATAGGCGCACGTACAACTGAATCACAAGTACATCGAGAGCTTACTTCAGGTCTATCTTGTCCTGTTGGATTTAAGAATGGTACAGATAGTGGCGTGCGCGTTGCGATTGACGCTATTAAAACGGCATCATCTCCTCATCATTTCTTGTCTGTCACTAAAGAAGGTCAATCAGCTATTTTTTCAACTACAGGTAATGAAGATTGTCATGTGATTTTACGTGGTGGCAAAAAGCCTAATTACGACAAAGATAGCGTCAATGAAGCCTGTGAAAGTCTATCTGCCGCAGGACTTCCTGCCATATTAATGATTGATTGTAGTCACGGTAATAGCAGTAAAAATTACTTACTACAAAAAGAAGTGGCGCGAGATGTAGCAAGCCAGTTGTCAGGTGGTGATCAACGTATCATTGGTGTGATGGTGGAATCGCATCTTAATGAAGGTCGACAAGATCATGCGCCAGGTTGTCAATTGGAGTATGGCCAATCAATTACTGATGCTTGCTTAGGTTGGCAAGACACTGTCCAATTATTGGAAACCCTAGCTGATTCAGTACGTCAGCGTCGACTGAAATTTTAAGTTTGGCATCATGAATTTACTTAGTGATTAATCATTAAGTTTGCAGTGTTGCGTAGCATTAATTGAGCGCATGATTCGTTTCACGTTGTGGTACTAATTTTTAGGCGGCAACGAAATCAATTAATTACTAAAAAGGAAAATTATCATGTGGACAACTCCAGCAGCTACAGAAATGCGTTTTGGCTTTGAAGTAACAATGTACGTAATGAATAAATAATTAGCCTTTGAGCTAGTAAAAAGGCTGCCGCAAGACAGCCTTTTTTTATATATAGCAACAATTTTGTAAGATTAGTGCTATTAATTCATGTAGTCACTGAAGTATTTGAAAAATTAATCACATTGTTGAATTGTAGAAATATATGCATATACATGTTTTAGGCGCGGGCGCTGGCGGTGGATTTCCACAATGGAATTGCAATTGTTTTAATTGTGATGGGCTACGTAAAGGTACTATTAAAGCCACTAAACGCACGCAATCATCAATCTGTGTGAGTAGCGACGGTATCAACTGGATATTGTTTAATGCTTCCCCAGATGTATTGCAACAAATTCAAGATTTTCCGGCATTACAACCAGCGCGAGCAATTCGCGATACAGGCATTCAAGCAATTGTATTAATAGATGCACAAATTGATCACACCACAGGCTTATATATGTTGCGTGAAGGTACTGTAAAGCGTGAAATCTATTGTACTGATATGGTTTATGGAGATCTAACATCAGGTAACCAAGCCTTGAATATACTTGGGCATTATTGCGGCATCAATCATCATCAAGTGCCAATTGATGGTAAAACTAGCTTTACTATCCCTAACGTACCTAATCTAAAATTTACTTCAGTTTCGCTTAAAAGTGCAGCACCACCATATTCACCACATCGCAATAATCCACAAGCAGGCGATACGATAGGGGTATTGATAGAAGAAGTTAGTACAGGTAAAAAATGTTGGTATTCACCAGGTTTGGCCGAGATAGAACCACATTTGCCAGCCCTGATGAATCAAGCGGATTGCATTATGGTGGATGGTACCTTCTGGACTGATACCGAAATGTTGGATTTAGGATTAATGACTAAAACAGCACGTAGTATTGGACATAATCCACAGTCAGGCAAGGGTGGCATGATAGAGGATTTGGATAAATTTGGGCTGGATAAAAAAGTACGTAAAGTACTGATTCATATAAATAATACTAATCCTATTTTACGTGAAGACTCTGCTGAGCGCGCGATATTAAATGAACATAAAATTGAAGTGGCCTTTGATGGCATGGATATCATCCTTTAGGAGAGAAAAATGAATGCAATGACAAAAAATCAGTTACCTTGGTCTCGTGAAGAGTTCGAGGCGAAACTGCGTGAAAAAGGCAAGGGTTACCATATTTACCATCCTATTCACGTGTTGATGTATGAGGGGAAACTCACACAGGCACAAATGCAGGCTTGGGTGGCTAATCGTTATTATTATCAAATTGCTATTCCTATGAAAGATGCTGCCATTCTTTCTAATTGCCCTGATCGTGAAATTCGCCGAGGATGGATTCAACGTATTTTTGATCATGATGGAAGTGGTCAAATTGCCGAGGGGGGTGATGGCGGCATTGAAGCTTGGATACACTTGGGCGCTGCAGTTGGTTTGAGTCGTGAGGATGTCATGTCGCTTAAATTGGTTGCGCCAGGCACCATCTTTGCTGTTGATGCCTATATCAACTTTGCGAAACAACGCTCATGGCAAGAATCTGTGTGTTCTTCACTTACCGAGCTGTTTGCACCACATATTCATCAGCAACGTATAGACTCTTGGCCTGACATGTATCCTTGGATTAATAAAGAAGGCATGCAGTATTTTAAGAATCGGTTGACTCAAGCAAGACGTGACGTTGAACAAGGATTATCTGTAACACTAGACTACTTTGGACAAAGCCGAGCGCTACAAGAGCGTGCATTAGAAATATTGCAATTTAAGCTTAATGTGTTGTGGGTGATGGCTGATGCCATTATGTTGCAAAGTACAGACATTAAAGTAGAAGGCCGTGATTATTTGCGCCAACCAATAATGAACGTGAGTTAAAAAAAACGTTATTATGACCAACGACATACTACAAACTGATATTTATACACTAGCGCCACATCACCGATTTCAGTGGGAAGAAGCTCAACAAAATTATGTGATACTTTTTCCTGAAGGTATGGTTAAGCTTCATGGTGGTGCTGGTGAAGTGATTAAACGGTTAGATGGCAAAGTAAGTGTGGGTGATGTAGTTACAGATTTAAAAGCGACATTTCCAGATGCGGCTAATATTGAGGCTGATATTATTGGTATGTTTGAGCTGGCAATGAGTAAGGGTTGGTTACGCAAGGTTTAATGGATTAAATGATGCGTAAGAATTTAGGAGTAGCAATATGACGCAAGCCTCTTTAGGTCAATCTGTCGTACAAAAAACCATACATGTACAGCAAAACAATGGTGTGTCTGCTTCAGTCACACATACCCAACCCTTATGGCTGTTAGCAGAGGTGACTTACCGTTGTCCATTGCACTGTGCTTTCTGTTACAACCCGACGGATTATGATAAGCACACACAGAATGAGCTTACTACTGAGCAGTGGATTCAAGCGTTGCGCGACGCACGTAAACTGGGCGCCCTTCAACTTGGTATTTCTGGCGGTGAGCCATTACTGCGTGACGATATAGAAGATATTGTGATTGAAGCTAAAAAGCTTGGCTATTACAGCAACTTGATTACGTCTGGTGTTGGGCTGACAGAAAAAAGAATTCAAGCATTTAAAGAGGGCGGTTTAGATCACATTCAGCTTTCTATGCATGATATTACTGAAGAAATTAATAATTTCATCACGAATACCAAGACTTTTGAATTGAAGAAAAAAGTGGCGGCTATGATTAAAAATCACGGGTATCCCATGGTGCTGAATGTGGTAATTCATCGATATAACATCGGTCATATGCGTGAAATTTTAGAGATGGCTGAAGCGCTAGGTGCAGATTATATTGAGCTAGCTAATACGCAGTATTATGGTTGGTCTTTGGTTAATCGCAGCCAGTTGATGCCAACCAAAGAGCAGGTTGATGAAGCTGAAGCGATTACTAATGAATTCAGAGCTAATCCTGATAATAAAATGAAGATTTTCTTCGTCGTACCAGACTATTTTTCAGATCGTCCAAAAAAATGCATGAATGGTTGGGGTGAAGTGTTTATGATAGTCACAGCTAATGGAGATGTGTTGCCGTGCCATTCAGCGCGATCATTACCAAACATGCAATTTCCAAATGTGCGTGACAGTGGCCTAGAGTATGCTTGGAAAGAGTCGCCGGCCTTTAATAAATACCGTGGTGACAGTTGGATGAAGGAGCCTTGTCGTAGTTGCTCTGAAAAAGAAAATGATTTGGGCGGTTGTCGTTGCCAGGCGTTTTTATTATCAGGTGATGCTGATGTGGCTGATCCAGTATGTACTAAATCTCCCTACCGACATTTGATAGATCAAGCAATTGAGGACTCAAAAAACCCAGTACTGGTAGCTCAACCCATAGTATTTCGTAATGATAAAAACTCTAAAAAAATTATTGCGGGTGAATTTAAAGATCGTGTCGAAGGTTTTCATTCTTTGCCGTAATTAAATCGTCATAAAGTTGCTATAGTATGGTTAAATTGAACGCGCTAAGTAAAGCTTAGCGCGTTTTTTATTTGAGAGTTTGTTTAGATGGTTAAATTGTCCCCATTCCTTTTATCTGTGGTGCTTGCAAGTCTAGCCGCACTCGCGCCATTTGCGATTGACACTTATCTACCAGCATTTCCTACCTTGGAAAGCGCTTTACATGGCACGCCACTGGAATTACAGCAAAGCCTAACTTTTTATTTGTTGCCTTACGCTTTGATGACTTTATGGCATGGTGCTATTTCAGACTCAATAGGGCGTATTACAACTATTAAATGGGGTTTAGGTATTTTTGTACTAGCCTCAATAGGATGTGCTTATGCTCAAAATGTTGAAACACTGTGGTTTTTCCGTGCGTTGCAAGGTATATCTGGCGGTGCTGGCAATGTGGTTGCACGAGCCATGGTGCGTGACTTATTTGAAGGCCCACAAGCGCAACGTGTCATGGCTACTGTGCAGATGCTGTTTGGCATAGCGCCTGCAGTTGCACCCATTATCGGTGGTTTTTTGTTGGGTATTCATTGGCAGGCAATTTTTATATTTTTAGCGTTATATTCGGCTGTGAGTTTGTGGGCTGCTATACGTTATTTGCCAGAAACGATGCCTAAGAGTAAGCGTATGCCGTTATCAGCCAAACAGGTAATAAAAGATTATCGTATTATTTTTGGCGACAAAGAGTTTAACTATGTGGTATTTGCATTAGGGGCTAATTTTGCTGGGTTTTTTATCTACGTACTAGCAAGCCCGGTATTTTTGGTAAAGCAGCTCGGACTAAGTCAACATGAATTTGGCTACATGTTCATTCCAACTGTATGTGGCATGATTTTAGGGTCTTATTTTGCAAAACGTGCAGCTGGAAAATACTCTAGACAGCTGGTCGTAAAAGTAGCTTTTAGTTGGATGGCAGCTATGGCCATCATGAATTTAGTCATTTGCTTTATTTTGCCTATAAGACCAATTTATAACATTCTGCCAATTGCATTATTTAATGTAGGCATGGCTTTGGCAATGCCTATACTATCAATTGCTGCACTGGATAGGCATCCTAGAATTCGTGGGACAGCAGCATCTGGCCAAGCCTTTATACAGATGCTGCTGTCGACCGTTTCGGCGGGATTGATTGTGCCATTAGTGTGGTATGCGCCTTCTGGTTTAGCGATGGCGATGACGGGGTACTTAATATTCGGTTGGTTAATGATTCGTAGAAGTCGGTTGTGGCTTGGTAAGTAAGTTGTTAGTCATGTTTCCAAGGTGTATAGTGATTTTATGAATTGCTTATCATTGATGTGAGTTGATGATTTTATGGCGTTAGTTTCACAAGTAATAATTATTTAAATAGTTATAGGTAAATAATGGGAGTAAAAGCATGGAACCGTTATCAGATCAATTTAATAACGATCAATTAATGAAAGATTTTAAGTCGGTTGTAGCTGATGTAGAAGCCTTATTAAAAGCGACTGCTGATACTGGCGGTGATAAGTTAGCTGAAGTTCGTGCTAGAGCTGAAGCTTCACTTGATGCAGTAAAGGCGACAATTGGTGATACGCAAGAGTCGGTGCTAGCTAAGACTAAAGAAGTGGCTAAAGCTACAGATGATTATGTGCAAGAAAATCCGTGGCGTTCAATTGGCTTGGCAGCATGTGTTGGGCTGGTTATTGGTTTGCTAATAAGCCGACGCTAATCGATTAATTATGTCTGAGAATATCCCCAATCAAGGTAATGGGCTCATTGATTCGCTGGCAACGCTGGCGACTACATTCGTTGCTATCTTACATACGCGTCTGGAACTTTTGTCGACAGATATAGAAGAGGAGCGAGAGCATATTTTATCGTTAGTTAAGCTATCGCTGATTGCGCTGTTTTGTATGATGCTGGGTATGCTATTGATAGCCGTGTTATTGATAGTGGCTTTATGGGATACCTATCGACTAGTAGCAATAGGTTCATTGGCTGGTTTTTTTATCATATCAGGCTTTATTGCTTGGTATATGGCCAAGCGCAAGGCCAAAGCCAAACCAAGACTTTTTTCTGCTAGCTTATTAGAATTGCGTAAAGATCGAGAAAAAATTGAGGCACGTTAAAATCGCTGTCTAATAAATATGAATAAGAATTTACTTAAACTAGCTAAACGACGTGAGCATTTGGTGATAAAGGCGGAAGCGCAAAGATTAACGGTCTCACAAAGTCTTGATATCTGGCGAAAACCGCTATCGATTGCTGGTCATGGTTTAAATGTTTTACGTTATGTTAGAAATCATCCATTCATGATAGCGGGTGGCAGTACAGCTTTACTTTCAATCATTCGACCCAATGGATTCGGTAAGTGGTTTCAACGAGTTTGGTTGGCTTGGCAAATTCTCAGAAAACTGAGCAAAAAATCAAAGTCCTAAAAAATCCATGGATCTAAATATTGCGATTGTATGTTTTAGTTAAGTGAATGTTTTCAAAAGACAATAAAGGGTCGGTAAATACCGTCAGTTAATGCATGAATGAACAAAAAACCAAGCCTGTAAACACTATGTTTGATAATGACTGGGGGTCTAGAAATCACGTGCAAACACTAGTGATGATGATGGCAACCGTGCTAGGTATTTATTTATGTTACAAAATGGCCTTGCCGTTTTTGCCGGTACTAGTCTGGGCATTGACACTAGCGGTTTTATTTAGCCCATGGCAAAGATGGTTAGAGTCGAAGTTAAAATCTCCTAGCTTGGCGGCCTCTATTGCTGTTCTGTTAATTGGTTTAATTGTCGTTATTCCCGCAGTTTTTGTTGGACAACAGCTATTGTTACAGGCCGTAAAAGGTACGCAGTTGATTGAAGCGAAATTAGCCTCGGAAGAGTGGCAGCATACATTAGAAGCGCAGCCACAATTGGCGCCAATTTTAGATAACATTGAACAAAAATTAGATTTTACAGGAGCGGCAAAAGCTTTCGCTACCTGGGTACATGCTAGTGCGGGCGATATCGTAAAGGCCTCAGTAGTTCAAGTATTAGGCCTATGCTTAATTTTTTACGTGCTTTTTTTCTTTCTTAGAGATCGGCGTTTAATCCTTGATTCCGCTATGTCACTGTCGCCACTTTCACCATCTGAGATGAATAATTTTTATGAACGCATCGGTGACACGATACATGCAACAGTCTACGGTACGTTTGCAGTAGCATCTGTGCAAGGATTTTTGGGAGGATTGATGTTCTGGTGGCTAGATTTACCAGCCCCATTGCTTTGGGGTTTAATCATGGGATTGCTAGCGGTGATACCTATGCTGGGTGCATTTATTATTTGGGCACCTGCGGCACTTTTCCTAGTGTTAGATGGAGACTGGCAGGGCGCATTGATACTCACATTATGGGGAATGTTAGTTGTTGGCACTATCGATAATTTACTACGACCAATTTTAGTGGGTAATCGATTGAGATTACATACCGTCCTTACTTTTTTATCTGTGGTGGGTGGTTTGTTTATTTTTGGAGGTGCGGGTTTAATTTTAGGGCCGGTAACGTTGGTGGCAACCATTGCGCTTTTGGAAATATGGGCAAATAGAAACTCGAATGAGATTTCAAGTTAAGCAATCATTTAACCAATAATCTATTGATATATATCAATGCGGCAATAGTGCCTAGTAAGTAAAATTACATTATTCGTATGAATGGCGTGATTGTTGATAATTTAGTTGTTAGCTTATGACTAGGCCTGTTGCTATTGAGTTATAATTATTCTGCTTGCGGCAATGACACTTTCAGTGTTGTTGGTGAGATTCCTTAGTTAGTGTGTTTAGAAATTTATGTTTCAGTGAATTGTTTGGGGCTAGTAAGTGTTAGAAAATTACTTTCCGATATTGTTGTTTATCCTCGTAGGCCTGGCGGTCGGCGTTGGCCCCCTTGTATTGGGCTTATTGCTTTCTCCAAATAAGCCAGATTCCGCAAAAAATTCTCCCTATGAATGTGGTTTTGAAGCATTTGAAGATGCGCGCATGAAGTTTGATGTTCGCTATTATCTCGTTGCTATTCTCTTTATTTTATTCGATTTAGAAATCGCCTTTTTATTTCCATGGGCAGTTGTGCTTCAGGAAATTGGCCTATTTGGTTTTATTGCCATGATGATTTTTTTAGGTGTACTCGTCATTGGTTTTATTTATGAGTGGATGAAGGGTGCATTAGAGTGGGACTAATCTTGTCATGAGTATTGAAGGTCTTTTAGAAAAAGGATTTGTGACGACTACACTTGATACCGTGATAAATTACACGCGTACAGGTTCAATGTGGCCGATGACCTTTGGGTTAGCTTGCTGTGCGGTGGAGATGATGCATGCAGGCGCTTCGCGTTATGATTTAGATCGTTTTGGTATTGTGTTTCGCGGAAGTCCACGCCAATCAGATGTCATGATAGTGGCGGGTACTTTAGTCAACAAAATGGCGCCAGCATTGCGTAAAGTTTATGATCAAATGGCTGAGCCTCGCTGGGTAATTTCAATGGGATCGTGTGCTAATGGTGGTGGCTACTACCATTATTCTTATGCTGTGGTACGTGGTTGTGATCGAATTGTCCCTGTCGATGTGTATGTGCCAGGGTGCCCACCCACTGCAGAAGCATTGCTTTATGGGATTATCCAGTTGCAAAATAAAATTAAACGTACGAATACGATTGCGCGCTAAAAATTATGTCACTTAAACTAGATCAACTCCTTGCAAATTTGCAGGTGGCACTGAGCGATAAAATCTCTAAGCATGTGCTAGCGATTGAGGAGGTGACAATTGAATGTAAAGCCGCAGATTACATTGCTGTTTGCCAGATATTACGCGATGATAACCGCTTAAAATTTGAACAGTTAATTGATTTATGCGCTGTAGATTATCAAGATTATGGTGATGGTGGTTATGACGGTTTGCGTTATGCCGTAGTCACCCATTTGCTATCAGTATCACTTAATCAGCGTCTGAGAGTGCGAGTGTTTGCCGAAGATGCGAGTTTCCCAGTATTGCCCACGTTGGTTGAAATTTGGCCTGTGGCCAATTGGTACGAGCGTGAAGCGTTTGATTTGTTTGGCATTATGTTTGAGAATCACCCTGATTTACGCCGCATACTCACCGATTATGGTTTTGTTGGCCATCCATTCCGTAAAGATTTCCCAATGATAGGCAATGTTGAAATGCGATATGATCCTGAGCAGCAGCGCGTTATTTATCAGCCGGTTACTATTGAAGAGCGTAACAACGTACCTCGTGTGATTCGTAATGAGGGGGCTCACGCTAAGTAAGCGTTTATTATGGCTGAGATTAGAAATTACACAATGAACTTCGGTCCGCAGCATCCTGCGGCACATGGTGTTTTACGCTTGGTATTAGAGCTGGATGGTGAAGTGATCGTGCGTGCTGATCCGCATATTGGCTTGCTACATCGCGGTACTGAAAAGCTTGCTGAAAACCGCACTTACTTACAATCAATTCCTTACATGGATAGATTAGATTACGTGTCTATGATGTCTAATGAACATGCATATGTGATGGCTATTGAAAAAATGATGGGTATCGATGTGCCTATTCGTGCCCAGTATATACGTGTGATGTTTGATGAAATTACTCGCGTGCTGAATCATTTGCTTTGGCTCGGTGCGCATGCCCTAGATGTCGGTGCAATGACAGTATTTTTATACGCATTCCGTGAACGTGAAGATTTGTTTGATTGTTATGAGGCCGTTTCTGGCGCTCGTATGCACGCTGCATATTACCGTCCAGGAGGCGTGTATCGCGATTTGCCAAATCAAATGCCACAGTATGATGTTTCACCATTACGCAATGCTAAAACCGTTAAAAAGCAGAATGAGAATCGCCAAGGCTCATTATTGGACTTTATTGACGACTTCACGCAACGCTTTCCTAAGTATATCGATGAATATGAAACGCTGTTATCAGACAATCGTATCTGGAAGCAGCGCACTGTTGGGATTGGTGTTGTTTCACCTGAGCGTGCCTTAGCCTTGGGTATGACGGGTCCTATGTTGCGTGGCTCTGGTGTTGCATGGGATTTACGTAAAACACAACCTTACGAAGTTTACGCTAAAATGGATTTTGATATTCCAGTTGGCGTTAATGGGGATTGTTACGATCGTTATTTAGTGCGCATGGAAGAGTTCAGACAATCCAACCGGATTATTAAGCAATGTGTAGATTGGTTGCGTAAGAATCCAGGCCCAGTGATTTCAACAGACAATAAAGTAGCGCCGCCTGACCGTGAAGGCATGAAAAGTAACATGGAAGATTTAATCCATCATTTTAAGTTGTTTACAGAAGGCTTTCATGTGCCGGCTGGTGAAGCTTATGCCGCGGTTGAACACCCCAAAGGCGAGTTTGGCATTTATATGGTTTCAGATGGGGCTAATAAGCCTTATCGTCTGAAAATTCGTGCACCTGGTTTCGCGCATTTATCTGCAATAGACGAAATGACACGGGGTCATATGATTGCTGATTTGGTGGCTGTTATCGGTACGCAGGATATTGTATTTGGTGAGATAGATAGGTAAAAATGTTAAGTCCACAGTCCATTGAAAAAATCGAATACGAGCTGACTAAATATCCAGCTAATCAACGTCAAGCGGCAGTTATGAGCGCTTTACGTATTGTGCAAACTGAGCGTGGCTGGTTGTCACAAGAAAGCATTACTGAAGTCGCCCAATACCTGGGGATGCCAGAAATCGCAGCTATGGAAGTGGCTACTTTTTATAATATGTATGATTTAGCCCCAGTGGGAAAATATAAAGTCACTGTTTGTACCAATATCTCTTGCATGTTGCGTGATAGTGATGAAATTGTTGACCATCTTAAAGAAAAATTGGGTATTGGTTTTAATGAAATCACTGCAGATGGAAAGTTTTGCCTGAAAGAAGGCGAGTGTATGGGAGCCTGTGGTGGCGGCCCGCTAATGATTGTAAATAATCACACTATGCATGAATTTTTAACACCAGAAAAAGTAGATAAAATTTTGGATGAGTTGGAATAATGGCGACTAAAACTGCAAAATCTAAGGCGCCAGTAATGACCAATCTAAAAGGCCAGACATTAGTCTGCTTGCGCACACTGACTGAAAAGAATCCATCTTCTTTAGAGACCTATATTAAATTAGGTGGTTATTCGGCATTAAAACGCTTGGTGACGGAAAAAGTTAAGGCAACTGATGTGATTTCTGAGGTGAAGACTTCTGGCTTACGTGGTCGTGGCGGTGCGGGTTTCCCTACTGGGCTTAAGTGGAGTTTCATGCCGCGATATTTTGATGGCGTGAAGTACTTGGTATGTAACACTGATGAAGGTGAACCCGGAACATTTAAAGATCGAGATATCATTCGTTACAATCCTCACCAATTGATTGAAGGCATGGCTATCGCTGCCTATACATTAGGTGCGCGAGTAGGCTATAACTATATCCATGGTGAAATTTGGCAAGATTACGATATTTTTGAGGCGGCTCTTCATGAGGCCAAAGCTGCTGGTTATTTGGGTGAGAATTTATTCGGTACTCATTTCAGTTTTGATTTATACGCAGTCCATGGCTATGGCGCTTATATTTGTGGTGAAGAAACGGCACTTATTGAATCTATTGAGGGCAAAAAAGGTCAGCCGCGCTTTAAACCTCCCTTCCCAGCAAGTTATGGCGTGTTCGGTAAGCCTACTAATGTGAATAACACTGAAAGTTATGCGTCTATTCCTTGGATTATGCAGCACGGCGGTCAAGCTTTTGCCGATTTAGGGGTGGCAAATTCTGGGGGTACAAAATTATTTTCAGTATCAGGTCATGTTGCAAATCCAGGCAACTACGAAGTTAAAATGGGCACACCCTTTACTGACTTGTTGGATATGGCTGGTGGGGTATGGAAAGGCCGTAAGCTAAAAGCGGTGATACCTGGCGGGCCTTCTACAGCCGTGTTACCTGCAAGCGTGATTGAGTCAGCAACTATGGATTATGACAGTTTAAGCAAAGCACGCTCTAGCTTGGGTGCTGGCTCTATGATTGTGATGGATGATACGACTTGTATGGTTAAAGCGCTACATCGTCTTTCTTATTTCTTTTATGAAGAGAGTTGTGGGCAATGTACCCCATGTCGTGAAGGTACTGGTTGGGTATACCGTGTGATTGATCGTATTGTAAAAGGTCAAGGTAAGATGGAAGATTTAGATTTACTTACGGATGTCAGTAAGAATATTTCAGGACGCACAATTTGCGCCTTAGGCGAAGCGGCTGCTACACCAGTATTAAGTTTCATTAAACATTTTAGAGCAGAATTTGAATACTACATTGAGCATGGCAAAAGCATGGTTGATAGTAAAGCGGAGCCAAACTAATGTTAAATATTGAAATCGATGGCAAAGCCCTAGAAGTAGAGAACGGCAGCTCAATTATTGATGCCGCTGATAAAGTTGGTATTTCAATCCCCCGTTTTTGCTACCACCCCAAGCTTTCTGTAGCGGCGAACTGCCGCATGTGCTTAGTGCAAGTTGAGAATTTTAATAAACCTTTGCCCGCTTGTGCTACTCCTGTGGCCGATGGCATGAAAATATTTACACGTTCTAAATCTGCTATTGAGGCGCAGAAGAGTGTGATGGAATTTCTGCTTATTAATCATCCTCTTGATTGTCCAATATGCGATCAAGGTGGTGAGTGCGACTTGCAAGATATCGCAATGGCTTACGGCACTAGTGGGTCAAGGTATACTGAAGAAAAGCGCGTAGT
>JAIPCR010000070.1 GCA_021738125.1 Sulfuritalea sp.
TCATGGCAATGCGCTCAACACCAACAATTTTCCCGGAATCGCGAATATCACACATTTTTTTATCGAGATAGGCAACGGCGCTTAATAAACCTTCTCGCTCTTCTGGTGGACAAGCAATGGTAAATTCTCGCCCCATAATATTGACTTCTACGCCTTTAATCTCAGTCATAAGACATCCTCTGGCAAGCGATCAATGATGCCTTCAATTCTAATTTGTGCTTGCTGCATACGTGCCTTTAGATGACGTTCAGTGTCCTGAGCTTGGGCAAGCGATTGTCTCAGTTCAATGTTGTCTTCACGCAGAGATTTACACAACTGCAACAGTTGTGAAATCTTCTCCTCCAAAGCTTTTAAATCAGCATCCATCCACGCACTATAATTGTTAAATCCTTATCTAGTCAACCTATAAGGGATTACATTGAAAGCTTTACTGTACCTTGATGACAGCCTGTTTATACAAACTCTCAAACAGCACTCACTAAAATCCAATATAATGATGGCAAGTTGATAGGTGCCCGCGTTACTTTTCGGTAACAAAGGTGAAACTGGGAAATAGGTGCGTTTTTAAAACTAATCCTATGCTGCCCCCGCAACGGTAAGTGATTGTAGATTTGCATCACGCCACTGAACATTAAGTTTGGGAAGGCGCAAATCGTTTCCTCACAAGTCCGGAGACCGGCCTACGCAACCTAAGCATGGAAATGCCGCGGGGTGACGGTTTCTGTTGTATTAAATCTTATTCGATTAATACCACTTACAATCTTTTTTATCTCAATCGAGTCATACACTCGGCATTTTCATTTTTGATATCGGCGCACGGGGACGTCCGCCTTTACAAGGGAATGATTATGAAAAAAACCACCATTGCTGGTCTCATAGGCCTGCTTTTCAGTACGCCGATGTTAGCCGCAGAAACAAGCATTTTCGCCAAAGACGTGATGGTTACAACGAATCGCGTCCATGAAAAAATTCAAAATATTCCAGCTAATATTCAAGTAATTAGCCGCGAGGATATTCAAGAAATAAACGCCACCTCAATCCCACAGATTCTTTCACAACTTGGCGGACTCAATGTCACAGGGACAGCACTTGGCCAATTCAATCAAGGGGCAACTGTTGATATTGGTGGTTATGGGGCTACTGCAGGCAGTACAACCTTAGTGTTAATCAATGGACAAAGAGTGAGTCCTATTGATTCTAGCGCCACACCATGGGAAATCATCCCAGTGCAATCGATTGATCGTATCGAAGTAATTAAAGGCAGTGCAGGGGTTCAATATGGCGATCGCGCAGTCGGTGGTGTTATTAACATCGTGACCAATGAAAGTCAGAAATCAATTAATCAAGCATCTGCGACCATAGGTAGCTTTGGTACAACCGGTGTGAATGCCATTTTTCAGAACAAGTTTAACGACACGCTTTTTAGGATTTCAGGCAATGCCAACCACTCAGATGGTTGGCGACAAAATACTGCGTCGGATCAATATTCAATCAATGCCCGCATTACTCAATACTTCGAGAAAAGTTCTGCCTATCTAGAGATTTTCGGGAATCACAACAAAAATCAAACGCCGGGTGCAGTGATTGCCCCTATTGGACAAGGCAGCCCGCGTGATGTGAAATGTGATATTTACAGTTGCTTCAAAGGAGCAAACAACAAGTATGACAACTACGGGCTAGGATTAGGCACTATTTTTGAATTTACAGACAACGTGAAATTTGAAGGTGATTTTGCTTATAAAAAAACAAAGTCTGAATTTTTTAAAAATGGTGACAATCAAGGCGATCCCTTAAATGGCTACGCCCTATATAACCCTCCTCAGTATTATCCTTATAGCGCAAACTATAGTAGGTGGCGTATAGACTTTTCACCCCGTTTAAAAATAGACTTAGAAAAGCTGGGTGCCCTTGTAATTGGATACGACTATGGTCGCGCCGATGGATCGCAAAACGATTCAAATGCTTACACTAGTGGCACTGCACTCTCAAAATCAAGCGCCTCTTTAATCGATAATTCGTTCTATCTACACCATCGATTGCCAATACAAGAAAAAATAGATTTAACAGGCGGATTCAGGAGACAAACTCAGCAGATAAGTGCTAATGACGATGACGGATACGCCTTATCTAATGCTCAAAAAACCACTGCTGCTAACGCTTGGGAGTTGGGGCTTAATTATAAGTTTTCAGACGCTGAGAAAGTGTATATTAAATACGGTCAATCCTTCCGATTTCCCAATATTGATGAGTTTTGGGGGTATGACAGCAGTTTTAATCGAACATTTTTTGGGGGCTTAATCAACCCGCAAATAGATCGTACGGCAGAAATTGGCTCGAACTTTGTTATAGGGAATACAACCCTCTCTAGTTCTGTTTTTCACACACGAACAGAAGATGGAATTCGATATAATGTTTCTAGCCAAAAAAACATCAATGATGCAAACCTAGTTGAAAGAAAAGGTGTTTACTTAAGCACTGCTTCTTTAATTACAGATCGCCTAAGCTTTTACACAAACGCCAAGTTACAAGAAGCAATCTATGAAGATGGCCCATATAAGGGAAGATCATTTGATCTTGTGCCAAAACTGCTATTCAATGCACGAGTGAATTATAAATTCGACAATGATTGGTCCTTGGGATTAGTAACTAACTATGTTGGCAGTCAGTATTACGATGGCGCAAATGATAAAGGCGCCTACACGAAAATGCCTTCCTATATTGTCAGCGATTTGTATCTGAATAAAAAAATTAATCAGTGGGATTTCAGATTGGCCATTAAGAATTTAACCAACGAGCGCTATGCAACATACGGTGGATATCAAGACAAAAACAATCCAAGTTTTTATGCGGGTTACTTCTATTACCCAAGTGACCCGAGGTCAGTATTTGCAACGCTAAGCTATAATTTTTAACACCCAACCCTTATCCGACAAAAACCGTCGGATAAGGGTTACAATATCGCTAAATATCAATGGAGTTTGCTATGTCTTTAAAAACACAAAATTCAACGCTCATCGGAATTGCGCTCATCGCGTTAATTTTACTCACACGCAGCAGCCATTTTGGCACAAGCTTTCTTTTGCCTGATGCAACTTTAGCTGCACTTTTCTTAACCGGTATGCTCATGCAAAAAGTACGCTGGTTAGCAATCGCTATCGTTATTGCTTTTGCTGTGGATTTTTACGCGCTAGGCTTTGCTGGCGTTTCAGATTACTGCATGTCGTTAGGTTATTGGGGCTTAATCCCAACTTATGCAATGGTATGGGGCGTTGGGCGTTATATTGCTAAGCAATCAGCACCTTTTGCTTTAAGTGTGTTTGTTCCGGCCGCTTGGGTATCAACCAGTTTAGCTTTTATCCTATCAAACGCTTTTTGGTATTCATTTTCAGACAAGGTAGATACTTTAACTGCCCTTGAATTCTCTGACCGCGTTGCCCAGTATTACACGCCTTACATTAGCTACACAGCGTACTATTTGAGCGTTGCTTGGCTTGCTCAAGCAGCCCTCCAAAAACTAGCTACTCATCAAAATAAAGCCGCTTAACGGTTCACAAATTCAAGTCGCGTGACTCCTGCCTCTAACGCAATGTGGGTCACGCTTCCATAATTCACTTCCACCCTTGAAGCTTCTTT
The DNA here is from genome assembly GCA_021738125.1 of Sulfuritalea sp. GTDB lineage: Bacteria > Pseudomonadota > Gammaproteobacteria > Burkholderiales > Methylophilaceae > Methylotenera. Next base: position 3,634 of record JAIPCR010000070.1, read on the forward strand.
TAATGGGACCTTTAAAGCCTCCGTGACTAACGCTCTGATAACACCTGCATGGGTAAAAACCAGCGCCTGTTTAATGTTTTGATACATAGCCAAATCATATAAAAATTCTTTTGCTCTGCGATGCAAGTCTACATAAGACTCGCCATTGGGCGGCGCTTGCATAACGTGTTCATCCGTCCACTCACCTGCAATACCTTGAGGAATATCCTGCCAAGACTTTAACTCCCAATCGCCAAAATTAAGCTCCAGCAAGCGAGCATCTGTAAGCGGCGATGAAAAATTAAAATCGTTGACAGCTCTTTGCGCCAACTGAGCACAGCGTTTAAGTGGACTGCTAAATATTACAGGACTAGTCAAATGCTCAAGCTTTGGCTTTAACATCGACCATTCAGTATCGAAACTTTCCGCCAGACCAACATCAGTTTGTCCATAGCACACACCAGCCGTCACATTTGGCTTGGTATGCCGTACCAAATAAACATCCATCAAATTCTCGAATCCGTTCGCAGTTTCATGCATCGATTATTGCATAAGGCAGTCGATTTCCATCAGAATCGCCACAGATTTACTATTTTAGGATGTCACAATAGATTAAGTTTGCTATAATGCCGGTCTTTCGGGATGTGCAAACATCAAGAAATGATGGCTGGGTAGCTCAGTTGGTAGAGCAGCGGATTGAAAATCCGCGTGTCGGCGGTTCGATTCCGCCCCCAGCCACCACCTACTAAAGGCTCACAGAAATGTGGGCTTTTTTTATGTCTGGAATTTCTACTGTGATTGATTATGGCATCAGTGCATTCAAGATTAAATAGGTACTAACGCTGAATTGACATTCAATTGATTAACATCAACAATTGAATCGTTATTACAAAATATAAGTATACTGCTAAAAATGACATTAACTGACGCTATTGGATTTACCTCTGCCACCTTTACCACTGTTGCTTTCGTGCCTCAGGTGATTAGGGTTTGGAAAACTAAGTCTGCTCGCGATGTGTCACTAGGCATGTATGCCTTATTCAACACCGGGGTCGCACTATGGTTGTGTTACGGCTTGTTGATTGAATCATGGCCTATCATCGTTGCCAACAGCATTACTTTGATATTGGCATGCTCTGTCATGGTTATGAAACTCAATTTTGATCGGCGCTAGCAACAAAATTAAACATTATCTGGTTGGATGCACCCCACAATTATTCAATAAATAAAAGCGAGAAGACTATGATCACCGGATCAAATTATAAATTAAGTGGCCGAGTTGACGGTACCAATGCCGAACATTATGAAGCTGAAATTTCAGACCTTTTAAAAGCAGCTGACGAATCATTTTCAATTGATTTGTCTGACCTTACTTACATAAGCAGCATTGGCCTTAGAATTTTTTTAAAAGTGGCTAAAGCTTTAAAAAATGATAATAAAAAACTTGTTCTTGCCAAACCTAACCAAGTTATTCTAGATCTTTTGCTAATGAGCGGTTTTGATAAAATCATCGAAATTCAACATTAAGGAAATTAGCAATGTATTCAAATCAACTAACTCTCGCAGAAGAACTTTTACTCATTGTATTGGATGATAGTTCTGGAAAGTTATTTCCTACTGCTAAACCATTTGCCATAGATATTGCAATTGCAGCTTCATTAATCATGGAGCTAACGCTTAATGGGCGAATTGACACTGACTCAGAAAAACTTTTCGTCATCTCTTCCAAGCCAACTGGCAATCAGATTCTTGATGATGTACTTTTCGAAATTGATGCCGAAAATACAAACATAACCACATCAGCTTGGTTAACACGAATTGCGCAAAAAGGTGAAAGCCTAAATCAACTTATTATCAATGGCTTGGTTAATCGGGGCATACTCATGTCAGTTGAAAAACGTCTTCTCTGGGTGTTTAAAACCCGTGCATATCCCCCTGCGAGTGGCATTGAGGAACGTGAAGTCAGGGCTAGAGTTTTGCATCTAATCAACAGTGACGAAATTCCGAACCCGCGCGACTCATTGATAGTGGGATTATTACGTGCTACAAGTCTGATGAATCATTTATTCACTGCAGCTTCGTTGGATAAATTGCAAATACGAATTGATACGATTGTTAACTTAGAGGAGATTAATCGATCCTTAAGCAAATCAGTTCAAGAGGCCTGGCAGAAAATTATTGACAGTACTCCAGTCATAAGGATTTGCTAAATAGTTTATCTTCCAATGCATAAACGCCTATTAAACAATAGACCTAATTGTCATGTTACGTGGCAATTTTAAACAGTTTACAGCTGCAAGCAATACTAACAATCATTGTTTTGATTCTGTCCACAGCCACTACTATCCATAAGGCCCACAAAAATGTGGGATTCTTTTATGTCTGGAAGTTCTACAATACCTTCACTGTGATCAACAGAGTTTGTGGCGATACAGTCTAGCGCCTTTGATCAAATTTCAAAGGACGAATTGGATCAATTGGCACAATCATTAGAGCAATTAAGAGAAGCAGTAGAAGGCACTGTTTAAACTTTAAATCTGGGGTGTAAAGATGAAACGTAGTTTATTAGCAATAAGTTTAGTACTGATATCAAACATGTCAACAGCAGCACCTGAAACTTATATCATTGATGGTAACCATACGATGCCGAGATTTTCATATAGCCATTTTGGTTATTCAACTCAGCTCAGTAAGTTTGATAAAACTTCAGGCAAAATTGTTTTAGATAAAGAAGCTAAACAAGGTTCAGTGGATCTGACGATTCAAACTACCTCTGTGAATAGTGGCTATGCATTATTTAATGAACATCTCCAAGGTGAAGACTTCTTCAATACGGCTAAATTCCCAACAGCAACATTTACATCAAATAAGCTTAATTTCAAAGGTGACAAGCTCGCATCAATTGATGGTACGCTCACCATTAAAGGTGTTAGCAGACCAGTTAGTTTTACAGTAACTTCATTCTTATGTATGCCACACCCGATGACTAAGAAAGATGCGTGCGGTGCTAATGCGACCGCTGTTGTGAAAAGAACCGACTTTAATATGGGCAAACATGTGCCTTATGTCAGTGATGAAGTAACGATCGAAATTCCTGTTGAAGCAATTAAAGAGTAACTTACTTAAATTTGGAGATTAAAATGCAAGCAGAAAATCCACAAAACTCACCTTACGCTGTAGAGGTTGAAGCCGGAAAAAGTTATTACTGGTGCTCATGTGGCAAAAGTAAAACACAACCTTTCTGCGATGGCTCACATCAAGGTACACCATTCACACCATTACAGTATAAAGCGACAGAAAACAAAACCGCTTACTTCTGTGGATGTAAGAAATCAGGCAATCAGCCAATGTGTGACGGCAGTCACAGCAAGTAAACAAAAGCCCATCATTGGGGTTCAGTTCAAAGACGTGAGCTTTTTTCACGTCTGAGAACTGTAAGACTCCCTAAGCATTTAATTGATCTAGAGCATCTAATCTTTTAGAAGCACACACTACAAGTATGATGAAAAGTACTCATCTTTGTTAGTACAGTGCGGAGAGCAGGGGATGATCGAACATACATTACCTGCTCCTTACTATTTAATTATATTGATGTTGTTTAAAAAGCCAACAAGCGTCGCGTTGCGCGGCGCTTGTTAAAAACATTTTATAAGGCCACAACTTCAACCAGACAATCATGTGAGGTTGGTGAGTGACCCATGTCCCCAAAGGCGTTTGAGCTCACCGAATTCACGACCCCATTATTAAGCTGTCGCCAATACCCAAGCGTCGTCACCACAATGCCTTTGTTTACGTCGGTTGTTACCTTAGCTACCGCCTCGAAAGAGCCGCGGTCATTAAGAACCTTTGCGCGACCCCCATCAACAAGCCCTCTATCCATGGCATCCGCAGGATGTATCATCACAAACTGTTCGCCCTGACCCTTAATCTTGCTCTCAAAGTTAGCGTAGGACGAGTTGATAAAGCCATGGCTCTTTGGCGCGAGAATGTTTAAGGGATATTTCTTGGCGAGCTCAGGATTCGCTAATGCAGTTTCCTTTGACGGAACGTAGTCAGGGAGCTCCGGAATATCTTCCCCAGGCTGAAAGTCTTCATACATCTGTCTAAATGGGCCGGCGACAAAGTTCTTCGCACCGACGACCCTAAACTCACATTTACCAGAAGGCGTCGGAAAGTTACCTTCCTTGTGGGGTGCACGATTATCCTTTGTGCCGACATTTAACCTAAAGTAGCCGTGTTCCTTTAGATAATTCAAGTCAATGCCATTACAGGCAGGAGAGCTCCAATCTATGTAATGCTCTAGACATTCTGTGTCATTCCATTTGAAATTTTCTTCCTCAAAACCTAATCGTTTGGCTAGCCTTCTGAAAATTTCATTGTTTGGTATCGCTTCACCAGGGGACTCAATGCATTTGGTGTTGTATGTTAGGTACAAATGACCCCATGACAAAATAATATCCTCTTGCTCTGCCCCCATTGACGAAGGCAGCAATATATCTGCATATGCGGCGGTATCAGAAATAAAATGTTCAGCCGAAACTAGGAATAAATCCTCACGACTAAGCCCCTCTATGATCTTCTCTGATTCGGTAGCCTGAGTGACAGGATTGGTGTTCCAACACATCATGGATTTAATAGGAACCTTCAGTTCCTGTTCGCCAGTTAATACTCGACCCAGTTGCAAGTTATTGACGACCTGTGTGCCTTTAGGAATTAAATCTGGGCGACAAATCACATCAAATCGGTAAGGGTGCTCCCAAACAGGAAACTGGAGAATGCCGCCACCCACATGACGCCATGCGCCAGTTAATGCTGGAAGCGATGTGACGGCGCGAATCGCTTGTCCACCCCCCCAGCTTTTTTGTAAGGCGACACCGATTCTGATTGCTGAGGGTTGGGTTGTTGCATACTCTCTTGCTAATTTCCGAATGTCGTTCGCGGGGATGCCTGTAATTGTCTCAGCCCATTCAGGCGTTCTTTCCTTAGCTTTTTCTGCTAGCTCAGTAAAACCAACGGTATAGTTGTCCACATAGTCCTGATCAACCAAACCTTCGCCGATAATAACGTTCATCATCGCCATGGCTAATGCACCATCAGTGCCTGGTTTAGGGCAGATATGCCAATCAGCTTCTTTCGCTGTTTTGGAGGCATAAGCATCAATCACAACGACCTTAGTACCATTTTTTTGGGCCTCCTTAATGATGTGCCAATGATGGAGATTGGTACTCACTGAGTTACAGGCCCAGATAATGATAAATTTAGCGTGGATAAAGCTTTCTGGATCAACCCCTGCAGTAGGACCAACGGTAAGCAGCCATGCTGTGCATGAGCCCTCGCCACAAAAGGTTCTTTCTGTGACTGTCGCGCCTAGTCTGGCAAAAAAGGCATCGCCTCCATTTAAACCATGAACCAAGCCCTGATTACCAAGATAGCTATTGGGCATAATCGCTTCAGCCCCATGCTCCTTGATAATCAACTGCCATTTATCAACAATCGTATCAAGTGCTTCGTCCCATGAGATACGCTCGAATTGTTTAGTGCCTTTTGGCCCAACGCGTTTCATCGGGTATAAAAGACGATCTGGATGATAATGCCGTTTTTCGTAGTCATTCAATTTAACGCACAGGCCTCCACGTGTCATTGGATGATCAGCGTTGCCTTTAACAGCAACGAGTTTTTCATCCTTTACGTGATATACCATGGAGCAGGTATCTGGGCAGTCATGTGGGCACCCGCCATGATATGTCTTGATTGCGCTATCTTTTAAGTCATCCATAATGAACTCCGTAGATTTTCAGTCACGCCAAAAGGTAATTGATTACAAAAACTATCATTGTGACTTAGTATAAATTTAAAATGCATCTTAGGGTGCTAAATGGAGTAGAATTTTTTTCATAAAATCAGAGGATGTGCTATGAAAAAACCCACTATTAATAAATTAGATTCCAGAGTCTTAC
>JAIPCR010000071.1 GCA_021738125.1 Sulfuritalea sp.
TACAATTGAATCAATACCATCCCAGTGTTTAGCTATTTCAGGAAATAGCGCTTCTATTAAGTGATCATCTGCAACATCACAATGAAATACTAAATTAGAGTCAAAATCAGCGGCAAGTTTTGCTACGCGATCTTGATGTTTTTCCATTTGGTAGGTGAATGCTAATTCTGCACCTTCACGTTTCATTGCGGCAGCTATACCGTAAGCAATTGAACGATTACTTAATAAGCCGGTGATTAATATTTTTTTCCCCGCTAAAAATCCCATGACATTTATCCTTATTTTAAATCTTGAATATTATGAATACTAATTTTTACTACTTCTTGGGTTGTACGCATCACGTAACCCGTCTCCAAGTAGATTATACCCTAACACTGTAATCAGGATGGCAAGTCCAGGAAATAGCGATAGCCACCAGGCAAATTGTATATATTCTTTACCGTCGGTTAGAATATTACCCCACGAGGCTTGTGGGGCTTGAACGCCTAGGCCTAAAAAGCTCAAGCCTGATTCGACTAATACTGCGCTGGCAATACCTAAGATTGAGCTAACAATAATAGGTGTTAAGCTATTTGGGAGTAAATGGGTGAAAATGAGTCGCATATCTTTAGCCCCTAAAGCTTGCGCTGCCAATACGAATTCTCGGTGACGTAAGCTTAAGAATTCGGCACGTACGAGTCGTGTCACACCCATCCAGGATGTTAAGCCGATGACTATCATAATATTCCAAATGGAAGGCGTCAAAAAAGCAATGACTGCTAAAATTAAAAAGAAAGTTGGAATAGAAAGCATGACATCAACAAGTCGCATGATTAGTGTGTCAATCCATCCTCGATAGAAGCCTGCAATAGCGCCTAATATAATGCCAATAACAGTCGCAATCCCTACGGCAACAAAACCTACCATCAGTGATATGCGTGAACCGTATAACATCCGAGAAAACACATCTCGACCAAGGCCATCTGTCCCCATAAAATGGCTGTTGTTAGGCGATAACAATATGGCTTTAACATTAATGGCATTTGGGTCATAGGGTGCTATCAATGGTGCAATTAATGCCAGTAGCAATATACTTGCAATGATAATAAAGCCAATGATAGCAAGTGGGTAGCGACGTATATTTATCATTTTATGACTCCGCGTCTTACCCTAGGGTCTGCCCAAGCATAAGCAACATCTGCTATTAGATTGCCTATCATGGTCAGCAATGCGCCTATTGTTAAAATGCCCATGATGACAGGAAAATCTCTCATTAGCACAGCATCATAGAATAGTTTACCCATACCTGGGATTGCAAAAATACTTTCGGCAATCACTGAGCCACCTATTAGGCCAGGAATGCTTAATCCAAAAATTGTAATGAGTGGCAACAGTGCATTACGAAGCGCATGGCCATAAATAACTCGAGTCTCATTTAAGCCTTTTGAACGGGCGGTGGTAATGTAGTCTTGATGCAGTACATCAAGCATGCCGTTTCGAACAAATAATGAGATGCCAGCTAGGCCAGTTAATCCTGATATAGATACTGGCAATAGTAAGTGTTTAAGTGTGTCGCATGTTTGATTTAGCCAAGACATATTTTCGTGCCCCATACTTTCTAGACCTGAAATGGGTAGCCAAGTATGCTGCACGCCAGTCCAGTACATCAACATTAGCGCCAGCCAGAAACCAGGGATAGCAAAGCCTATAAATACGAATAAGGTAATGCTGCGGTCTGCTAATTGATTTTGTTTAAGTGCAGAAATAACGCCAAGTGGCAGTGCTACGATGATAATCAAAATTAGACTGAGGACGTTAATTAACAGGGTAATTGGCAATGCCTCTTGAATCATGCCAAGTGTTATGTTGCCATCTTTGTCTTTTGTTTGCCAAAACACAGGTCGTTGGTGCGATGCAAAAGACGTTCCGAAATCTAATGTTGCCATGCGCTTGACCCATAGGCTGTACTGAACAATGACCGGTTTATCTAAATTGTATAATGCGCGAAGTTTTTGTCGCGATTCTTCACTGGCTTTAGGGTTAAAACTGGCTTCGCTAGTTGTGATGTCACCAGGGGCTAAGTGCATGATGAAAAAAGAGATTAAGCTAATCCCAATCAATAATGGAATCATCCAAAGAAAGCGTTTTAATAAATATGCCAGCATAATTTAATTTTTATTGTTCATTTATTTCGGTGCGTGCGTAAATTTTTGGAATATACCATTCATAGGTGTTGTGACCAACGCCAGCGGGTGGAGCAGGGTTGCTGATGCCTCTAACTCGTTTATGAATGGCGGATAATCCGTAGCCAGCAGATAAGTAAACAACTGGGCTATCATTGAGTAGTATTTTTGAAAACTCATGATAAATTTTCATACGTTTTTCTGGATTAAGTTCTATTCTGCCAGCTTCTAAGAGCTTGTCAGCTTGAGGATTGTTGTAGCTAATAAAATTAAATTGTCCTGGCGCTTGTTGGCTAGAATGCCAAATACTGTATTGATCAGGATCTAATGATAGACTCCAGCCCAAAACTACTACATCAAATTCTTTCGGTTTGATGAAGCGCCCCAGAAAGCTAGCCCACTCTAACACTCGGATATTAGCGTTAATGCCAATCTCTTTTAGGCGGCGTTGTATCAATACGCCAGTCATTTCACGTTCTTTATTTTGGTTAGTTAGAATTTCAAAGCTAAAGGGCTTACCATCTTTATCTAAAATACCATCACCGTCATGATCCTCATAACCCGCTTCTTTTAATAAGGCTTTGGCTTTTTTAGGGTCGTATGGGTAGGGCTTAAGTTCGGGATTGCTCCATCTTGTGCCAGGCTTGTAGGGTGATGCGACTGGCTCACCAAGACCCAACAACACGCCATCAATAATTTCCTGTTTATCGATTGCGTAGTTAATTGCTTGTCGAACGCGTATGTCATCAAATGGCTTACGTTTAAGGTTAAATCCCATATAGGTATAGCTATTGCCAAGTTCTTTATACAAAGCGATATTTTTATTAAGGTCCGGACGGGCTGGGAAAATTCTTGCGTATTGAATCGGGTTTAGGCCCATAGAGTCGATATTATCTGCACTGAGTTCTAAAAATTGTGAGGCTTTGTCTGGAATGATGCGAGAAAGAAGGCCATCTATCTTCGCTTGTCCTTGCGTGGCGTTAGGATTGCGCGTGAGTTTTAAGTATTGCCCATTCTTCCAACGCTCTAATTTATAGTAATGACTACCTATAGGGTTACGTGCAAATGCAGTGGTATTAATATCCTGATCTTTTAGTAAGTGTTTGGGCAGAATGTGTAGGCCAGCCCATGTATCGAGGGCTGGGGCGTAAGGGACGGCGTAAGTCACACGAAATGTATTGGCGTCAGGCGCCTCAGCTTTGACGACTAATTTGAAATCTGAGCCGTAAGGGGTTCGGGTTTTTTCATCAGTAACTTTTTGCCAAGTAAATAATACGTCCTCGCTAGTTAATGGCTGGTTGTCAGCCCATTTTAACTGTGGTTTTAGATGGAACGTGATGGTTTTTTGATCAGTTGAAATTTCCCACGATTGAGCTAATTCACCTATTAGATCTAGATTTTTGTCATATTTAAGCAGGCTGTTAAATATATTGCCAGCAATGGCTGATGCTGCCGATTCTCCTGCAATCATAGCAATTAGACCACTAGGCTCACCCGTCATGGCGTCTATCAGCATGCCGCCGTTACTAGCTGGGTAATTTTTACTGTAATTGGCAGTATTGTTTGTTTGCGCACTGGAAGACAAATCACCACATGATGTAATGAGTAATAACAACAGGAATGTCAGTCCGTGTTTAATAATTTTACTGTGGTAAATATTAATTAACATTTGTTAAAAATCATTTCATCTCATAATTTATATTTAATTAATGTCGTTTTTTCTTAGATGGTTTACTTTTAATTTTTTTATTAGTTCTATTTTTTTGGGCTTTTTTCTTATCTTTTTTGTCGGTAAGTTTTGTATCATCTTGGCCGTCACTAGCTTTATTTATTGTCAGTAATTGCCCTATTTTAACTTTCTTATTTTTTAGCGTACTTGATTCCACTATTTGCTCAACACTCACGCCATAATGTTTTGCTATGGCATGTAACGTTTCACCTTTTTTAACCTTGTGTTTGATATTTAGCGTTGCAACAGGTTCACTTTTATCTTTATTATACTCAGATGTTTTTTCATAATTAGCCGCATCCATTTCAGCTAAGTTGATGTTATCAGAGGCCTGCTGTGCACTGATTTGATGGCTAGTTTCGGCATCCTGCACTACATCAAGGGTGTTGCTCGACAAAGATTTTTGTCCACTAAAGTCTGTTTTGTTACCATTAGGTACTAATATTGTGGATGATTTCTTTATTTTATTTTGACTAGGTAGATTATTAATATTACGCAATTTAGACAGTTGAATGCCAAATTTTGAGGCAATCTTTTCCATACGTTCGCCACGCTTGGCAAAATAGGTTTGCCAACTGACTAATGGTTTATTATAGTTGGCTAAATTATCTCTAAATGTCTGGGCAGCTAAAATTGGCAATAGTATTTCGTGTTTTTCGCCATTATTGCTAATGACTGGACGTTTGTTGCTGGGGTTAAGTGCAAGAAATTCATCATCGCTAATTTCGGCTAACTTGGCTGCTAGATGTGCGTCAATTTGTAGTGGGGCAGAAACTTTTGTGAAATAAGCAGTATTTGCAATCGTTTGGATTTTTAGACCATATTTGCCTGGATTCGTCATCAAGTTTTTAATGGCTTGCAATTTAGGCACGTAGTTCTTAGTTTCGGACGGCAAATTTAAGCTTTCATAATCCGTGGCTAAGCCCAACCTGCGATTGCGCTCAATAGCTCGCCCAACCGTGCCTTCACCAGCATTGTACGCAGCAAGCGCTAAATCCCAAGAGCCAAACATCCCATATAACTTTTGTAGGTAGGTCAAAGCCGCATCTGTCGCAATAACTACATTACGTCTGTTATCTATCCACCAGTTTTGTTTGAGTCCGAAATGCTTACCCGTTGATGGGATAAATTGCCAAATCCCAGATGCATTACTTGTCGAGTAGGCTTGTGGGTTATAAGCGCTTTCTATCATAGGTAATAGTGCGATTTCTGTTGGCATGCCGCGTTTTTCTACTTCCTCCACGATATGAAATAAGTATTTTTGACTGCGCTCTACCATACGTCTAATGTAGTCTGGGCGTGAGCTGTACCAGTTTTCGTGATTTGCCACGAGGCTTGAAGTTGAGTCTGGCATGGCATAACCATCTTTAATGCGTTGCCATAAATCCTCACTACCAATATTAATGACTTCTGGCTGGATATTGGCATTCTCTTGAACTTGAGTTTCAAGTGAATTGCTTAGTCTGTAGCCATTGGATTTTTTTGGTACTACATTATCGACAATGCCTAGGTCTTTAATAACAGGCTTTAGAGTTTCATCAGGAGCAATGGTGATTTCTTCTCCGGCTACATTAGATTCTGAATGTGCTGGATAGCAAATAAATACACTGATTGCTAAAACTGTGGATGAGATAAATTGAGTTGAAAGTTTAGTCAATGATTGCTTTGGGTATATAGAAAATTGTTGCGATGAAGTTTGTTTATGAACTGACACGTTATAGCGATAGTGACGCAGAAATTAGGTAAATCATGAAGGCGCCGACTGTTAAAATATAATCGTATATTAACTAAAAAAAGCGGTAAAAGTCAAGTTAAATATATTTAATAACTACATTAAAATAGATTTGTATCTTTATGATTAATAATGATTTCTTAAATTTCTTATCATGGTGAATACGTCTACAATGCTCGCGTTCTTAAGAGGTAGTGCAGATTGAATTTCTGCTGAGTGGCAACGTAAAAATGGGTTGGTTGCAAGTTCTAATGCAATGCTAGAAGGTAAGCTGGTAAGGTTGGAATCTCGTAATTTTTTCGTATCCTGGTAACGTTTTCTGAGTGCTGGGTTTTTGGATTCGAGCGTTAATGCAAAGTTGATGTTATGTAGAGTGTATTCATGTGTGCAATACACTTGAGTGGTGGGGGGTAATGAGGCTAATTTTTGTAAAGACTTATACATTTGTGCGGGCGTTCCTTCGAATATGCGGCCACAGCCTGCGCCAAATAGCGTGTCTCCACAAAATAATAAATGTTCGCCGTCGGGTTTTTCAGCATAATAGGCCACATGTCCTAAGGTATGGCCGGGCAGGCTGATAACAGAAAACTTAAGATTTAGATCATCTACGCTGATAGTATTCAACTCATTGACTGGCGTGTGATTAAAATCATACTGCTCTAATTTTGGCGCATAAATTTTTATATATGGATATAATTTTTGCAACCTTTCAACACCATCGATATGGTCATGATGATGATGTGTGATTAGGATGGTGATAAGCGTAAGATTTAACTGTTTGAGTGTTTCAAGTACGGGTATCGCATCTCCAGGATCAACTACAAGTGCTTGCTGACCATTATGAATTAGCCAGATATAATTATCCTTAAATGCAGGAATAGGTATAATTTGTACATTATGTTGCATACCGTCTATCATTTGTTCTATACGCCTAAATGTCAATAGCCGCTCAGCTATCATCTGATTGGAAGAATTCTACTGCAGGTCAATATCTGCAAGCTAAAGAACAGATTTTATATGACCAAGCTGTATTTGATTTGTTCGGGTTTAATGCGGTGCAAATGGGTTATTTGCAAATGGATTTACTCAGCAACTCGCGTATTCCAAATCGCTATAAATTAACTGAAAATATCGTTGATTCTGCCAGTAACATAACTTTTGAGTATGACTTGGCCTGTAGCGACGATTTTTTACCTTTCGCTGAAATGAGTGTAGATCTTTTATTGTTGCCTCATCGTTTAGAGTTTAGTGAGCGGCCTCATCAAACTTTACGTGAAGCGGCTAGAGTAATTATGCCAGAGGGACATTTATTAATTTCAGGCTTCAATCCTCATAGTACATGGGGAGTGAGCGCAGTTCTAAAGAAGATTTTTTTCAAACATGCGACTTATCCTTGGTATGGTAAGTTTATTGGTTTAGCTCGCTTGAAAGATTGGCTTGCATTATTGGGTTTTGAGGTCGTATCTGTAGATATGTGCTGTCATGTGCCTCCTTTTGAAAAATCAACTTGGCATAAACATTTTTCTTTTATGGATAAGATAAGTGAGCGTTGTTGCAAAAGGTTGGGGGGCGTATATTTTATTGTCGCAAAAAAACGTGTGCCAGGAATGATGCCGATTAAGCCTAATTGGAAGTCACCTTTAAAATCAAGTTTGATTGGCGTGCAACCCAAAACTAATCCTTCTCAGTCTAAGCCAGCACAATCGGAAATCTCAGAAAAAATCACTTAATATCGCGCTACAAATTATCATCATTTACAATGAAAGTAGTTATTAAATAATATGAGCAATCATAAAGAAGTTGAAATATATGCAGATGGCGCTTGTAAAGGTAACCCGGGTCCAGGTGGTTGGGGCGCTTGGATTAGTTATGCTGGCAATGAGAAAGAGCTATTTGGTGGTGAGCTGTTGACTACTAATAACCGTATGGAGTTAACAGCGGTCATTCGTGCACTGGAGGCGTTGAATCGCACTTGTCATGCCAAAGTATTTACCGATTCAGTGTATGTGCAAAAGGGTATTTCTGAATGGATAGTTGGTTGGAAAGCGCGTAACTGGCGAACTGCAGATAAAAAACCTGTTAAAAATGACGATTTATGGCGCGTGCTAGATGAGTTGGCTCAACAGCATACAGTGCAATGGATTTGGGTGAAAGGTCATGCGGGCAATGCAGGAAATGAGCGAGCCGATATGCTAGCCAATAGGGGAGTAGAACAAATTTTGCAGGGAGTGCATAACTAATGCGTCAAATTTTCTTAGATACGGAAACGACTGGTTTGTATCATGCTCAAGGTCACCGCGTGATTGAAATAGCAGCAGTTGAAGTAGTTAACCGTCGATTGACCAAGCAACATTTTCACTATTATTTAAATCCAGACCGCGAGATTGATCAAGGTGCGCAAGAGGTGCACGGGATTTCTCTTGAATTTTTGCAAGATAAGCCTCGCTTTCCTGACATCGTAAAAGAATTGATAGAATTTATTGCAGATTCAGAGTTGATTATGCATAACGCACCATTTGACGTTGGTTTCTTAAACTGTGAGTTTGGTTTAATTGATCATAAACCTGTTGAACAAGTGGTAGCAAAAGTTACAGATACATTGAAAATAGCTAAAGAAATGCGACCAGGGCAGCGCAATAGCTTGGATGCACTTTGTCGACATTTTGGTATAGATAACTCAAGACGTACCTTGCACGGGGCATTGTTGGACGCTGAGTTGCTTGCTGATGTTTATATGGCGATGACGCGTGGTCAAGATAGTTTGATGATGGAGTTAGATAAGCCAGATAGAAAACTAAATCACGAGATTACCCCAGTGAATAATCAACCATTACACATAAAATTTGCAAGCCAAGCTGAAATAGATGCACATGAGGCTTATTTGGCCTCTCTTGCTAAATCTGGTGATTGTTTATGGCAATCACTTGAAACAGTAACCAAAATAGAACAACAAGAAAGTTAGTATTATGAAAAAAACAATTATTGTAACTGGCGGTGCAGGATTTATTGGCGCTAACTTTGTACTTGAATGGTTGAAGTTAGGATTAGGTACGGTCGTTAACTTAGATAAGCTGACCTATGCTGGTAATTTAGAGAATCTAACGTCCGTTCGACATAATCCACAACATATTTTTGTTCATGGCGATATAGGTGACCAAGCTTTGGTCGCTAAGCTTTTGCAAGAACATCAACCAGCCGCTATCGTGAACTTTGCTGCAGAAAGTCATGTTGATCGCTCTATTCATGGCCCAGAAGATTTTATTCAAACAAATGTTGTCGGTACCTTTCATCTATTAGAAGCAGTGCGTGCTTATTGGACTAACTTAATCGATGAGGATCGTCAGGCTTTTCGTTTTTTACATGTATCTACCGATGAAGTCTATGGGTCACTGGCTAAGGATGATCCAGCATTTACTGAAACGCATAGTTATGCGCCTAACAGCCCATATTCTGCCTCTAAAGCAGCTTCGGATCATTTAGTACGTGCCTACCATCACACTTATGGTTTACCCACTTTGACGACTAATTGCTCTAACAATTATGGGCCCCATCATTTTCCTGAAAAGTTAATACCATTAGTGATTCATAATGCATTGGCAGGTAAGGATTTGCCGATTTATGGAACTGGGCAACAGATTCGTGATTGGTTGTATGTGACTGATCATTGTGCGGCAATTAGAAGAGTGCTAGAAGCCGGATTAATTGGCCAAGTTTATAACGTAGGTGGATGGAATGAGAAACCTAATATTGAAG
>JAIPCR010000072.1 GCA_021738125.1 Sulfuritalea sp.
CGCGTAGTAATCACTTCACCATAAAATTCAGGGGCAGTATCTAAATTATGATTGTAATAATCTAAGCCCGCTTCTTTTAGTTGTTCAGCTTGACCTTCTTTTAACATCCCCAACGTTGCGCAGGTTTCTAAACCCATAGCTTTCACTTCAGCAATCATTTTCAAAACTGGTTCAAGATCGCGCTGTTTGGGACCGCGCCATGCAGCGCCCATGCAAAATCTGCTAGCGCCATTATCTTTAGCCTCTTGTGCTGCAATCAGCACATCATCAAGCTTCATCAGTGGCTCATCTTCCACTTCAGTATGATATCGCGCTGCCTGCGGACAATATCCGCAATCTTCAGAGCAACCACCCGTTTTAATTGATAGCAGAGTACTTACTTGTACTGCATTTGGATCAAAATGAGTACGGTGAACAGTTTGTGCCTGATACATTAAATCGCTGAAAGGCAACTCGAATAATGCGACAATATCTGCAACACTCCAACGATTAACCGTATGAGTATCACATGATTTAAGTGCATTTGATTTTAGAGCATCCGTGTTAATAATGGCTGATGCGGCGGATTCGTGCATGTGCAGTTCCTTTTTAGTAGCTTGATTTATAATGATATTATACATTGTCCATGAAAAGTGACGCAAACTTTGAACATTAGATTAAAATTTAATCATTTGTTTTTTAACAAGCTACTTAGGCAGCACTGCTTATTGTGTGCTGGCGGCGATGCTACCGATTTAGGGCTTTGCAAAAGCTGTTTAAAAGACTTGCCATGGCATGTTGCACCCCAATGTCATCAATGTGGACTGCTCTCTAATAATAACCTCTGTGGCACTTGCTTAAGCACACCTCCTCATTTTGACGCAACCCATAGCGTATTTACCTACGACTTCCCTGTAAACAAAATGATGCAGCGCTATAAATATGGCAACATGCTTAATTTAGGTCAAATTTTTGGTCAATTGCTGTCCAAAAAAGTATTCACCAAAAATATAGATTTAATTATCCCTATGCCTATGCATCCACTACGCTTAAAAGACCGTGGCTTTAATCAAGCATTAGAAATTACAAAGGTATTAGCAAAAGATCATGTTAAAAAAATAGATTTCTCTAGCGTACAACGACAAAAACTGACACCCCCACAAGCCAGCCTGCCATTAAAAGATAGAGTGAAAAGCATTAAAGGAGTATTTAAGGTCAATCTAGCTGAAAACGTCAAAAACAAACGTATTGCAATAGTAGACGACGTGATGACGACAGGGGCGAGCTTAAATGAATTAGCTAAAACATTAAAACAAGCGGGGGCCAGCCATGTAGAATGCTGGATAGTAGCAAGAACCTTACCCAAATATTAAGTCTTCCTTTATGTTTACTATCGTTTTATTTGAACCAGAAATCCCACCCAATACAGGTAATATTATTCGCCTATGCGCCAATACTGGTGCGCAATTACACTTGGTAAAACCTTTAGGATTTAGCCTAGAAGACAAACAACTCAAGCGCGCCGGCTTAGATTATCACGAATATGCAAACCTTAAAGTGCACGAGAGTTGGACTGACTGCAAGGTAGCATTGGCAGGTAAGCGCATGTTTGCTATCACCACCAAAGGTAGTGCCCGACATAGTGACATTCATTTTCAAGCGGATGATGTATTTGTGTTTGGCCCAGAAACGCGGGGCCTACCTGAGGAAATTCGCAATGAGTTTGCCACTGAATATAGGCTACGTTTACCTATGCTAGCTAATAGTAGAAGTTTAAATTTATCTAATTCAGCAGCAGTAATATTGTATGAGGCTTGGCGGCAGATTGGCTTTGAATCTGGCGTTTAATCTAATAAGCTTCGGCTTTTTGTTCACGCCCTAATAAATCTACCACTGCATCTTTGGCACTTTTACCGTGGGACAATACCTGATCCACTTGATATGTAATGGGCATGTCGACCTGCATCGTATACGCACGCCTCATCACTTCAGCAGTTGTATTGACGCCTTCTGCCACATGACCTAGACCTTGTAGAATGTCAGATAATGACTTGCCACTTGCCAACTGTAAGCCAACTTCCCTATTTCTAGAATATTGACCAGTACAAGTAAGAATAAGGTCTCCAGCGCCAGCCAGACCCATAAAGGTTTCCGGCTTTGCACCTAATGCCACCCCAAACCGCGTCATTTCAGCCAAACCTCGTGTGATCATAGCTGCACGGGCGTTGTTGCCAAAGCCCATGCCATCGGAAATACCAGCCGCAATTGCCATAATATTTTTAACTGCACCACCCACTGAAACGCCTATGACATCCGTACTGTTATACACACGTAAATTAGCACCATGTATCAGCAATGCCGCTTGATTCGAGAAGGCTTCATCAGTAGCCGCCACAGTCACGGCTGTAGGCAAGCCACGCACCAATTCAGCGGCAAAACTTGGGCCAGACAAAGCACCCCAATGCTGACCTGTGACTTGAGGATTACCCAACTCTTCCAAAGCAACCTCATAAGGCAGTTTTGCTGACTGAGGCTCCAGCCCCTTATTTGCCCAAATAATAGGTAATGTACTGCCGAGCGCTTTAATATCTTTAAGTATGGACCTGAAGCCTGCAGTCGGCACGACCGATAAAATCAAATCTGCATCATTGATTGCAGTTTGCAAATCATCCTCAACTTGCAATTGCTCATTAAATTTAAAGTCACCCAGATAAAGCGGATTGGCACGCGCTTTACGCATACCAGACACATGTCCAGCGTTGCGTGCCCACAACGACACGTTGTGACGCTGGCTAATATTCATAGCAAGCGCCGTACCCCAAGCACCAGCACCTAGCACAGCTATTTTTGCCATCTAATTAAACCCCTGCATTTATAAAACGCCCACTTACTCAAAACCCCAAGTAGATGAAATTAAAATATAGCCCGTCACACCATCTCTATGCTTGACCTTAAGCCAACCATTATTAAGTTTTACATCTGCGACCTCTAACAAAACATCTTTTTCTACAGTAGCCACTAACGCTGAACTAGCGTCTGCCGCCAACCTCACTTGAGCTTTGTTAGCGGTGATCATCACTGTATGCTTATTTGATAATTGCTTGGCTTCTACCCAATTCAAGCTACCTTGGGCATCACGTACTTTAAGCCAATCTCCCAAGTTCACCACAACCTCAACTGGGTAATTTTGACTAATCAATAACACTTTTTTAGCCGCACTTGAGGGTGCATCATAAAGCACGGCCTTAGGCACAGCCACTGAACGAAAGTCTAGCGCTAAAGCCATAACCGGCATCAGCGCGAAACATAACACTAAAACATTTTTTTTGCCAAGAAAGGCCATAGAACCTAATGTTTTGAAGCGGCTTCCGCTTGCTGTTGTTTTTGTTGCGCAAACAAGGCTTCAAAGTTAATTGGATTCAACAATACTGGTTGGAAACCAGCACGCACCACTAAATCAGAAACGGTTTCACGAGCATAAGGGAATAAAATATTAGGGCAAGTAATGCCAACTATCATCTCTAAGTTTTCTTCTGGCACATTGCGAATTTGGAAAATACCGGCCTGCGTCACTTCAACCAAGAATACTGTTTTATCTTCAATTTTAGAAGTTACTGTGACTTTAATTGCCACTTCAAACACGCTTGCTTCAAGCTGTTGGGCAAAATTGCTTAATTCAATACCCACTTGTGGTTGACTACGATCAGTAAAAATTTGTGGTGCATTAGGGATTTCTAATGAAGCATCTTTAACATAAATTTTTTCGATGCTAAAACCAGGTTGCTGTGTTTGCTCTTCCGATGTTGCTGCTTTGTTATCTTCTTTTGCCATGATTTTCTTTAGTTTCTAATTAAATAAAAGGTTGAATGAATAAATTGTTACTTGTAAAACGTCATTTTATCAGAGATTAGTAGTCAGACTTCAACTTACCAACAAGGGATCTAGTCCACCAGCTAAATCCAGTGCACGCAAATCATCAAATCCACCAATATGACGTTCATCAATATAGATTTGTGGCACAGTGCGCCGGCCAGTTCTTTGCATCATTTCATCACGTTTTTCAGGGTTCAAATCAATGCGAATCTTATTAATTTCTTTGACACCCTTGCTGACTAGCAATCGTTCTGCATTAATGCAATAAGGGCACACTGCCGTGGCATATATTGTAATATTGGGCATTAAGGCACCTCTTTTTCTACCGTTGCTTTATTTGTAGCTTCTACAAATTCAGCATCAACTACCGTTGCTTTAGGTGCTTTTTTTCTTGCTTTAGTAGCGGTTGACGGATTGCTGGCCACGCTCTTATTCGAAACGCCAGTAACAACAGGTAACTTAGCCTCTAGCCATGCATCTAAACCACCTTGCAAATTATGTAGTTGACTAAACTCTGCGTTGCGCAAAATATCACACGCTTTTGCAGAACGCATGCCTCGCTGACAGTTGACCAAAATAGTCTTATTTTGATATTTTTTTAACTCACCCAAGCGACCCGCCAAAGTGGCCACTGGAATATTCATTGCGTCAGCAATATGTCCACTAGCAAATTCTGCATCGTCGCGCACATCCAGCACCAAAGCATTTGATCGGTTAATCAATGTTACAGATTCTGCAGGGCTTAAATTAGCTACCCCGCCTGCGCCTTTTCTAAGCAAAGGCAATAACAACATAAATCCAGAACCTAAAGCCAAACCAATTAACAAGATATTACTTTTAATAAATTCCACAAATTTCCTCTCTATTTTTCAATGATTAAACGTGGGGTGATTTAACCCTAAATTTAATCGCTATATCATACAAATTTTATAAGCCGATTTTACGTGTAAATACGCTAAAATAGTCATATTACGCTCACAAACTTCAAACAAATTTTTAAGGCAATCTATTATGTCAGCGCCATCAAAACCTAGCTCAGCAAATACCACTGCCGTATGTCTACTGATTTTAGACGGCTTTGGCTACCGAGAAGCTTCTGCTGATAATGCCATTGCGCTGGCTCACAAACCCAATATAGACAGACTTTGGGCGAACAGCCCACACACACTCATTAACGCCTCTGAGCATTATGTTGGCCTGCCAGATGGGCAAATGGGGAACTCAGAAGTTGGCCATCTCAACATTGGCGCTGGGCGTGTGGTCTTTCAAGATTTTGAACGCATTAACAACAGCATTGCAACGGGTGATTTTTTTGAACATGCTGCACTAAAAGCCGCATTACTTAAGCTTAAAAACAACAATAAAGCATTGCACATTTTTGGGCTTGTATCTGATGGCGGCGTTCATAGTCATCATCTACACATACATGCCATGCTGGAAATGGCTGCCAAACTAGGTTTAACAAAAGTATATGTACATGCATTCTTAGACGGTCGAGACACGCCACCCGTGAGTGCTGCCCCATATTTAGCGGCGCTTGAGGCTAAAATAAAAGCATTAGGCGTAGGGAAAATTATTTCCGTCAGTGGTCGGTTCTACAGCATGGACCGCGATAAACGCTGGCCACGTGTAGAAGCCGCTTACGCACTTATTACCGAAGGCATAGGCGAATTCAGCTACGCAACCGCAGAACAAGCACTGCAAGCCGCCTATGCACGTGGTGAAAATGAGGAGTTTGTTAAATGCACCGCCATTAGAGCTGAGGGTGAAACACACACTCACTTAGAAGATGGCGATTTAGTTGTGTACATGAACTTTAGATCCGATCGTGCACGCCAACTGACTCACGCCCTATTAAGTGAAGAATTTGACGGCTTTCACCGTCGTCATGTGCCCAAATTATCAGGCTATTACACGCTCACTATGCACGATGTAAAAGAAAGCAAAGCAGCCGCTATATTTCCACCATTTGCCGTTAAAAATACTTTCGGTGAATATTTATCTAGCCTAAATTTAACACAATTGCGCATAGCAGAAACTGAAAAGTATCCGCATGTCACCTTCTTTTTTAACGGTGGTGAAGAAACTGTATTTGCTGGAGAAGACCGAATTTTAGTGCCCTCTCCGCCTGTGGCCACCTATGATATGCAACCTGAAATGAGTGCATTTGAGCTCACAGACAGGCTCGAAGAAGCTATTTTTTCGGGCAAATATAACGCTATTGTTTGCAATTATGCCAATGGCGACATGGTAGGTCACACCGGCAGTTTAGAGGCTGCAATCAAGGCGATTGAAGCTTTAGATATATGCGTTGGGCGTATTGTAAACGCTATGCGAAGCGTGGGTGGAGAAGTGCTAATTACAGCCGACCATGGCAACGCAGAAATGATGTTTGACGCTGGAAACAACCAACCCCATACGCAACACACCACCAACAAAGTACCACTCATTTACGTGGGTCGTGAAGCAACGCTTGGGTCAGATGGTGCTTTATCCGACTTAGCCCCCACCTTGCTACATATGATGGGCGTAGCACAACCTGCTGAAATGACAGGTAAAAATCTTGTTCACCTTACGCATTAAAGACTCTTCAAACGCATGAATTCCTTACATTACAAACAATATCTTGTTTGCACAGCGGTGCTGGCAACATTCTTAGTGAATAGCCCGCTTGCCTATGGCACAAAAAAAACGGAGCCAGCTAAACAGAGTTTAACTGATGTGCAACAAAAACTAGAATCACTAAAAAAAGAGCTCGACCATTCACAAGAAGCTCATAAGGATGCCGCAGACGCCCTAAAAGAAAGTGAACTTGCCATTAGTAAGGCGAATAAAAAACTGTTTGAAATTAATCAAAAACAACAAGAAAATAAAGAGTTACTGGTTAAATTAGCCTCTGATTCTATTAGCACCAACCAAGCGTTGGATGAACAGCAAAAACTGCTTAGCAGTCAGCTTTACCAACAATATATACACGGTCGGCAAAGTTATGCGCAAATAATCCTCAAAAATCAACACCCTAGCGGCATCGCGCGTGATGTACAATATTTTTCTTACATTGCCAAAGCGCGCGCTGAGTTAATTAATAAAATGCAAGGCAACCTGAATAAAATCAATCAACTCAATGAGCAAACCGCATCAACGCTTAAAGAAGTGGCTGAGTTAAAGCAAAAGCAAATAGATGAGCGACGCGTTTTACAAAATCAAAAACAAGCTAAATCCAAAGTAGTTCAAACGCTTTCTCAAAAAATTGCCCAACAACGCGTAGAAATTAAAAAATTAAGTCGTGATGAAAAGCGTCTCTCTCAACTTGTAGAACGTTTAGCGCGATTTACGCCGCCACCCACCAGAAAAACCCACAAAAAACGTGAAGATGCATCAAAACCGAATTCAGCAGAGCTTTCTGAAAACACCAAACCTACAACAGATATTGCCCAGAACAGTCTAAGCAATAATACAGAACCAACGCCTGAACGCTATTCAAGTAACTTTGCCTCACTAAAAGGCAAACTCAGATTGCCGGTGCGCGGGGATGTGAGCAACCGATTCGGCAGTAGCCGTGAAGATTCTGGCATCTCTTGGAAAGGCTTATTTATTAAAGCTAATGAGGGCGCAGAAGTTAAATCTGTCGCCACTGGCCGTGTAGTATTTGCCGATTGGTTACGTGGTTTTGGCAACCTAATTATCTTAGACCACGGCAGCGGCTACATGAGTTTATATGGCAATAATCAAGCAGTGTTAAAACAAGTAGGGGATAATGTCCGCGCTGGCGATACGATTGCCTCAGTGGGCAACAGTGGCGGCAATGAGACTAATGGCCTTTATTATGAACTCAGGCGACAAAGTCGCCCCTTTGACCCACTGAGTTGGAGCAACCTAAATTAGAGGTCTAAAAAGCAAGCCTGCCCTAACAAGTGACCACCTAAGCAGACATTGAATATAGAACTTTCGTCCCAAAGCGGACTGTGACAAATAATTAGACAATGACTTTAAACAACATCCCTAGAACACCACAAGCAAGTATTACGGGGATGACGTTAAGCTTGAAGCGAAACACTGCAACTGATGCAGCAGCAGTTAATGCTATCGAGTACCAATCAATGCGACCACTTAAATCTAATGGCCAAAACACATGGTATGCAAAGAACAGCGCCAAATTTAGAATTACACCTACGACGGCTGCAGTAATTGCACTTAATGGTGCAGTAAATTTTAGATTGCCGTGCGTTGTTTCTATGAATGGACCGCCCATAAAAATGAATATGAAACTCGGTAGAAATGTAAAGAACGTTACAACGACTGCTGCAACAAAAGCTGAAGCAAATATCGCATCCGGACCAAACACTTGACTTACCCAACCACCAACAAACCCAACAAAAGTTACCACCATGATAAGTGGTCCGGGAGTTGTCTCTCCGAGCGCTAGGCCATCAATCATCTGTGTAGGCGTTAGCCAATGGTAATGTTCAACCGCTCCTTGATATACGTAAGGCAAAACAGCGTATGCACCACCAAAGGTGAGTAAAGCTGCTTTGGTAAAGAACCAGCCCATTTGTGTGAAAGCGGCATCCCGTCCGAATTGAACAACTAATCCAGCCATGGCAACGATCCATATGGCAATTCCAATTACTGCAACACGAGCCATTCTTGCCCAGCTAAATAACGCGTGTGCTGGCGTTGGGGTGTCATCATCAATTAAGGCTGGTCCAAAGTTTATTTCAGCACTACCGTGCCCACCACCTACTTTAAAGTGTTGCGGGGTAATGCGCCCACCAAAATATCCGATAAATCCTGCTGATAAAATAATGATTGGAAACGCTAATTTAAGAGCGAATATGGCAATAAAAGCCATAGCTGCAATAAACCACAGCACATTATTTTTTAAAGCTCTGGAACCTATACGATATGCGGCAAAGAGGACGATAGCCACGACGGCAGGTTTAATACCATACAGAGCACCAGCAACTGCAGGTACCGTGCCATAAGCCATGTATATCCAAGCCAGGCCCGTTAAAATAAAGAATGAGGGCAGGAAGAATAGACTGCCCGCAATGATGCCACCCCAAGTGCGATGCATTAGCCATCCGATATAAACTGCTAATTGCTGCGCTTCCGGCCCCGGCAAAACCATGCAATAGTTAAGCGCATGTAAGAAACGGTTTTCCGAAATCCATCGCTTCTTCTCAACCAAATCGTGATGCATGATTGAAATTTGACCTGCTGGGCCCCCAAAGCTGATAAAGCCTAATTTAAGCCAATATATAAAAGCTTGTGCCAGCGTCACTGGCTGGGGAGGTGTCTTTGATTCATAGGAGATGTTTTTTGTGCTGTCCACATACTATCCTTGGGCGAGAAAAAGTTAATTGAGTGCTATACCAATATAATTAACAGATGAGTGCTTCTGGCCCATTCCAACCCTTAAGCGCCTTAATATAGCTTGCGCGCGCCTTGCCAATCCATGTCTAACACTGCAAAATTATTCACTTGGGTTTGGCCTGCCGGAATACGATTATTCACATCA
>JAIPCR010000073.1 GCA_021738125.1 Sulfuritalea sp.
CAAGTATCAGATTACCAATGAAAATGATGATTAAATTAATCTCCTTGGTAATTTATTTAAAAACAAAGGCTGATACAAGCCAATGATGTCCGCCCTCGTCCGTTTTTCTATACGTTTCCATGGCGTTGTCATTGGCTTAGCCTGCCTAATTGTTATTTACGGCGTATACGGATTAACACGAACCAATTTAGATGTTTTTCCTGAATTCTCCCCTACACAAGTCGTCATCCAAACAGAATCGCCCGGCTTATCCTCTAGCCTAGTTGAGCAACTCGTTACCCAGCCGATTGAAACCACACTTTCAGGTACAGTGGGTGTTGAGTCCATGCGCTCACAATCAATCCCCGGCTTGTCTATCATCACCATTATCTTTAATGACGATACAGATATTTACAGAAATAGGCAGGTAGTAGCAGAGCGCCTAGCAACAATTAGTAGTCTATTGCCAAAAAATATTATTCCTAATATTACGCCACTAGCCTCTAGCGCCAGCACGGTGTTGGGGATGGGTATTACCTCAGATAAACGCACTTTGATGGAACAGCGTACATTCGTCGATTGGACAATCCGTCCACACATTATGGCGGTCCCCGGAGTCGCTGATGTGAACGTCTTAGGCGGCGATGTCGGTCAATATCAAATCTTAGTTGATCCTAGCAAACTCATTCGTTATCACTTATCTATCCAAGAAGTACTCGCGGCAACTGCTCGCGTAACAGGTGTGCGAGGTGCTGGCTATATTGAAAACAACAACCAACGCATACTCATTAACACTGAAGGCCAAGCTAAAAATATTAGCCAATTAGGACAAATGCCAATTCTGCACCAAGATGGGCAAACTGTCCGCCTGCGGGACATAGGTCAAGTTATTGAAGGAGCCGCTCCGGCCATTAGTGCCGCTGCAATTAACGGCAAAGAAGGCGTGTATTTTTCTGTGCAAAGCCAGCTAGGGGCTAATACCAAAGCGGTAACAGAAGCGGTAGAAAAAGCAATGCACGAATTAGCCCCAGAATTTGAATCTCAGAAAATTAATTTCTACCCTGCGCTTTTTCGCCCAGCCAATTTTATTGAAACAGCGATTGATGGTGTTAAAACCGACATTCTAATTGGTTCGGCGCTAGTGGTTGCTGTGTTGTTTTTATTTTTATTTAATGTGCGCACGGCCTTTATTTCAGCCACAGCCATTCCTCTATCATTACTCACAGCAACTATCGTATTAGGTTACTTTGGCATGGGCTTAAACATTATGGTGCTGGGTGGTTTAGCAATCGCCTTAGGTGAAGTCGTTGATGACGCCATTATTGATACCGAAAATATTTTTAGACGATTGCGTGAAAACCGCTTGCTAACTAATCCACTACCTGCCCATCAAGTGGTTTTTAACGCATCCATGGAGGTTAGAAGCTCGGTAGTATATGCCACCATTATTGTGGTGCTAGTATTTTTACCACTGCTAACATTATCTGGTGTCGCAGGTAAATTATTCGCACCTTTAGGCTATGCCTATATTTGCGCCATCATCGCCTCTCTAGTCGTTGCCTTAACCTTAACCCCTGCACTGTGTTATTTACTGTTTTCTCGTGGAAAACTTGAAAGCAACGACCCACCACTAATTACATGGATGAAAAAAGGTTATGTGGGGATGCTTAAAAAAATTGAACGCCATTACATTGTCGTCATTAGCCTTGTTGCCATCGTCATCACATTAGGCTTAGGTATTTTGCCTTTATTCAAAAGTCAATTTATACCTAGTTTGCATGAAGGTCATTACATTATGCATATGACGGCGGTACCAGGCACTTCGGCACGAGAATCTTTACGCATTGGTAAAAAAGTGGCGAAAGTTGTGAGTAATATTCAAGGCGTAAAATCTGTCACCCAATGGGTAGGTCGCGCGCCCAACGCTGCTGATACTTTCGGCACTCACTACAGTGAATTTGAAGTTGAACTAAACCCCACCAGTGGCCCAGAACAACGTCACATACTCAATCGTATACGCGAAGAACTCGCAGGCGAAGAAGTTGACGATGACAATGATGGCGTTGCAGAAACTGGCTTTATTGGCGTTAATTTTGCCATCAATACTTTTTTAACAGAACGCATAGAAGAAACTATTTCAGGCTACACGGCAGCCATGGTGATTAATATTCATGGGCAAGACTTAGATGCTTTAGACCACGACGCGCATCAAGTCGCTAGTGTATTAAGTAACATTTCAGGCGCATCTGAAGTACAAATAC
The DNA here is from genome assembly GCA_021738125.1 of Sulfuritalea sp. Lineage (GTDB taxonomy): Bacteria > Pseudomonadota > Gammaproteobacteria > Burkholderiales > Methylophilaceae > Methylotenera. The sequence continues at coordinate 2,241 of JAIPCR010000073.1, forward strand.
AATCACCACCTGGTACGCCTGAACTCACCATTCGCCTTAGACCAGAAAGGCTTGCATTACTTGGCTTGCAGTCGCTAGATGTGCTTGAAAACATACAGGCAGCCTACGAGGGCGTGCAGGCTGCTCAAATATATCAGAATAACCAAGTCACCAGCGTTAATGTCATGTTTAGTCGTGCAGTACGTGATGATCTACGTGAAATCGGTAAACTCCCACTTAAAAATCCAGACGGAAAAATTATTTATTTAAAAGATATTGCTGATATCAGCCAAGAAAATGGTCGCTCAAAAATCTTACACGCAGGCGCCACTCGCATACAAACCATTACCTGCAATATTCAAAATCGAGACATCGTCAGTTTTTCAAAAGAAATGAAAGCTAGAATTAAGTCTGAAGTCCATTTATCCCCCAGCAATTTCTTAACCTATACTGGTGAAGCTGAGGCCAACGCTAAATCACGTGAAGATTTAATCGTACACTCACTATTAGCAGGTGTTGGAATTTTCCTCATGTTGTATATCGCCTTTGGCAGATTACGCAATTTACTGCTGACTTTTGCTAACTTACCTTTTGCACTGATAGGTGGCGTCATTGCCGCGATGTTTACCGGCGGCTGGATTTCGCTTGGTTCACTGGTTGGCTTCGTCACACTATTTGGCATTACACTTCGTAACTCCATTATGATGGTCTCACATTATCAACATTTAATTGATGAGGAAAATTGCGTTTGGGGTTTAGAAACCTGTATACGTGGCGCATCTGAGCGCTTACCCTCTATACTCATGACTGCTTTAGTCACTGCACTGGGCTTGCTACCTTTAGCCCTAGGAAGCGATCAACCAGGACGTGAAATTGAAGGGCCAATGGCGACCATCATTGTCGGTGGCTTAGTCACCTCAACCATACTGAATTTATTGATTTTGCCTACTATAATGTTGCACTTTGGGCGATTTGATCAAGAAAAACTTGCCTGATTATTTTAGCTAGCAATTGGTATGAATTTCCAAGCCACTTCGCTGAAGATTCTTTAAATTAAAGCCCTGCTCAAAGATTGAGTATTCAACTTTGTTTAATAGCCAAGTTTGGTATTTTTTCCCTGAAATATAGTTTATCAATTGTCCATCAATCAGCTCGTCATCAACTAATTGCTGCGGGGGATTAGATTGCTTTTTTTGATAAGGAATGAGCGGTTTAGATTTAACTATCATCAGTTGCTCAGCACCCAACTTATTAGCCAACCATGCGCTAATGCTGTCTGATGTTACTTGCCAGTTCTTTGGTACACTGTGATCAGCCAATATCATTTGACTTGGCAACCAAACCATCGCCCGATGTTGCCAGCCAAGTTCCGCAATTTCCAACTCACTACTCGCTGTTACTAATCCAGCATTCATACTGGCCAATAACAGTCCGAATTGGTCCATTGCCATTAAAGCAAGTTGATGTGCAACAGCATCATTAATGTTTGTCAGTTGCTGTACCTCACGAACCGCATCAGCAAATAAACCTCCTCCTGGGACAATAATAATATCGCCGTTGCTATATTTGACAATAACTTCTAACCAGCGCGACAACTCTGGAGCACCTAATAAGCTACCACCAATTTTTATAATCCACATTTAGTTGCTCATTCAGATTAATGTTTTATGATAATCAAATTAACACTGAAAGTGTTGCATGGTCTTCAAGAGACTTGAAGCCTTATCTAAGGTTTCGGCGTACTCTTTTTCTACATCAGAATCAGCCACTATACCGCCACCAGAATAAAAACTAACCTCTCCGCTGACGCCATCTTGCGAAGTATAAACTGCAGTTCGAATAGCGATATTGCTGTCCATATTGCCATCAAAACCTATATAGCCAATTGCCCCGCAATACACGCCACGTCGGTGCGGTTCTAACGCTTCAATAATTTGCATAGCTCTTAGCTTGGGCGCCCCTGTGATAGATCCTCCAGGAAAACATCCTCTCAATAAATCAATAGCGGTTTTACCTTGCTTAAGCCTACCCGTGACAATGCTCACTAAATGGTGCACGTTAGCAAAACTTTGTAACTGAAATAGTTTGTCGGCTTTCACTGAACCAATTTTGCAATTTTTGCCAATATCATTACGTAATAAATCAACAATCATTAAGTTTTCAGCTTGATCTTTAACACTCAGTTGCAATTCATTGGCAAGCTGACTATCAAGTTCAGGATTATCAGAACGCGGCCTAGTGCCCTTGATAGGTCTAGTTTCTACATGGGTACCAATGACCTGTAAAAACCTCTCTGGCGAGCCGGAAAGCACCTGCATAAGTCCAAAGTTCATGTATGCCATAAAGGGTGCGGGACTTGTTTCTCTGAGCTTTTTATAAGCTATCCAGCTATTGCCTTGCGCGCTAGCAGAAAAACGTTGTGCTAGATTTACTTGATAACAGTCACCTTCACTAATATAGTTTTTGACTGTATTAAATGCTAAGCGATACTCTGCAAAAGTCATGTTACTTGTCAATGCATTAGTCAACGAGAAATCAGACTTTAATCTATCCTCATCTGAGGCTAAAGCGGAATCAAATAAGCCGCATAATGCTGTCCAACGATCGTGTGTAGATTGCTCAAATCCATGCGAAACCAAACAAGCGGTTTGCTCTTGATGATCAACCACCACTGCCCAGTCATAGATACCTACCATCATATGGGGAATACGAGTGTCTTTTTGTGAAAGACTAGGTAAAGTTTCCAGTTGCCTAGCTAAATCGTATGCGAAATACCCAACTGCACCACCTGTAAAAGGCAGCTCATTATTTTGATTTGTTTTATATGGCGCTAATAACCGATTTAAAATAGCAAATGGATCATCCGAACTGATAGCTTTCTGACCATTCTGCACGACTTCAGTACAAACATGATCGCTTGATTCCACACTCGTTTCTACCGTGCTAATTGTCACAAAAGGATCTGCCACTAGAATGTCATAGCGGCCGTATTCACTTTTTGGCCTGCCACTATCTAAAAATATCGCCCAAGGCAAATGAGAGATACAATTAAATAAGTGCTCAGTATTTAGCTGATAGTTAAGAGGATGTTTTAGCATGAAGTGCCGTCATTCCTAAAGTAGCTACCGCATAGGCAGGGAAACAAACCGATGCCATTTTTCTGATTTCAGTAGCATTGTCTAAGCAGTTAGCAACAACCGTTAAATTAGCAATAGATTTATACTGAAAACCCAGCTCTTTTGCTAATTCCAGTGCTAAAAAATCACCGACACCCGCCCCCACAATACACAAACCACGGCTATCATTTAACAAATCTATTTGCCGCAACATAGCCTGCTTAATTTGATTTAATTGCACCTGCTTGAAAGCAAAAGCCAAATCTTGCCAAGTAGATAAAGGTGCATCTTGAGCATCCCAACCTACCATCCTTGCAATGCGTCGAGCACTTGCCTCTACACTTTTTTCTGCACCATCAGCAGTTTCAGCCATATTATCTGCCATCGGTAAATCACCAGTAAGTGTATATACGTCTGCTGCTGTAGCGAAATGTTCAGCTGTTACATTCACTAATTTACCCGCAAACAATATTTTTTGAGCAATGGCCATCAATGGTGTACGCACGACCCCGGTATAAACTAACTCGTCTGTTTGCAAACGTGCCGCATCATTAAATCCTAATATTTGCGGCTTTCCATCACATACTAATGCAATATCAGTAGTGGTGCTACCGATGTCTAAGAACATTGCCTGCAGGCTATTTTGCGCTACAACTTCCACACTTGCAAACCAGTTCATTGACGCAATGTTCTCTACGTTTTCTGCAACCGAAGCGCTGTCAACAAAACCATTTTTACCGGCGTAAAACATCACTTCACCAGGTAATTTATGTAGTACGAACTGCGCAATCTTCATCACACCATCAAAGCGATTTTCAAAAATATCAACCAACTCACCTGTCATCGTCACAAAATGTGTCAAACTTGAGTTGCCAGCTTTAAACGCTTCAAGCACTTGATTGATAGCAATATCTAACTCTTGCAACCCTCGCCATAAAGGACAATAGACTTGTCTTACAGCAAGTAAATGTCCTTGAGCATCCATGTGCACAGCTTTTAAATGCGCCCCACCGACGTCCCAGCCAATCACATTAAACTGATGAGCATCAATAGATAGACCTTGCTCGAAGACAGAAGCTACTTGGGTCACAACGCAATCTCAACTATATTTCTTTGCAATAGTGGTAATTTGAAGTGTGGCTGCAATATACACGCTAAAATAATCTGTGCGGGATTATGTCCTATCGCTTTGTGCAAACCAGCGTAACTGCTGGTTAAACGTGGGTTAATATCGATGACAAAAATTTTGTCATTATCAATAATGACATCCACACCAACATAGCCCAGCGCATCAGGCATCATCTTGGCAATTTTTCTCGCAAGTGTTTCAAAACGTTGCCAATATGACTGCAATCCATTAATCTTGATGCCAGTTAGCTTAAATTGACTGTTTTCATACTGAATATGCTGTTGGTTACAGCTCAATAACCAGCCTGTACCATTACGACAAATCATAGAAAAACTTGCTGCTATACCAGGTTGAAAAGGCTGAGCAAAATAATGTAAGTAACGATTTTCTTGCTTAAGCCAATCCCTTAAATCACCCAAAGCATCAAATGATTGAATGCCCTCACAGCCTGCACCATCTTCAGGCTTAACAAGCCACTTTGCTATATTGAGCCGCATTAACGCATCAAAACATTCTGTTTTAATTAAATCTTCCCCAGCATATGCCGGTAAGGTGTTTATCCTAGCCGCTTGCAAAGCTTCGAAACTTAATGTTTTGCTAGTGCCGATTAAAGTTGCATCATAACCACAACCTAACAAAATACTACCTTTTTCTTCCTCTTCCGCATTCAAACAAAGTGATGTAAGTTCTAATAACTTACCATCAGTTTCTGGAGCAATCAGCCAAACCAAAGATGCTTGCTTAAGTGCTTTTTTGAAGACTTTTTCGAAATTACCGGGAGTAACCGCCAAGCTTTGATTGGCATAGATTGATGGCGGTAAACGCACATCATGCATGGTTATAAGTTGATATTGTTTAAGCTCTGCTAAGTCGCGCAATAAACTATCACGCATGACTGCACCCTCTCTTGCAAGAGATGAAGTTAAAGTTGTGTCACTAAAACCACCGCCAGTGATAAACTCACATACCAATAATTTCTGTAGCTGTTCGATGATACAAGTAATCCCAGTAATTGATTTATTAAATGGCGTAGTAGTGCATGCCAAAAAAGGTGATCGGCAGCATTACCAAGCCATACAATCTCAGCTTAGCGTATCTACAAATCCCATTGCGATAGTTAAAGCAATACTAGCGCTTTACCCATTTACACAATTATATATCGCCGATTTAAATGCTATTCAAAAAACAGCATTCAATAACTATACAAATTACAGTGTGATTGAATCCATTACACAGGCATTTCCTAATTTAGTCATTTGGGTAGATGCTGGAATAAGCAATCAAATCGAGCTTAATCTATGGAAAAAACTCAACATTCGCCTAGTGATAGGTAGTGAGAATTTTACTGAAATTGATCATTACTGCTCACTCACTCACCACAAAACAGATTTTATTTTATCGCTAGATTTCTTAGCACAGGGCTACAAAGGGCCAGCAGAGCTACTAACCAATACAGATTATTGGCCACAAGATGTCATCATCATGTCATTGGCTAATGTAGGAATCAATCAAGGTATTAATCAGACACTATTAAAAGATATGATTAATCAAGCGAAACATGCCAACGTTTACGTGGCGGGCGGCATTAGAGATATAGCCGATTTAATCACAGTTAAGAATATGGGTGGATACGGTGCGTTAGTAGCAACCGCACTACATCACCAGCAAATATCTAGCAAAGATTTAGAAGAACTTGCTCAATAAAAAAAGCTCGCTTAGGCGAGCTTTTTTATTACACGTAATCTTAATTTGTACTATTCCAAATTAGCATGAATAGCACGCATACCTTCTTCAGTTAAACCTTTAGCAAAAATCAAATCAGCAATTGTTGCCTCTAAGAAAATTAATGTTGAAAGTTCAAATTGAGAGCCCATCGGCATACCATTAGTTAATGGGAAACTACTATCGTTGCCAATTTGAATTGTTAAATCTGCAGCCTCAGCCATTGGTGAAGATTTCTTCATGGAAATCACAACCAATTTAGCACCTACTGATTTTGCTTTTTTAACGAATGGCAGTAATGTTTCTGTGCCACCTGAACCTGAAACCAACAACAATAAGTCACCCGCTTTGATAGCCGGCGTAACCACCTCGCCAATCATGCTGACGTTATAACCTGCATGCACTAATCGCATTGCAAAAAAACGTGACACTAAAAGTGAACGCCCAGCACCACCAATAAATGTGCGACCAGCACCTTGAACTAATTTTAAAAGTTCAGCTGATTTTGAATTGTCTGTTTCAGACAAAATACTCGTTAATTTGTCTAAAATTAATTTTTGACTGCTACTCATAATTTTTTCCTTATATATTCAATGGTACTGTATTTTATACACTATTAAAAAAAACCCCGACTCGATAAAGAGTCGCGGTTTCTAATTACTCATTTCAATAATTTCTTATTGAGTTTGGTTAATTAAAACCAAGCTTAAATTAAGCGTGAGCAATAGCTGTGATTTCAGCAGCAGCAGCAGCAGGATCAGCAGCACCGTAGATTGCAGCACCAGCTACAATGATAGAAGCGCCAGCGTCACGTACTTGTGCAGTTGTACCAGCTTTAACACCACCAGCAACTGAGATTTCAACACCTAAGTTCAAAGCAGCGATTGCAGCTAAGTCAGCAAATGGAGTTTGACCAGCAGCTTGTTGATCTAAACCAGTGTGAATACCGATAATGTGAGCACCAATTTTAGCAACTTCTTTAGTTTTAGCTACTTTATCAGCTACATTGATCAAGTCAACTTGTGCTTTTTTACCGTATTTGTTAGCAACATCGATTACACCTTTGATAGTACCGATATCAGAAACACCTAATACTGTAACAATATCAGCACCAGCTTTAAAGAATGGCTCAGCTTCGTAGAAAC
>JAIPCR010000074.1 GCA_021738125.1 Sulfuritalea sp.
TCGGGCGCTAACAAGTAAAACGGATTTTTAATCGCTTCAGGGTGTTGCAAGATTAACGCCCCTTGGCCAAAGTAGTTGAGGATTAACGCCGGTAGCACAAAACCAAACCAAGCTAAGCGAATCGGGAATCGGCCAAAATGCCCCATGTCTGCATACAACGCTTCAGCGCCAGTAACAGCAAGCACCACTGCGCCTAATGCAACAAAGGCAATCCAAGGGCTGACGGCAAAGAAATTAAAAGCATACACGGGACTAAGGGCATGCAAAATTGTGGGATTTTGCATAATGCCTAAGATACCTAATACCGCTAGGGTACCAAACCACAACAGCATAACGGGTCCGAAGAAAGCCCCTACGAGAGCTGTACCTTTACTTTGCGCCCAAAACAAAATAAATAGCACCGCTAAAGTGATGGGCAATATGAGCGGATGTAGTGCGGGTGCTGCCAGCTCTAAACCTTCAACCGCGGACAGCACGGAGATGGCAGGGGTGATCATTCCGTCAGCATAAAACATACAGGCCCCCAGAATCCCCAGCAACATAATCGTGCGCTGCATTTTTAGGTTGCCCGCAGCGTTATGGCTAGCCAATGCTAGCAAGGCCATAATGCCGCCTTCGCCACGGTTATCTGCCCGCATAATAAAGGCGACATATTTGACTGACACCACCATAATAAGCGCCCAAACAATCAGCGACAAAATGCCGTACATATTGACTTCAGTGAGTGGTACGGGGTGAGTGCCTACAGAAAATACTTCTTTGATGGTGTATAGGGGGCTGGTACCAATATCACCAAACACTACGCCTAAGGCAGCTAGTGTAAGTGCGGAAAGCTTAGTTTTATTGCCAGTAGGTGATGACATTAAAATGACAGGCGAATTTGATAAGAGCGCTATTATCAACCAAGTTAAATACTAAACCAATAGATTTCCAATTAAATTTTTATATTCTTTTAGCCTGATAATTAAATTAGGCTAGTTTTACCCTGTTATTGTGCGCATCTAGTCAGAAATTTTTCCTTGATAATACTGTCCAACGGTCCATAACTGGCAACTTTAGCCTATCCACTAGAAAACTTAAGTAACTTAGTGTGAACGTCCGTGCGGCAGACTATTTTAGTCTTGGCATGACTTTTGCTGTCATTGCTATGCGTATAATAACGGCCAATCCGTTTATTAGAAGTCGTAATTTTTATAACTCAAATTAAGAGGCATCTTTAAGTTTGTTAGATAAATGAAGTGTTATGTTGAATAAAAACTCAAATTACCGATTAGTAATTTTAGTGTTGGTAACTTGCCTGAATGGACTAGCGGGCAACGTTGCTTACGCTACAGAACCATTGCTCACATTAAAAGAGATGGTTGAAAAAACCGTCACTTCAAATCCTGAAGTGCAATCGCGCTATCATAAATTTTTAGAATCTGGCTACGAGCAAGAAGTGACACGTGCTGGGTTTCTACCTAAAGCGGATGTTGTTGCTAACTATAGAAAACAAGAAGAGCTAGTTAAGCCTGCTGATGGCACTGCCACACCCCGTTTCAATAGTGAGCTGGTATTGCGTCAAATGATTTTTGATGGTTTTGCAACGAGCAATGAAGTTAAGCGTTTAGGCCATGCTAGTCGAGTGCGTTATTACGAACTACAAAGCGCCATGCAAAATACTACCTTAGAGTTTATTCGTGCTTATATTGATGCGCTGCGCTATCGTGAGCTGACGCAGTTTGCAAAAGATAACTATGTTGTACATAAACAATTATTCGATCGCATTAAAGAGCGAGTCAGTGCCGGTGTGGCCAGAAAAGTAGATTTAGAACAAGCCACTGGCCGTCTAGCTCTGGCCGAAGCCAATCTGTTAACAGAAGCGACTAATCTTCATGATGTGACTGCGCGCATGCAACGACTTTATGGCGAAATTCCGCCAGATACGTTGGAAGCCCCGACATTTTTTAATGCAGGTGTAGAATCATCAGCCGTAGAAGCCTTAAAAGTTGCTTACAACCAAAATCCAGATTTACTTTCAGCCATTGAAAATATTCAATCTAGCCAAGAAGAGATAAAAACAAAAGAATCGCGTTATATGCCGAAGTTAGATTTGCAAGCACGTAAAAATCTAGGCGTTAGCTCTGATGGTCGATTTAGTTCAAGTGCGGCAGACTTGCTTGAGCTCACCATGAATTTTAATTTATTCAACGGTTTCTCTGATCACAACTCAGTTAATCAAGCGGCGCAAAAACTGAATAATTCTAAAGATTTGCGTGATAAAGCCTGTGTGGACACACGCCAGCTTGTGGTCATTGCTTACAATGATATCGAGCAATTAAAAGAGCAAGAAAAATATCGCATCGCCCATAAAAATGCGATTGAAAATGCACGCGAGGCTTATCGTAAACAATTTGATATCGGCCAACGTACTTTGCTAGATTTGTTAGATACCGAGAATGAATACTTTCAAGCCAAACGTACTCTAGCCAACACACAGTACGACATTAAAACCGCTTATGCCAGAACGTATGCAGGACAAGGGCAATTGTTGAATAAAATTGGTGCTGCACGTGGTGGCTTGCCTGAGTACGCGCGTGAAGACTACATGGACAATGAAAATGTTTGCCAATCTTTTGCACCAGAACAACTGGCTATAGATAAGGCCGCGCTTCTGGCTGATGCCAAACCATTGAGTGCAACTTATGGCATCCCTAAAGCAGTTGAAACCCCACTCAAGGCGGCAGAACCTCCTAAGGTAGTTGAGCCAGTGAAGGTCATAGAACCACCTAGGGCAGTGGAGATTACGACACCAGTAGAAGCCCCCAAACCAGTTGCCAAGATTATGACCAACAAGGTGGTGCCTGATGTACAGTTTGAAACCAATAGTGCAAAAATTAAACCAGTGTCATATCCGGTATTAGATAATGCCGTTAACACACTTAGGGACTGGGGCGATTCATATGTAGAAATTGCTGGCCATACTGATCAACGTAAAACTTCCAAGGCCACATATAACCAAAAACTGTCTGAAAAGCGTGCTCAAGCTGTACTTAAATACGTTGTTAAAAAAGGCATAGCGGTTAAACGGTTGACAGCAAAAGGCTATGGCTTTAGCCAACCTATTGCCGAAAATGATCCTAAGTTGGGTAGTAAAGTAAATCGCCGCGTAGAATTAATTCGCTTAGAGAAATAAATTTCACTTAGCCACCGTCAATTGGCAACAATAAACATCGATTGTGAATAAATTAAGTAAAAAACATATTTTTTACTTAGAAAATTTTTGAGTATGGTGTTAGAATACGCACCGCAATTTGATGTAGACCTACTATCCGCCCGGGTGGTGAAATTGGTAGACACAAGAGACTTAAAATCTCTCGCGCGTAAGCGTGTGCCGGTTCGACTCCGGCTCCGGGCACCAACACCTACTCTAGCAACAGCGCCACTGATAGCGGTCACTAACATTTTTTTTGTGACGCAAAATCACCGTTGCACAGTCGTTGCACAAAAACTTCAATGAATATACAGTTATAAGCATTACTTAATCCTATTTAAGTTGCTTAGCTTATATGCCAAAAATCTCTCGCCTTATGGGTGTGCCGGTTCGACTCCGGCTCCGGCACCAATAAAATTAGTCTTCTCTAAAGCTAGCCTTGCAATTTTTAAGGGCTGGTTTTATCAATAGTCGCCTCAGCAGTACCTACCCCAAATGTCAGCTTGACCGCATCACCAGTTTGTAATTGTTGGCTAGAGGCAACAATACCCCCTGATTTATTTTGAACAAACGCATAGCCCCTTGTTAGCACTGCTTGAGGGTTAAGGTGAATTAAATTTTGGCTCAAGCGCATCATTTGCTGTTGTTTGCTTTGTAGCTGTTGGTTCATAGCGGTGTTGAGTCTATGCGTGATTTGCGTTAATTGAGATTTTTGTTGCTCAATTTGCTGTAAAGGTGAAATCAGCCTGCGCGTCAGGTAGTCTAAGGCTTGTGAGCGCTGGTTTAATTGCTGTTGAATGGCTCTAGCCAATTGTTGGCTTAACTGTCTAACTGCGCTCAACATATTTTCGCGAGAGGGCGTTACTAGTTCTGCCGCTGCTGTGGGTGTGGCAGCGCGTATATCAGCAACAAAATCACAAATAGTAAAGTCGGTTTCATGCCCCACACCGCTAATCGTAGGTATGGTGCATTCGGCAATGGCGCGAGCAACAATTTCTTCATTAAATTGCCATAAGTCTTCAATGCTGCCGCCACCGCGACAAATAATCAGCACATCACATTCGGCACGCTCATTAGCCAACTGAATGGCATCAGCAATTAGGCTTGCTGCGCCTTTGCCTTGCACAGGTGTTGGGTAAATGATGATTGGTATGCTAGGCATACGCCGTTTTAGCGTGGTGAGCACATCTCTAAGTGCGGCGGCATCAGGCGAGGTGACAATGCCGATTTGTTTGGGATGCGCGGGTAATGGTTTTTTAAGCGAGGCGTCAAACAAGCCTTCCGATTGAAGCTTAGCTTTTAATTTTTCAAAGGCTTCAAATAACACCCCTAAACCAGCACGTTGTAAAAATTCAATGGTGAGTTGAAAATCACCACGTGCTTCATAAAGTGTGACGGTGCAACGGGCTTCAACTTTGTCGCCTTCTTTAGGTGTCCAGTCTAAATAGCTATTACGCCCTTTAAACATGACGCAACGTACTTGTGCGCCAGCATCTTTAAGCGAAAAATACCAATGACCACTGGCCGCGCGTGTAAGGTTGGATACTTCGCCAGATACCCAAAATAAAGGGAAACTCTGCGTTAATACCTGATTCGCTAAACGATTTAATTCGCTTACAGTCAGAATTTTAGTGGTGCGAATTTGCTTGTCAGTATATAAAGTGGGTTCAGTCATCAGGCGTTATCAATTACAATGTTGATGGGTTCAATTATAAGCGCACATTCAACACAAGCAAGGTTATCAATATGTTAAATAAGTGTTTTAGTGGCAAAAGTGGCTATTTACTGGGGTTTGTCGGTAGCTTTGGTTTAGTGGCTTTAGCCTTATGGATTCAAACGCGTTATCAGCTTAATCCCTGCCCGCTGTGCATATCGCAGCGTATGGTGTTTATGGGCTTAGGTTTATTATTTTTGATTACTGCTTTTGTTAAAGCCAATACGCTACTTAGCAAATTTTTCACCCTATTACTGGTGTTAACTGCCTTAGGTGGCGCTGGTGTGGCCATTCGGCATTGGTGGCTACAGGCGCATCGTGACAGCATTATTGCTGACTGCGGTGTAGGCTTTGATTATATGTTTGAGAATTTTCCGCTACAAAAAGCACTTACTCTAGTCTTTCGAGGTACGGGTGATTGCGCCGCCATTGATTGGACATTCTTAGGCTTGAGTCTTCCGCAAATGTCATTGTTGGCTTATCTCGGTTTAGCGGTTTACGCCGTATATTTAACAAAAAAATAGTGAGCAAATGAGTTCTGGTAAAAATATGGCATATAAAACAATAGACAGCTTTGTCGGCAACACGCCGTTGGTAAAATTACAGCGTATGGCGGGTGAAACCAGCAATACTATTTTACTTAAGCTAGAAGGCAATAACCCCGCAGGTTCGGTGAAAGATAGGCCGGCTTACAGCATGATTACCCGCGCTGAAGCCCGAGGGGATATTAAGCCAGGTGATACCTTGATTGAAGCGACGAGCGGCAATACTGGCATTGCATTGGCGATGGTGGCTGCTATGCGTGGTTATAAAATGATATTGGTCATGCCGGAAAATCAAAGTGTTGAGCGCCGCCAAAGTATGAAAGCTTATGGGGCAGAGCTGGTATTAACCCCTAAAGATGGCAGTATGGAGTTGGCACGCGATGTGGCTACTAAACTGCAAGCCGAAGGAGAGGGCATCGTGCTGGATCAGTTTGGCAATCAGGATAATCCGCTTGCGCATTACGAAGGTACGGGCCCAGAAATTTGGCGTGATACAGCGGGTAAGGTCACGCACTTTGTTTCTAGTATGGGTACCACCGGCACTATCATGGGTGTGTCACGTTATTTAAAAGAACAAAACCCACATATCAAAATTATTGGCGTGCAACCAGAGGAAGGCAGTCAAATTCCAGGTATACGTAAGTGGCCAGTAGAATACTTACCTAAAATTTATGATGCAAAACGTGTGGATGAGCTACGTTACGTGAGCCAAAAAGACGCAGAAAGCACTACTAGAAAATTGGCCGTACAAGAAGGTGTTTTTGCCGGTATATCAAGCGGTGGTGGACTTTACACCGCGCTACAACTATCTAAAGAAGTGGAAAATGCAGTGATAGTCACCATTATCTGTGACCGTGGCGACCGTTACTTGTCGACAGGCGTATTTCCCGCTTAACGATATTTAAAGAAATAGTATTTTGATGACCATAGAGAGTCTCTAAACAATGACGCCTACCTTAGTATTTGATATCGAGACTATTCCAGACACGGATGGCCTGCGGGTTTTGTATGATTTACCCGCAGAGACTTCAGCAGAAGATGTGGCGAACATTGCCTTGCATCAACGGCGTCAGCAAAATGGCACTGACTTTTTACCCCTGCATCAGCATCGTGTCTGCGCCATATCCTGTGCGTTACGTGAAGGCAATCATTTTAAAGTGTGGACGCTGGGGGATGCCAGCGCCTCAGAAGCGGAAATCATCCAACGTTTTTTTGACGGCATAGATAAATACACACCGCAAATTGTGTCATGGAATGGTAGCGGGTTTGATTTACCAGTATTGCACTATCGCGCATTGATACACGGCATTAATGCCAGCCGCTATTGGGATTTAGGCGAAGATGATAAAGAGTTTAAGTGGAATAACTACATCAGCCGTTACCACACTCGTCATTTAGATTTAATGGACATACTCGCTATGTTTAACGGGCGGGCCAATGCCCCATTGGATGACTTGGCTAAATTATGCGGTTTTCCTGGCAAGCTGGGGATGGATGGCAGTAAAGTGTGGGATGCCTACAAGGCTGGCAAGCTTGAAGAGATTCGCAACTATTGCGAAACAGATGTGGCCAACACGCATTTGGTTTTTTTGCGCTTTAAGTTAATGCGCGGGCAGTTAACTCAAGCAGCCTATGAGGCTGAAGTTGAGTTGGTACGCAGCACTTTAACGGGTTACGTTGGAGCCAACGGTGCAACCCATTGGCAAGAGTTCTTGGCAGCGTTTAAGTAAGCCTTAGTCTTATTGGTGCGCTATTCGCGCACCAAATCGTCTTCTTCTACTTTATCTTTCCAATTTAAAATCACTTTTTGCGGTGTGCTGTCTTCAATGTTCAGCTTGTGGCGTAATTTCATGCCATGGTTAATGGCTGAAATCGTATAGTTACCAGCAGGCAGATTGATATATAGCAACGGCCCGGCACTTTTCAGTTTAAATACCTGCTCATCTTGCGCATTGTAAATCGTCAGGTAAATGTCTGTGACAGCGCGGCCAATTTTTCCTTCAGAAAACAATAAGTTGAGCGTGTAATTTTTAGCAAAAGGGCGCATTTCCAGCACTTCATCATGACCTATGCCACCGCTCATAAAGCGTATTTTGCTTTCGGTATATAACATCTTAGGCCCATCAGCGTGTGCTGTGAGGCTGTAACCCAGTGCTATTAAAAATGCAACCAATGGGTAAAGCTTAGTTAAGTGTTTCATGTGACAACCTGCCTTCATTTGCTTATTCACCTAATTTTAGTGAGGATATTTTTGATTATGATTAGTGTAACAAAATAACGAGGTTTCCTCTAATACCTGCACTACGGTAAAATAACCGCCATGAGAAAAAGACGCCATAAATCCCCCGCAGACCTAGCACTTGCTCCGCTTTTAACGACCACGATAGAATCTTTAGATCAAGAAGGGCGAGGTGTAGCCCATGTAGACGGAAAAGCCATATTTATAGACGGCGCATTGCCGACTGAAAAAGTCACGTTTCGCTCGCACCGCATCAAGCCCAGCTATGAGGTGGCTAATGTAGTCGACGTGTTGAAGCAATCTAACCAACGCGTTGTGCCTAAATGCCCGCATTTTGGCTTATGTGGCGGTTGTAAGTTGCAACATTTAGATTTTGCCGCCCAAGTGGCCAATAAACAGCGCCTGCTTGAAAATGATTTAAAGCACATAGGCAAAGTTAAACCAGACAATATGTTGCCACCCATTTATGGCCCTACTTGGGGATATCGCCATAAAGCGCGATTAAGCGTTAAATATGTGGAAAAAAAACAACGGGTACTGGTAGGGTTTAATGAAAAAGCCACGCGTTATGTGGCCGACATGAATAGCTGTGAAGTGCTAGTGCCAGAAGTTTCAGCCTTAATCGCGCCGTTGCAAGCACTTATTGTGCAATTAAGTATTCGAGATAAACTGCCGCAAATTGAGTTGGCAGTAGGGGAGGCTGATTTAGCCTATGGCTTACCCGTCATTGTGCTGATATTGCGCATTATGGGCGAATTAACGCCGTCCGATGAAGCGCTACTCAAAGCCTTTGCAGATGAACATCACGTGCAAATTTGGACGCAAACAAAAGGCCCAGACACCATTAAGCCTTATTATCCTTTAGGCTCAAGCACACAAGTCTTGCCTGCCTTACAGTACAGCTTGCCCGAGTTTGATTTAACTTACCCGTTTAAGCCTAACGAATTTACCCAGGTGAACCCGCAGATTAATCAAGTGATGATACGCCGTGCCATGCAGTTGCTAGCACCGCAGGCCAATGAAAAAATTGCTGACTTTTTTTGTGGCATAGGTAATTTTACTTTACCCATTGCCCGCAGTGGCGCGCAGGTTTTAGGCTTAGAGGGCTTAGCTAATTTGGTAGATAGAGCCAATGAAAGCGCGGCCTTGAATGGCATTACTAATACCCAGTTTGGCGTGGCAGATTTATTTAAAATGACGCCAGCAGACTTAACAGCCTTAGGCCGTTTTGATAAATGGCTAGTAGACCCACCCCGAGATGGTGCGTTTGAGTTGATTAAATCATTAGACGCAAGCAACAGCCCGCAGCGCATCGTCTATGTATCGTGTAACCCTGCCACCTTGGCGCGTGATGCCGGTGTGTTGGTGAATGAAAAAGGCTATGTGTTAAAAGCGGCAGGGGTGATTAATATGTTTCCACATACCTCACATGTCGAATCGATTGCTAGTTTTGAGTTGATTTAGTGTGAGGCATATTGGCTAATCTGCACTGATGTAGCCTTACTCATCTGGTTTTTACCAGCATTTCATAAAAGCAACAAAATATTGTTGCAAAAATACAACAAAATACCATTTTTTATGCATTCAT
>JAIPCR010000008.1 GCA_021738125.1 Sulfuritalea sp.
TTACCTTTGTTTACTTGTGCTAAAGCACTGTAACCATTGTTTGAATGGTTGCCACGTGGGTGAGCCCAGTTGTTTGCATCTTTAATTGCTGCTTCTTGGTCTGCTGCTGCTGACGCTACCATTGGCATTGCCACTGATAGACCTGCAACCAAACCTAGTGCTAATTTGATCTTGTTGATTTGCATATTAATCTCCAAAGTTGAACTACTAAGGGTTTTTTAAAATAAACTCTTTAACTTGCTAAATATTTTGATGTTATCTCAAGTTTTTAGTAAATAATTGAGTCTAGTTTTCATCACATTTTCATGTGCGTACAGAACTATATTCCAGTCGCACACGAATTGCAATACATTAGTTACAATTTACTTACAATTAGTTCTAATTTTGTACAAATTAGTTTTTTTAATGTCCATCAACGAAATCAAGACAGTGTTAGAATTAACAAAATATTATTTATAATCAAATAGAAAGCGTGATTTTAATGGAAATAACTAGCCTTTACAATTTGTATCCTCAAATAGAACCTTTTGAGCAAAACCATCTAAAATTAGGCAATCTACACGAAATTTATTACGAAATTTGTGGGAATCCTACTGGGAAACCTGTTGTTTTTTTACATGGGGGTCCAGGCAGTGGATGCAATCCTACCCAACGTCGCTTTTTTGATCCTGCACATTACCGTATTATTTTAATCGATCAGCGTGGCTGCGGACGGAGTAGACCGTTAGGTGCAGTTGAGCAAAATACTACTAACGATTTAATCGCTGACATTGAGGCTATCCGCACTACCCTCGAGATTGATAAGTGGTTAGTATTTGGGGGCTCTTGGGGCAGCACGCTAGCACTAGCATATGCAATCCAACACCCAACCAAGGTGACAGGTTTAATATTGCGAGGCATATTTCTAAGTCGTCCATCTGAGTTAGATTGGTTTCTAGGGCAGGTTAAATCATTTTTCCCTGAACCATGGAATAAGCTATGCGATTACCTGCCCACCAGTGTGAGAGACAATCCTTTAATGGCTTACGAAAAACTTATTTTTTCTGACGACATAAATATAAGCATACCAGCTGCCGTTCACTGGAATAATTATGAAAGTAGCATCATGAGCTTACTACCTAGAACTGCTGCAATCAACAGTGAAGTCAGTAGCGATGTTGAGCTGGCACGTGCTAGAGTACAAATACATTACATCAAAAATTTATGTTTCGTAGGTATGCTAGATTTACTGGCTCATGCAAAAGTAAAATTATCCCATATTCCAACACAAATTATACAAGGTAGATATGACATGGTATGCCCGCCTATTAGTGCTTGGGAACTTAAAAGTGCGATGCCACATGCCGACCTTCAAATCATTGAAGATGCTGGACACTCAGCAATGGAATCTGGCATTACGTCGGCCTTAGTAGCCGCTACCGAAAAATTCAAAAAATTAACTTAATTTAATAATGAAGAAAACTAACCCTATCACTCTTGCGAACAATCCGCTGCAAGCAAGCTTGAAAAGCGCAATGAATAAACCACGCGAGGCATATGCCAAGCAAAGATATAGCACACCACTATTCGTGCTACATGAAATGCTTGATGCATTTCGGCGACACAATACCCTCAGCTTATCTGCGTCACTTTCTTTTTATGCAATGTTTGCGCTAATTCCGTTATTGCTCTTGTTATTCTTCTTATTGAGTCAGCTCGTGTTTAGTTCTGGATATGCTACCGTTAAACTAGCCATCATTATGGGCAACTTAGTGCCCCAATTTAGTAGCGCCATTATGCTAGAAGTGTACAACACCGCTCAACAAAAAGCCGCATGGGGTGCAGCCGGGTTATTTGTATTACTCTGGGCGGTTACACCATTAGCGAGTGCAATGCGCTCTACTTTTTATACGATTGCCACATTGGTTGAAGCACCATCTTTTATTCATCGCAAGCTGAAAGATGTGATTACAGTAATCGGCATGCTGCTACTGTTCTTTTTATTTACCTTTGCTGGCTTAATGCTAGAAAAAGTTATTCACTTTTTGGGAGAAAAGCAGCATTTTTTTCAAAATAGCATTATCACAGCGCTTACGTCACTCACATTAACCACCTTATTAATCGCTGCATTCTATTTAGCTTTTTTTCCAGTACGCCTGTATGTAAAACATATTTTTATTGGTGCAGTCTTTACTGCCGTGCTTTGGTTATTAATGCGCCCTGCTTTTACTTTGTTCTTGTCCATTAATGAATCCTATGGCTCCGTGTTTGGTAGCATGAAGAATCTTTTCATTTCGATTACTTGGCTTTATTTCAACTTCACAGTTTTTTTGCTGGGGACGGAATTAGTTGCTACTTTGCGAAAAAAAGATGTGCTAATGCTAAAGGGTCTTTTCTCAGATAATCAGAAAGGTACTCCTGTTAAGCTTCAAGCTAACTACTTACAAAAGCTATTGCAACGCTATGGCAAAAGCTACCAGCATAAAGAATATATATTTAGCCAAGGTGATTTAACCCGCAACCTGCATTATTTGGTCAATGGCCAAGTACAAATTATTCGTCACGGTAAAGTGATACGTACAATTGAGGCTGGCGAATATTTTGGCGAAATGGCCTTACTATCAAATATGCCGACCATTGCAGATGCAGTCGTCAGCTCCACAAGTGCTGATGTTGTTATCATTTACCCTGAAAATATTGAAACGCTATTATTAGACGAACCTAAAGTAGCCATGAAGTTTCTGCGCCAATTAGCGACTCGCTTACAAATACAGAATAACACCGATGCAAGTTGACTAGTTTTATTCTAGAATAAACATAATTCAAGCTTTTTTAACATAATTACTCCACCCGACATGGCAAAACATAACGCTCCATTTAGTCAACAGCCCAGCCAACTGGAGATGAACCCAGTGTTAATGCTACTCAACAATGGCAAATTTGCAGAGGCGGAAATGACTGCCAAAAAACTAGCCTTACGTTTTCCCAATGCATTTATTCTGCACCACATATTAGGTATTGCGCAGGATGGCTTGGCTAAATTTGACGCAGCGGTGAATAGCTATACAAAAGCA
Organism: Sulfuritalea sp.; assembly: GCA_021738125.1. Classification (GTDB taxonomy): domain Bacteria; phylum Pseudomonadota; class Gammaproteobacteria; order Burkholderiales; family Methylophilaceae; genus Methylotenera. Next base: position 3,054 of record JAIPCR010000008.1, read on the forward strand.
CTTTCTATCCAACCCAACACCCCTGACCTGCACTTTAATTTAGGGATTGCGCTGACAAATCTAGGTCGGTTAGATGAGGCTGAAAATCACTATCGTAAAACGATAGCCTTACAAAATCAGTTTTTTGAAGCCTACGGCAATTTAGGCACAATTTTACAAAAAAAAGGTAAGTTAGATGAAGCGATAGATAACTACCGAAAAGCACTAAGTATAAATGAAGATCCCCGAGGGCATTTCAACCTTGGCACAGCTTTAAGAGATGAAGGCAAACTTGATGAGGCTATCATTCATTTCAGACGAGCGATTTCGATGTTTCCTAATTATGCAGATGCACACAATTATTTAGGTGAATGTCTACGCGACCAAGGCAATATGGAAGAGGCAGTTAAAAGTTATTTAGATACGCTAAAGCTAAATCCTAATCACCCTGGCGCCAACTATAATATGGGTGAGTTTTTATACCTCGCTAATCGCTTTGATGAGGCAGTAAGCTATTTTGAGCAATCAAAATTAGATGACTGGCAAGAACGTGCTTTATATTGCACTTATAAAGCTGAACATTTTGATGATTTTAAAACAAAATTAGATACCATAGTCCGTACCCATAAAAAACATAATGCCCCATTCTTAGCGACGCTATCTACCCACTATGCCACCAATTTTGGTACCGAAGATCTCTATAATTTTTGTAAGAATGGCTTTGATTTTGTCTATCAAAAAAGTATTCCTGAACTTGCAGCGCCAAACAGCCAATTCCTTAAAGACTTACTAAACGACATTGAAAATACGGCGATTGAAGTTCGTGCGCAAGGCATGATCATCAATGGGAAACAATCTGCTGGCAATTTATTTAAACGTCCGGAAGCGTCTTTTAGACGCTTAGGTGAAATAGTCAAACAAGAGTTTTTAAACTACAAAAATCAATTTGCAGGGGCTGATTGTGAGTTGATTAAATCATTTCCGAATGAATTAGAATTTACCAGTTCTTGGTACGTTAGATTACGTCGTGGTGGCTATGTAGATAGGCATATCCACGAAGTAGGATGGATTAGTGGGGCGGTTTATTTAGTACTGCCAAAAGACAAAAAAGACCCTACAGAAGGTTGTTTTGAATATGGCTTACATGGTGATAATTACCCACAAAAACATAACAACTTCCCTGTAGGTATTGCCACCCCTAGCGTAGGCGATATTGTGCTATTCCCTTCATCTTTATTTCATCGCACTATTCCATTTAATTCAAATGAAGAGCGGATTTGTATTGCATTTGACTTGAAACCTGACGGCGATATTTTTATAAGATCTAACTATTAATTGTTAGCCTGATTCCCATGTCACCTAGCTAAACGTTCGCACAACGCATCTGCTTCTTGAACCCAAGAGCAATTATCTTACTTTTCAATTTCTTTATGCCACAAACTGGCTGTACCAAATACAATAAAATTAAATACACCGATTGTTAAATAACAAAATGCGATTTCTGAAATAAAATCGCCTATTGGCTGATGCTTTACAATGACATAACCTAACCCGACAATCAGCAATATGCTTGTAAGCACTGTAAGTGCGTTTGCGAATTTCTTAAGTAAAATTTTCATATCTATCTTTTTAGTATTGTTATACTAGTTAAAGTAAAGGCTACAATTATATTAGAGAAAACTAGTAATGAAAAAACTATACTATATTGATTACCCTCAAGAGCATTTAAAAGATCAAATGCACAGATATCAGTGCGTTTACTGTAAGGTAGAGACTACAGTGATTAACGGCACGCTGGAAAGACATCTGGCATCATGTCAATATAGAAAAAATTTAGAGACAGCTGGTTATGAAACTGCAGTCGCATCAGGAGAGAATCCTGCATCGCACGACGCTGATGATTTTGACTAACAGTCACCGCTTAACTTCATAAAAAGGGCAACCTATGTTAGTGCATAACAAAGCTATTAATCAATTAGCACCAACCGATTATGCCATTATCAAAAAAGAGCACAAGCAGCTCGAAAAATACTTAAATGATATTCGTGACGCCTGTAATTGTAGCCACCAATATCCGGTGGCGGATTGTGAATCTTGCGACCGTGAAAAACATACTTCATGCCAAGGGCGTTTACCCTCTTTCTTGTTTCACATCATCGATTTAGCTGGCAAGCATTTTGACCATGAAGAAACCATTATGCTTAGCCGCCCTCACATTACCGAAAATTACGAATACTTTCGAGTTCATCGGCAAGCACATCTCGATATTATGCAAAACTTACAAGCGTTGGCGGACAACTATTTATCAGCGAGACAAGTGACCAACACTGCCGAGATTTATCGGCTTTTTTATGAAAAAATTTCTATCATGTTCAATGAACATGATTGTCTATTTGACGACCCTTTTATTGAGTCAACTAAAATAAAAAATATTTAGAAGAAAAAAAGAAAGCTTTTATCACTAATAGATAAAATGCTTAAGTGTTAGGTTTTCTGCCTGGCGCCTTAGGTGGAATAGTCCCAGCAACTCGACACAGCATACCCTCGACAGGCTTACCATCTAAAAATCGAATAACAGTACATTGAGAAATGTCACCTTTCGCCGAAAGTTTAGTCAAAGAATCACGCACAGTTGCCAGCGTTATGTCCATGGCAGATGCAATCTCCCAATCAGCTAGCTGACCATGTTTCTTCAAATATTGAAAAATGAGCGTTGCATCCATATGAACCCCTTAATGCTACAGTATATAAAAAAGAAACGGCTTACATGACACCATGCAAGCCGCTCGTATTGGCACCAGACAAGAGCTAACGAAGCACTAACGAATATAAAAAGTCTTGAAAATCAAGCCCATAAAATCATATCGGTTAAGAATTTAAACTGCAGGAACAGGTAGCTTTACACTTCCTTCACCAGCGGATTATACCATGCCGACCACGATTACTGATAACGACAGTTCTAAGTCGACAGCACTGACATAATTTCAAGCTGTGCGTTGCTCCTAGATAGCGTTTAACTATCCAGTATTTCTCAGCCCAGAGGCAATCCCGTTAATAGATAAATGTATACCAAGCTTAATACGCTCATCCTCTTCTCCGCCTCTATAGCGCCTGATCAGCTCAACCTGAAGATGATTAAGCGGATCCAAATATGGCAAACGATTCTTAATTGACCTAGCTAATGCTGGATTGGTACTTAAACGCACCTCACTATTCATGATTAAATTAACGGCATCTACGGTCAACTGATATTCCTTAGTAATACTATTGAAAATTCCCTCTCTTATCGACGCATCTTCAACCAATTGAGCATATCGATTCGCAACTACAAGATCTGTTTTTGCTAAGACCATATCAACATTGGCAATAAGTGTTTTAAATAGCGGCCACTCATCAAACATCTCTTTCATAGTTTGCATACGTGATATTTTTAACTCAGCATCTACATTTAAATAGTCCTGAATTGCGCTACCAAGTCCAAACCAACCAGGGAGTAACAAGCGACATTGACCCCAAGAAAATCCCCAAGGAATGGCTCTTAAATCTTCAATATTACGCGATGCTTTTCGCGCGGTAGGGCGGCTACCTATATTAAGCTCGGCAATTTCTGAAATAGGTGTAGCACTAAAAAAATAGTCAGCAAAACCTGGGGTTTCATAAACCAAAACGCGATAGGCTGTCATAGCAGTGGCAGATAAATTCTCCATCACACGCTCAAATGATCTACGTTTTTTTGTAATTAATTCATCTTGCGGAAACAAGGTAGCATCAATGGTCGCGGCAATAAGGGTTTCTATATGTGGTCGCCCTACTTTTGGACTGGAATATTTATTAGCGATAATTTCGCCCTGCTCAGTTAGGCGAATTTGACCATCAACCGTACCATGTGGCTGTCCCATTATGGCCTCATAAGTTGGCCCACCACCTCGACCCACAGTGCCGCCACGTCCATGGAATAAACGTAACTTCACTTTGGCCTGATTAAATAACTCAACTAAAGAAATTTCTGCTTTGTACAATTCCCAATTGGAAGTCAAAAAGCCACCATCTTTATTACTGTCTGAATAGCCCAACATAATTTCCTGTTGGTTGCCCTGGTTTCGAATCACATATCGAATACCGAGTAGACTAAGCCACTGCCCCATAATCATGGGTGCATTACGCAAATCTGCAATAGTCTCAAATAGTGGCGCAATATTGAGGTCCATCTGAATCTTTTGTGAGCCCCATATCCCTCTTAATAAGCCAGCTTCCTTTTGTAGCAATGCTACTTCTAGTAAGTCTGATAATGTTTCAGTATGCGAAATAATGTATTGCTGTATGGCTCTATTGCCAAATATACGGCGAATATCGCGCGCAGTATTTAGCACCTCCATTTCCGTTTGTACTAGTTCAGAATAATTCTGGAATCTTGAAAACAATAATCTTGGTTGCTTTAGTTCATCGAGCAAAGTTTTTACTTTTTCTTCTTCATCCAACTCCGCATAGTTAAAGTCATAACCTGCTTTTAAAAATAATTCTTTAATCACAGACTCATGAACATCTGAAGATTGCCTAATGTCGATAGTGGCTAGGTGAAAACCAAAACTATCAACCGCTTTAATTAGTTTTCCTAGTCGAGGGTAAATTAAGGCTTGTCCATGATTTTGCTGAAGGGAGTCAGCAATTATATTCAGGTCATGCAACAAATCTTCAGCTTGAGCATAAGGCTTAGTATCAAAATCAACACCCAGATCTTCTTGTACCGTAATTTGTTTGCTTGTCGCCAGCATTCTTGCGTAAATAGCATTTAAAGCTAATCGGTAGCATTCATCTTGGCGATGAGGAGATTGGTCGGTTGAATCCTCGCTAAGTGCTATCAATTCAGGGCTAGCATCCACCAACCGAATTGAGAGTGAAAGCTCACGCCTTAGTGCATCCAATTCTTTTAAATAATAACCACATGCCGTAATAGCTTGCTTATCTATTGCTGTTGCCAGTGTGGTTGCATTCACAAAGGGATTTCCATCACGATCACCACCTATCCAACTTCCCATGCGCAAAAAATTTGGTAGCTGATAATGTTGCTTTAGCTCAGTGGCGTATTGCTTGTTAATTGCAAACTCTAAATCCTGCATTAACTCTGGGATTACTTCTAAAAATGTCATGTGATAAAAACTTAAAGCATTTTCTATCTCATTCACTACTGTGAGTTTTGAAAAACGCAACATTCTCGTTTGCCAAAGCGCGCTAATATTGCCGCGTATCATTAAATCATTACGCTCTAGCTCTTTTTTAGAAATTAAAGTTGATCGTTGCATCAGCAGTGCAGATAAGGCCTGTTCAGTATCTAAAATGCTTTTACGCTGAACTTCTGTTGGGTGTGCGGTCAGCACAGGGGAAATTAGTGCCGTTTCAAAAAATTTAGAAATGGTCTCAAAACTGAGCGAGCTTTGCACCATTTTGGACATAGAGTGTGTCAACATTCCAGGAAGTAAATTATCCTCCATTAATGTTGCTTGCTGCTGCGAGTTGATATCTTCTGCAATATTGACCAAGTGCTTAAAGTAACTAAAAGCACGGACAACCGAAATAGTTTCATCTGGCGACAATTCGTTTAACAAGTGACTCAATTGCTGACTAGCACCCTCACTTCCCTTGCGATGAAAGGCCACAGCTGTTTGACGTATTTTTTCAATTACATCAAATATGTGATTGCCATCTTTTTCTAAAATCGTTTCACCAAGCACTCGACCCAAATAACGAATGTTGTCCTGCATCATTTTTTCATAACTTACTTGGCTTACAATCATTGCCATATTCCTCTCTATTGTCTCTAACGCCTTAATATACTTAATGCTTAAGCAACAACTAGACCAGCTTAAAATTTGATGGCGACTATAAAGATATTGATAGGCAAAAAAATAGCCACGCCTAAGCGTAGCTATTTAAGACTACTTATTTTTGGTGGCCCCCCTGTGAGTCGAACACAGCACCAACGGATTATGAGTCCGCTGCTCTAACCAAGCATGAGCTAGGGGGCCGAAACTTTTGACTAAATTAATCTTGCCCCGTTTCTAAGAAACTACGCAATCTCTCCGAGCGAGTTGGATGACGTAGTTTACGCAAAGCTTTTGCCTCGATTTGACGAATACGCTCACGTGTTACATCAAACTGCTTACCTACTTCTTCTAACGTATGATCAGTATTCATTTCAATACCGAAGCGCATACGTAAAACTTTGGCTTCACGCGGCGTTAATGACTCAAGCACTTCACTGGTTGCATCACGCAAACTCGCATAGATGGCAGCATCTACAGGCGCTAAAGTTTGACCATCTTCAATAAAATCACCTAGATGTGAATCTTCATCATCACCAATTGGCGTTTCCATTGAAATCGGTTCTTTGCTAATTTTTAAGATTTTACGAATCTTATCTTCAGGCATTTCCATTTTTTCAGCCAATGTAGCAGGATCTGGCTCTACACCGGTTTCTTGCAAAATTTGGCGACTAATACGATTCATTTTATTAATCGTTTCAATCATGTGCACTGGAATACGGATGGTACGAGCCTGATCGGCAATTGATCTGGTAATCGCTTGGCGTATCCACCATGTAGCATAAGTTGAAAATTTAAAACCACGACGGTACTCAAATTTATCAACCGCTTTCATCAGGCCAATATTACCTTCTTGAATAAGATCCAAGAATTGTAAGCCTCGGTTGGTATATTTTTTGGCAATCGAAATCACTAAACGCAAGTTAGCTTCAATCATCTCTCGCTTAGCACGACGAGCTCTTGCCTCGCCGGTAGTCATTTGCTTATTAATTTCTTTAAGCTCTTTGATTGGAATGCCAACGTTAATTTCTAAATCAATCAAGCGCTGTTGTTGATCTAAAATAGAGTGGTTATAGCGCATAAGTTTTTCAACATAAGGCTTATCTGCTTTAAGTTCTTCAGCAAGCCAGTTTTGATTACACTCATTGCCTGGGAATGATTTAATGAAATATAGACGTGGCATGCCTGATTTTTCTACACAAAAATCTAGCACTTTACGTTCGTGGCCGCGAACCGTTTCAACTAAATTACGTACTTGGTCACACAAACCTTCAACTTGTTTTGGTGAAAATCTAAATGCAGTAAGCTCAACTAAAATTTCCGCAAGTAGTGCCTGGTACTCTGCATCTTGCGAACCTCTGACTGGCAATATCGCCATCATCTTTTGGTTAGCCACGCGCACAACTGCAAATCGTTTAAGTACTTCTTCTTTTAGTTTAGCCAAAGCTTCAGCTGATATAGCGGCAGCCTTAGCGCCGTCCTCATCTTCATCAACATCCTCATCAACGTCATCTTCTTCATCGTCTTCGGCCGCTTCTATTGCTACAGCATCAACAGCACCAACATCAGAATCAATTAAGCCATCAACCAAGTCATCCACACTCAGTTCATCACTTTCTACTTTATCAACTAACGCTAACAAAGCTGCAATAGTCGTAGGACAAGCGGCAATGGCCTGTACCATATGTTTAAGGCCGTCTTCAATGCGGCGAGCAATTTCAACTTCACTTTCTCGTGTAAGCAAATCAACCGTACCCATCTCACGCATATACATACGCACTGGGTCAGTTGTACGGCCAAAGTCTGAATCTACCGTTGCAAGTGCTTGCTCAGCTTCCTCTACCGCATCTTCATCCGTTACGGCGGGTGGTGCATCAGACATTAATAACACTTCAGCATCAGGCGCTTCTTCATACACCTGAATGCCCATGTCATTAATCATGCCGATAATGCCATCGATTTGTTCTGAATTTTGTACGTCATCTGGTAGATGATCGTTAATTTCGGCGTAGGTTAAATAGCCACGCTCTTTACCCAAAATAATGAGTGTTTTTAAACGCGAGCGGCGTTCATCGGCATTAGCTTCTTGCTGCTCTGGGCTGATAAACTCCATTTTCTTTTTTTCAGCTATCTGATCGCTTTTCTTCGGTCTTGCCATGACGCACCTCTAATTTTATGCACACCATGCATACATTCTCTTTCAACATGGTGAATATGATTTTTACAACCCTGCATTATAGCAGAATTAATGCCTATTTTGACTTGGGTTTGCTACCAAAACTTTTAAGTAATTCACGCTCGCCTTCAGTCATAGCGCTTAAAGGCTTCTCGCTGATTTTTGCTAACAGCTCACTCTCATTTTTTTGTAAATACGCCTGTTTCAATTGTTGCCTTGCCCCCGCCAATTCTTGAGCTAAATCCAAAGTTTCATCAAGCACATTCAACTCGCGCTCCAACTCACGCATCAAAGTTGCATCAATTTTATTTTCAAGCGCTCGCATTATCACTACAGGTTTAGAATGGGGATGCTCTAAGCAAGTTTCAATCGTTTTTTGCAATAATAATTCATTATTTGAGTTGCCAACAATCCATAATAAATCAGCTTTCTCAGCCAATTCAGGATGCATCAACATGGTCAAACAAAAACGTTTATGCAATGAATTTGTGGTGCGCGTAAGTTTAGGTTTTGCCTGCACCGGCGCCTTGTTCAAATTAGGTAATTTCAGCAAGCTTTGCATTTCATCAATAGACAATTGTGCTAATTCTGCTACTTTTTTTCGTAAATACATGGCACTTCGCGGCGCACTAATTTGCTGCATAATAGGTTCAGCGTCGTTCAAAAAACGCACTTTATCTTCTTGACTTTGTAGCGGATTATCAGCACTCAAATGCATTAAAATATATTGCGAAAGTGGCATGGCCAATTTTATTTCCGCCTCAAATTTTTCTTTACCAAATTCTCGTACATAAGAATCCGGATCATGCTCTTTTGGCAAAAATAGGAAAGACAACTTCAAGCCGTCCGTTAATGCTGGTAAAGCATTCATGGCCGCGCGCCATGCCGCAGTAAGACCTGCATTATCCCCATCAAAACAAAATACGATTTCATCCGTTTGGCGCATTAATTTCGTAATGTGACTCGGCGTGGTTGCTGTACCTAATGCCGCCACTGCATATTCAATGCCATATTGCGCCAACGCCACCACATCCATATAACCTTCAACCACTAATACTCGCCCTACGTCACGTATCGCACGGCGAGCTAAAAATAAACCGTAAAGCTCATGTCCTTTTTGAAATAAAGGCGTTTCTGGTGAGTTGTAATATTTAGGCGTATCTTCAGGATTAATCACCCGACCACCAAAGCCAATCACCTGACCCTTTTGATCATGAATAGGAAACATAATGCGATCACGAAATCGGTCGTAGCGTTTACCTTGCTCATTCTCAACTACCAGACCTGCAACGGTTAGTGCTTCGTTATCATATTGTGGAAAAATACTTTGTAAATTTTGCCAGCCAGCTGGCGCATAACCTACTTGAAACTTAGCCGCCACTTGCCCACTTAGTCCACGCCCCTTTAGGTAATCAATCGCCCTGTCTGACTTCTTCAGTGCTTCTTTATAATATTGTGCAGCGTGCTGCAATGATTCTTGCAAACCAACCACAATCTTAGCAGTCGGCTTATCTGGATCTCGGGTTTCTTGTGGCACGGTCATGCCAACCAATCTAGCCAATTCATGAATAGACTCAATAAAGCTTAAACCTTGATATTCCATTAAAAATCCTACTGCCGTACCATGCGCACCACAGCCAAAGCAGTGATAAAACTGCTTGCTAGGACTTACAGTAAAGCTAGGAGATTTTTCATTATGGAATGGGCAGCATGCAGAGTAATTTGCACCAGCTTTTTTGAGTGCCACATTTTTATCGATAACATCGACAATATCAACACGGTTTAATAGTTCTTGGATAAAGCTTTCTGGAATCATAATTGTGAGTATAGCTTAAATAAAAAAAGGAGCTAATCGCTCCTTAATTTCACTAACTAATCTTACCGATTTAACCTAAGCGGGTCTTAATCAATCCTGATATTTTACCCATATCAGCACGCCCAACCACCAACGGCTTAATGGCCGCCATCACTTTACTCATGTCTTTAATACCACTGGCAGCAGTATCTACTACCACCTTTTCTAAAATTGCTAAGACTTCAGCCTCAGTCAATTGTTGTGGCAAATAAGTTTGCAAGACCGAGACTTCAAACTTTTCAACATCGGCCAAGTCGTGGCGGTTAGCTGACTCATAAGCGGTAATTGAATCACGGCGTTGCTTAAGCATTTTTTCAATGGCGGCGATGACATCACCATCACTTAATTCAATGCGCTCATCCACTTCACGTTGCTTAATTGCTGCTTGCAATAAACGTATTGCACCTAAACGCGCGCTATCTTTAGCACGCATTGCGGTTTTCATGTCCTCAGATATTTTTGCTTTTAACGACAAAGGGCAAAAAAACTAATTAGAACAATTTAGCTGGTAGCGTTTGCTTCATTAAACGGCGATATTGACGTTTAACAGCAGCAGCAGCTTTACGTTTACGTTCCCATGTTGGTTTTTCGTAAAATTCGCGAGCGCGAAGATCATTTAACAAACCAGTTTTTTCAATTAAGCGTTTAAAGCGGCGAAGGGCAACGTCAAACGGCTCATTTTCTTTTACGCGTACACTAGACATTCATTCTCTCTTATCAGCAACAGTATTATGGTTTATGCTCAAATTTCTAAAAATTTACCTATTGGTAAAAACGCAAAAGGTTTAGAAACTGAGAAAAGCCGACTATTTTAATCGCATAATCGTTTTTATTCAATTACTTTTATGCATTTGCCATTAGTTTTGTACATTTATTGCTGAAATGCGTAATAATTCAACTTTTATGAACTTCTTAAGCAATCTATTCCATGTTAATTCTAGGTGTTGAGTCTTCCTGTGACGAAACAGGGCTTGCATTATACGATACCGAACTAGGGCTATTAGCCCATGCATTGCACTCCCAAGTAGAAATGCACGCTGAATACGGCGGGGTAGTGCCTGAGCTCGCTTCGCGTGATCATATTCGACGAGTGCTACCACTCACTGAGCGAGTACTTAAAGACGCCAATAAAACATTGCAAGACCTTGATGCCATTGCCTACACACAAGGGCCAGGATTATCAGGCGCACTATTAGTCGGCACCAGTTTTGCTGAATCACTCGCTTTTAGCTTACAGATTCCTACTATCAATGTGCACCATCTTGAAGGGCATTTGCTAGCCCCGTTACTTGAGGACAATCCGCCTGCTTTTCCGTTTGTCGCCTTATTAGTATCTGGGGGTCACAGTCAATTGATGCGAGTGGATGGCATAGGCGAATACCAATTATTAGGCGATACCCTAGATGATGCTGCAGGGGAGGCCTTTGATAAAACCGCCAAGCTACTAGGGTTAGGCTACCCAGGTGGGCCAGCATTAGCAAAACTTGCCGAAGTATCCCGCTCGAATCTTGATGACTCAGCTAATGCCAGAGCTGATTTTAAATTGCCACGGCCACTGCTTCACAGTGGCGATTTGAATTTTAGTTTTAGCGGCTTAAAGACTGCAGTTTTAACCCTGAGCAATAAGCATCAGCCTTTAGACCAGCAAAGCAAAGCTGATATCGCATGGGAGTTTCAAGAAGCTATCACAGAAGTACTAACGGCTAAATGCATGAGCGCATTGCGTGAAACTGGTTTAGATAATTTAGTCGTTTCAGGAGGCGTAGGTGCAAATTCAAGACTACGTGAAAAATTAAATACTGCGACTAAACGCAAACTCTGCAAAGTAAGCTACCCACGGCTAGAATTTTGTACTGATAACGGCGCGATGATTGCCTTTGCAGGGGCGATGCGCCTTAAAGCCATGCAAGGCAATGGCAGCAAACGCTATGGATTTAGTGTGCGCCCAAGATGGGATTTAGCAGAATTACAAAAACCCGGCATTTAAATAGTTGTTTAGTTATTTCTTACCAAACCCAGCTTCCGTGCCTGCCAACAACTTTTGAATGTTCGTTCTATGGCGCCAAATTAGTAGCAACGACATCACGATAATCGCAATGACATAGTCTTTATAAGCGGACAATAAAACCCAAGCATAAACAGGCGCTAGCACTGCAGCGACAATTGCCGCTAATGATGAATAGCGAGAGATGGCAAATACCACAATCCAAGTTAGCATGGCTGCTAAACCAAGTAATGGTGAAATTGCCAGCATCACACCTAGCGCAGTGGCCACGCCTTTGCCGCCTTTAAATTTGTAAAAAATTGGGTATAAATGTCCAATAAATACCGCCAAACTTACATAAGCAACTACCCACATTAACATGTCTGATTGCAACGCTAGCCATACTGGCAACCAGCCTTTAACTACGTCACCCAACAAAGTCAGTGCAGCTGCTAATTTTTTACCGCTACGCAACACATTAGTCGCACCCGGGTTACCAGAACCTACCGTACGCGGGTCAGGCAACCCAAAAAGCTTACTCACCACTATGCCAAAGGCAATTGAACCTAATAGATAGGCAGCAACAATCCAAACCACTGGAATCAATGTCACAGGAATAAATCCTAACTCATTCATTTCGCCAAACCCTCTTGTGATGCACTAAAATAGTATTTGTTACATTCTAAACTATAGCAAAATACTAGGTATATATTTTTAGGCATACTATTTTATGGACGTCATATTTTTAGAGCAGGTCAAAGTACACACTAAACTCGGCGTTCCAGCTTGGGAGCGTATGTTGCCACAAACAATTCTGCTCGACATTGAGATTGGTTACGACTTAAGTAAAGCCGGCAAAAGTGATGGTATTGCTGACACGATAGACTATGGCGCAGTTGTAACCCAAATACGAGAAAGTTTAACTACCCATAGCTTTCAATTAGTAGAAGCATTAGCTGAACATATTTGCCAATTAATTTTGCGTGACTTTGGCGCACTGCATGTCAAAATAAAAGTTGCCAAACCAGCCATATTGCCCGGATTAAAAGCATTGGGCGTAATCATTGAAAGAAGCTGTCAGCCCCGTGGGTGATGTGCGCTATGTAATTGTTTTAATCGCTCTCTAGCTACGTGCGTATAAATCTGCGTTGTAGAAATATCAGCGTGCCCCAGTAGCATTTGCACCACTCTTAAATCCGCCCCATGATTCAACAAATGGGTAGCAAAAGCGTGACGTAATACATGCGGCGACATCGGTTTGTTAATGCCGGCCAACAAGGCATAGCGTTTAATTAAATACCAAAAAGCTTGGCGCGTCATTGCCTGTCCTCGGTTAGTCACAAATAGTGCATCACATAAACGCTTTTGTAATATATCCGGCCTAGCTTCACTTAAATAGCGTGAAATCCAATCAACCGCCTCTTCTCCCATAGGAACTAAACGGGTTTTGCTGCCTTTACCGGTCACCCTCACCACACCATCATTAATGCTGACTTCGGTAACTTTTACTCCGACCAATTCAGATACACGCAAACCACATGCGTAAAGCAACTCCAACATCGCTCTATCACGCAACCCTGCCGATTCATTCAAATTAGGCGCATCAAGAAGCGCAAGCACTTCATCCTCATTGAGACTTTTAGGTAAACTACGTGGCAGCTTGGGCGACTGTATTTGGATAGTAGGGTCTAGGCTAATTTTATTATCACGCATTAAATAGCGATAAAAACGGCGCAAGCTAGCAATTAATCGACTAATACTACGCGCTTTACTTTGTGGAAACCTAACGGCCAGATATTGCTGGATATCTGCCTGATCTACTGTTAACAATTGCTTATTTTGCTGTGTTAGCCATAGCGAAAATGCGCTCAAATCTAAACGATAACTTTCTAAGGTGTTTTTTGCTAAGCCATCTTCTAACCATAAATGGTCAATAAAGACATCAAGTTCTGTTACATCAGCGGCTGTAAGTGTTTGCTCACTCATACGCTGATCGTTTCCTGTAGTCATACACACCCTCATGCGCTAATAACCAACGCTTGATGTTCAAGCCATTTTTCTTACCCTGCATAAATCCACCTAAGCCGTTTTTTGCCAACACGCGATGACAAGGAATAATCAAGGGGATGCGATTTGCGCCACAAGCATTCGCTACCGCACGCGGTCCTGAGTTTAATTGTTCAGCAAGCTGGCCATAACTACGAGTTTGCCCAATTGGAATGCTAGCGATTGCCTGCCAAACACGTTGCTGAAAAACAGTGCCATACATAACAGGCGGTAAATTAAATGGAGTATTGGCTTGGAGTAAATATTGCATGATTTGCTGATAGGTTTGATTGACCAACGGATCTGACGATGTTTGGTTTTCTTTTGAGGGTGACTCTGCTAATAAATCAACAGCAAGGTGACCCGCTTGCATTGAAATTGCAATCGCACCAAACGGCGCATTAATCAAAGCAGAGAAATGATTGAGCATCACATGATGTTAAACGAATGGGCTAAATATGCAAACGTAAAAAAACCCCAAATGACTTTCGCCTTTTGGGGTTGGACACTAAGACTACGCTAAATTTATGCGTCGTCTGCTGGTGCCATCACTTCTTTTTCGCGTGAGAATAATTTCTCTTTAATACGCGCTGATTTACCTGAACGCTCACGTAGGTAGTAAAGTTTTGCACGGCGAACATCACCGCGACGTTTTACTTCAATGCTAGCGATTAGCGGTGAGTACGTTTGGAATGTACGCTCAACACCTTCACCAGATGAGATTTTACGTACGATAAATGATGAATTTAAACCACGGTTACGCTTAGCAATCACTACACCTTCATATGATTGCACACGTTTACGTGTACCTTCAACAACGTTTACACCGATAACTACAGTGTCGCCTGGTGCAAAAACAGGAATTGACTTGCCTAAACGGGCAATTTCTTCCTCTTCTAACATTTTAATAATATCTGCCATTTTCTTATCCCTTACGGGTTCCTTTTAATTATGAAGAAACTTGTTCCTGCTACTTATTCCTGCTGTAGCAGCCGTGCCTCTTCTTTCGTCAACGGCCTTGCGGCCAATAAATCGGGACGTTGATCCCGAGTTCTTTGCAATGACATTTTCAAACGCCACTGTTTAATCTTGGCATGATTCCCTGACAACAACACTTCAGGAACTTTCATGCCTTTATATTCTTCTGGCCTCGTATAGTGAGGGCAGTCTAGCAAGCCATCAACAAATGAATCTTCAATCGCAGAATCACTGTCACCCAAACTACCGGGTAGCTGCCTAACAATGGCATCTATCAACGCCATGGCGGGTAACTCGCCGCCACTTAATACATAATCACCGATAGACAGCTCTTCATCTACATGCGCATCTATCAACCGCTGATCAACCCCTTCATAGCGACTAGCCAACAACACTAATCCGGCCTTTTTGCTTAACGCCATGACTTTTTCATGAGTCAATGGCTTACCTGCTGGCGAAAGATGAACCACCCAACTTTCTATTTTTGCCGCCGCTTGTTGCGCTTTAGCGGCCGCTAAGGCTTTCTCTAAAGGCTCTACCAGCATTACCATGCCAGGACCACCGCCATAAGGCCTATCATCTACCGTCTTATGATTATCCGTGGTGTAATCACGCGGATTCCAAAACTGCACATCATAAATCTTTTGCTGTAAGGCTCTACTACTGATGCCAAACTTACTAATGGCATCGAACATTTCAGGAAATAATGTTACTACATCAAACCTAAACGCCATGATTAGAAATCTGCATCCCAATCAACCAACATCGTCTTATTTTTTAAATCCACATCAAGCACTACGTCTGCAATAAACGGCAACAATCTTTCTTGTGGCTTTTCTTTCACTGCTACTTTTTCTGTCACTTCAAGCTTAACTGCGTCTGCTTGAACGACAATGACATCGTTGGCACCCGTTTCAAACACATCAACAATCAAGCCAAAATCTACATCTTGCTTATTTTTAACACGTAAGCCTATTAAATCAGACCAATAATACGCATTCTCTTCTGCTTCAGGTAAAGCTGCTCTAGGCACCGCAATTTGCTTGCCTTTGCAAGCTAGCGCAGCATCACGATCATCAATGCCTTTAAGCTTTACTACAATAACATCGTTGTGAATCTTAGCGGTTTCAACCAGCAATTCGCGCCAATCGTTACCTTTACCAAGCCACCAAGTGTCGTAATCAAATAAGCCATCAAACGCTTCTGTATCTGGCACTATTTTTAGCCAGCCAAAAACGCCATAAGGCGCAACAATGCGCCCCATGACTACCATCTCATTAACAGCCAAAATAACTCACAGACTCAAATCTCAGCTTTGGCGATATTGCTATCAGCCAAACTAAGAAAATTAAGCGTCTGCAGCTGGCGTTTCAGCAGCATCAGCTGCTGGCGCTTCAACTTCTGCCTCAGCAGGTGCAGCAGCGGCTTCTGCTTCAGCGGCTTTAGCGGCGGCTGCAGCTTCGGCAGCTTGTGCATCTAATTCAGCTTTTGCAGCATCTGCGGCAGCTTTAGCTTTTGCGGCTTCAGCGGTAGCAATTTTAGCTTTTGCAGCATCAGCTTTAGCAACATCTTTTGCTTTAGCAGCAATTGCGTGCTCTGGGCCTTTTGCATGAAACTTAACTAAGCGTGCCACTGTATCTGACAGTTGTGCACCTTGACTTTGCCAATGCGTTACACGCTCTTGATCTACACGAAGTGCTTCAGCACCCGCTTTGGCTGATGGATTGTAAAATCCAACACGCTCAATAAAGCGGCCATCACGACGATTGCGTGAATCAGCAACTACTAAGTTGTAGAAAGGAGTTTTTTTCGCGCCACCACGAGCTAAACGAATAATAACCATAATCTTTGTTCTCTTTATTGAAAAATTTATCGCAGAAAGGCGCGGATTTTACGCTATTAATTGTAGTTTTGACAAGTGCTTTATGTATTTAGTGGTTGATTTAGCTAAATTTATTATTAAGCACAGCTACCACTATGACTTTACCAACGCTTTATAGCGAGTTGGGTCTACTAAACCAGCCGCGGCAAAACCTTCACGACGTAAGCGACACGAGTCACAAAGCCCACAGGCTTCACCTTGGCTATCGGCCTGATAACAAGACACCGTCATTGCATAATCTACACCTAACTGTGTGCCCAACTGAATAATTTGCGCTTTTGTCATGTCGATTAAGGGTGCATGAATCGTAATCGTATGACCTTCAACCGCACTTTTCGTGGCTAAATTTGCCATCGTTTGAAAAGCTTTCACATATTCCCCACGACAATCTGGGTAGCCAGAATAATCGAGCGCATTCACGCCTATAAAAATATCTTGGCTTTTCAACACTTCTGCCCAAGCTAAGGCTAATGACAACATGATGGTATTGCGCGCAGGCACATAAGTAATTGGAATGCCAGCTGTTTCATGCTCGGGCACAGCAATCGCATCATCGGTCAGCGCCGATCCACCAAATAGAGATAAATCTAAATTGGCAGTTTTATGCGCTACCGCACCCATAATCGTCGCAACATTTTTTGCGGCATGTAATTCAGCAATATGGCGCTGATGGTAGTCTAAACTCAGGCAATAACAATCAAAGCCTTGTGATTTAGCAATCGCTAAGCAAGTGGCAGAATCCAGCCCGCCAGAAAGTAATACCACTGCATTTTTTCGTACTTTATTATTCATTCTTAAACACCAGGCCTCTCGCCCCAAAGTATTTTATGTAACTGTACTTGCATACGCACTGGCAACTTATCTGCCAATATCCATTCCGCCAATGCGGTAGGATTCACTTGACTGTACACGGGTGAAAATAACACTGGGCATTGATCAGCAATACGATGGCTAGCCAATATTTGTTTTGCCCAGTCATAATCGGCACGACTGCAAAGCACAAACTTCACTTCATCTGTCTTTTTAAGATGCGCTAAATTGCCCCATAGGTTCTTCTCTGCCTCACCAGAATCTGGCGTTTTCACATCTAATATTACCGACACCCGACTATCTACGGCGCTGGTATTAATTGCACCGCCTGTTTCTAAGGACACGCTATAACCAGCATCACACAATGCTTTGAGTAACACATGGCAATCTTTTTGTGCCAACGGCTCGCCACCCGTCACCGTCACATAGCGTGTAGAAAATTCAGCCACTTTTGCCAAAATATCAGTAATCTCTATATTGCTACCGCCACTAAAAGCATAAGCGGTATCACAATACACACAGCGCATTGGGCACCCAGTGAGGCGCACAAACACAGTAGGCATGCCTATGCGTGAAGATTCGCCTTGTATTGAATAAAATATTTCGTGAATTTTAAGTGTCATAAAATGCAGATGGCTAATAAAACTTAATCCTGTTGCCCATGCGTTATTATCCCATTGGCATTCCAGGGTGCAACTTTTATCAGCATTAACATGCCAGGTATCGCCAACATAAAGCACAAAATAAAGAATTTAAACCAGCCTAAATTTTCCACCATATAGCCGGTTGCGGCATTAGCAAAAGTGCGGGGCACTGCCGCTAAGCTGGTAAATAATGCAAACTGTGTGGCGGTATAAAGTGGATGAGTGGTTTGTGCAATGTAAGCAACAAATGCTGCTGTACCTAAGCCAACACCAAAGGCTTCAACCCCAATCACCACCCCTAGCCATAATAGACTATGGCCCACCGTGGCCAACCAAGCAAACCCCAAAATAGCCAGCATTTGCACGGCGCCAAATAACCATAGCGCCCGATTAATGCCCAACTTAAACATCCACACCCCGCCCAGCAACCCGCCTATCACACTGGGCCACAAACCGGCATTTTTTGCGATTAAGCCAATCTCAGTTTTGCTAAAACCCATGTCCAAATAAAACGGCGTAGCCAACGCAGTCGCCATACTATCGCCAAGCTTGTACAGAAAAATAAAGGCTAAAATCAACAACGCCGACTGCAAACCATTTCTTCCAATAAATTCTTTAAATGGCTCTATCACAGCTGCCCTTAAAGTTCTTGGCGCACCCGCTTTTAAGGCAGGCTCTTTAACAAAAAGTGTCATTAAAATGCCCGGTAACATAAACAGTGCCGTAATGATAAATACACCGCTCCACGCCATATGGTCAGCCAAAATAAGTGACAAAGAACCGGGTATTAAACCGGCAATTTTGTAGGCATTCACATGTACCGCATTGCCCAAACCCAGCTCATTATCAATGAGCAATTCGCGCCGATAAGCATCCAGCACGATGTCTTGACTGGCACTAAAAAAAGCAACGACAGTGGCTAAATATGCGATTGTCCAAATATCTAAAGCTGGGTTAAACGCTCCGAAAATGGGGATAGAGGCCAATAACAAACTTTGCGAAATGATTAACCAACCCCGGCGACGGCCAAGTGGCGGAATATAGCGGTCAAAAAACGGTGCCCACAAGAATTTCCAAGTGAAGGGCAAGTTAATTAAAGCAAACAAGCCAATGGCTTTCAGGTTAACCCCTTCGCTTCTGAGCCATGCCGGCAAAAGACTCACCAAGATATACAGCGGCAAGCCCGAGCTAAACCCAGTAAAAATGCAAATCAGCATTTTTTTACTGGCCAGCGACTGCCAGATAGACGGCGGGGTTACGACAGAGGAAGACACTAGGCTGCTTTTAAGCGATACATCGCCAAATTGCCCAATAAATTAGGCATGAAGTGTATCGTTTTGGTATTGGTAATCACACAGCGCTCTAAAATAGTAATTTTGTGATTTTTACAAAATTCATCAAAATCATTAATCGTGCAAAGGTGCACATTCGGCGTGTCATACCACTGATAAGGCAATATTTTTGAAACAGGCATACGCCCATTAGTAATTTGTAAGCGGTTACGCCAGTAGCCAAAATTAGGGAAAGTGACAATAATCTCACGACCTACACGCAACATTTCTTGCACAATTTCTTCGGTATTATGCATGGCTTGCAAGGTTTGTGAGAGGATAACAGTATCAAAAGACTGGTCCTCAAAGCCTGATAAACCGTCCTCTAAGTCCATTTGAATCACATTGCTACCGTTTTGCATGCAGGCCAACCAATTTGCATCATCTTTTTCTACGCCGTAGCCTTTTACTTCTAAGCCACTACGTAAAAATTGCAGCAATTCACCATCTCCACACCCTAAGTCCAACACCTTAGAGCCAAATCCCACCCAATTTGCAATGATGGCAAAATCTTGCCTGAATTGCAGTATAGAATTTGAAATATTTACATTATTTTGTACCGTATCAGTCATGCTTATACCTGCACATTATTCAAATAAGTACGCAAAATGTTGTGATAGTGCGCATCTGGCATTAAAAAAGCATCATGACCATGCGCCGCCGTCACTTCTGCGTAGCTCACGGTCAGTTCATTATCTAGCAAAGCTTTAACAATTTCGCGCGAGCGTGCCGGTGAAAAACGCCAATCACTGGTGAAAGACACCACCAAGAACTGCGCTTTAACGTCTTTTAAGGCTAAGCTTAAATCATTATCAAAAGCAGCTGCCGGGTCGTAATAATCCAAGGCACGCGTCATACGCAAATAAGTATTGGCATCAAACTCACCAGCAAATTTATCGCCTTGATAACGCAAATATGATTCCATTTCAAACTCGGCATCAAAACTATAATGAATGCCGTCTTTAAGCTTACGGCCAAACTTCGCACCCATCGCGTCATCACTTAAATAGGTAATATGGCCTAACATGCGAGCAATTCTTAGGCCGCGTCTTGGCACAACGCCATGCGCATAATAATCACCACCATGGAATTCAGGGTCAGTAATAATCGCTTGTCGCGCCACTTCATTAAAGGCCATATTTTGTGCCGTTAAATTGGGTGCTGAGGCAATGACTAAAGCATGACGCACACGCTCAGGGTAAGTGATTGTCCACTGCAACGCTTGCATACCGCCCAAGCTACCGCCCACCACTGCGGCCAATTGTGTAATGCCCAAATAATCGGCCAGTAAGGCTTGTGAAGCCACCCAGTCTTCAACCGTTAATACCGGAAATTGTGAGCCCCAAGGCTTGCCCGTAGCGGGATTATTACTAGCAGCGCCAGTGCTACCATGACAGCCGCCCAAATTATTCACGCCAATCACAAAAAACTTATTGGTATCTAGCGCTTTATTAGGGCCAATTAAATTATCCCACCAGCCTGGGTGTTTATCATCGGCACTGTATTTACCGGCAACATGATGCGTGCCAGACAAGGCATGGCAAATGAGCACCGCGTTCGATTTATCAGCATTCAGCGTGCCGTAAGTTTCATACACCAAATCAAACTGGGGCAACACTGCGCCGCTTTTAAGCGTCAGTGGTTTCTTAAAATGTGCAGTTTGTGCGGCAACAATGCCTACAGAGTTATTTTCTTGCATTTTGTGATTATACTATGGCTAGGTAAAAATATTTTTGCTTAAAATTCACGGTGATATTTTAAAGGCGCTTTGATGGAAAACTCAAATAACATTCAGCAATTTAGGCAACATCGCCCACACATCGCAAAAGGGGTTTATGTGCACCCCACTGCCACCATTATTGGGCAAGTTAGCATAGATGAACATAGCTCGGTTTGGCCGGGCGCAGTGATACGGGGGGATATCAATTTTATCCGTGTTGGTAAAAATACTAACATTCAAGACCTCAGTATCTTGCATGTTAATCATAAATCTAAAGATGATCCTGAAGGCTCACCGCTTATCATCGGGGACAATGTCACCATCGGCCACGCCGTCATTTTGCATGGCTGCACCATTGCGGATGAATGCCTGATTGGTATGGGTAGCATCGTCATGGATAAAGCGATAATAGAAAAACACGTGCTATTAGCGGCGGGCAGTTTAGTATCATCTGGCGCGTTAGTAGAAAGTGGTCATTTGTACATGGGCCGCCCAGCTAAAAAAGTGCGCGCATTAACGGTCGCTGAAATTGAATCTTTACTTGAATCTGCTCATAGCTATGTACTGGGTAAGGATGAGTATATACAAGGCAATTAGCAAATGCTTACACGCCATCAATCCCAATGCGTACTTATAATAAGCGGGTTTTTAGCCATGGTGACTCGGTTGTTGCCAGCTAAATCTTTGAGCGTTTCAATACTCACCAATCCCACCTCTGCCATTAAGTCCGCCACTAAGTCTGTCTGATTGTAGCCGTGCTCTATCATTAACCAGCCTTGGGGTTTTAGGTAAATTAGGCAATGTTCAACAATATGTCGAATATCATCAAGACCATCGGCGCCCGAGGTTAGTGCGCTGATAGGCTCAAAGCGCACATCGCCTTGCGTGAGGTGAATGTCATTTTGTTCAATATAAGGTGGATTGCTGACGATGAGGTCAAATCGCTGATTAGCTAGGCCAGCATACCAATCACTCAAGATAAAGTGCACATTGGTAATCGCTAAACTAGCCGCATTCTTTTTTGCCACCTCTAGGGCGGCTGGCGAGGCATCAACCGCGACGACATTGGCTTTTGGTCTATGCTTAGCCACCGCCAGTGCAATAGCACCGGTGCCGGTACCAAGGTCTAAGATTGATGGATTCGAATGATCTAAAATTTTAGCTAGCGCCGCGTCTACTAAGGTTTCTGTGTCAGGTCTTGGAATTAAAGTATCAGGCGTGACCAATAAATCCAAACCATAAAACTCACGGCGACCCATAATATAAGCGATGGGCTCGCCAGCTGAACGACGATTGAGCAGTGCCTCGAATGCCTTTTGAATATTAGGCTGTAGCGCGTCATGCTCATGGGCAATTAACCAAGCGCGATTAACGTTTAATGCGTATTGCAGTAATAGCTGCGCTTCAAAAACGGAGGCTTCCGTTTTTAGTTGGGTGCTCGCCATTTGCAAAGCTAGTTTGATGGATAGTGGATTTGGCATTTAATTAAGAGATATTAAACACAATCCAGCGTGCTACTTTTGACAGAATTGAGAAAAATGTTCGGCGGATAGCTCAAAATTTTCTTTTATTGCTAACTCCCATGGGCGCTCACATTGTGCGGTTTTTTCACACCAGCTGTAACCAGCAGAACCTATGCAACCATGGATATCTCTATCTGCGCCTACCATAGTCACATGCGCTGTTTGTTGGGCGCACGCCGCTAATAGGATGGCTAGTATGGCACTGATAGCAAAGCTAGTTTTCATGATTCGTGATTCAGCTAGGCTGATTTAATTATCATCACCCAAACTCGCCAGTAAATCAGCCTGATGCTCAGCAGATAATGCCCCTATCAACTCGTCCATATCACCTTCGGTAATCGCATCAATTTTATAAAGGGTGAGATTAATTCTATGGTCAGTAATACGTCCTTGTGGATAGTTATAGGTGCGAATGCGCTCACTTCGGTCGCCGCTACCAATTAAGCTTTTACGCTCACTGGCGATTTTGCTTTGCTGCTCATCTACTTGTTTGGCTTTAATACGTGCTGCCAATACTTGCATGGCTTGCGCCTTATTGGCATGTTGACTACGGCCTTCCTGACATTCCACCACGATACCGGTGGGCGCGTGAGTAATACGCACAGCAGAATCTGTTTTATTGATGTGTTGACCGCCAGCACCACTGGCCCTATAGGTATCAATACGAATATCGGCAGGATTAATCACTACATCAGAGACTTCATCTGCCTCTGGCAACACGGCAACGGTACAAGCTGAAGTATGAATACGGCCTTGCGTTTCAGTATCTGGCACACGCTGCACACGATGACCGCCCGATTCAAATTTAAGTTTTGAATAGGCGCCATAACCTTCAATTTTAACGATGATTTCTTTATAGCCGCCTACTTCAGATTCATTGGCGGACATGATTTCAACTTTCCACTTTTGCCGTTCTGCATACCTTGAATACATTCTAAACAAGTCACCACAAAATAAGCCTGATTCATCGCCGCCTGTACCTGCGCGAATTTCTAAAAACAGGTTTTTATCATCATTGGGGTCTTTAGGGAGCAATAGTTTTTGTAGTGCCAGCTCAACCTGCTCTAGTTTTGCTTTACCAGCCTCAATTTCCTCTTGGGCAAACTCTTTCATGTCAGGGTCGCTTAACATCTTTTGCGCTTCGGCCATGTCTGCTTCGGTTTGTTCAAACACATGATATTGCGCAACAATAGGCGTAATTTCTGCATGCTCTTGGGTAATCTTGCGATAATTATCCATATTGTTAGTCACGCCTTCGGAACTCATCAGGCGGTTTAACTCTTCTAAACGGTCGCTCAAGGTGGCGAGCTTTCTTATCATGCTAGGTTTCATGTTGAGGATTCTTTAAACTTTGTATTTAAGACTTAATTTGGTAAAGCTGTTTGATGACATCTTCTAACTTAGCGTGTTCTTCACCGTGCGCTTGATTAAGTGCATGGCTAGGCGCGTGTAAAAATTTATTGGTCAATGCATTACTAAGTGTTTCTAATACTTTCTCTGGGCTTTCGCCTTTTTGTATAAGTTTGATGGCCTTTTCTAACTCTGATAGACGCGTTATTTCTGCTTGGTCACGCAACGCTTTAATGGTCGGCACTGCATCGCGTTTTTTTAGCCATTGCATGAAATGTTCTACACGTGCGGTCACGATAATTTCGGCATCTATCGCGGCTTCTTGACGATTGATAATGCCGTCACTCACGACCTGCGCGAGATCATCTACCGTGTATAAAAATACATCATCCAGGTCTGCCACCTCAGGCTCTACATCACGCGGCACAGCTAAATCGACCATAAAAATCGGGCGATGACGACGCACTTTAATCGCCCGCTCTACCATGCCTAATCCTACAATTGGCAATTGACTCGCAGTACTGGTAATCACAATGTCAAATTCAGCGAAACAATCAGGTAAATCATTGAGCAAAATGGCATGACCACCAATTTTTTCGGCCAATAGCGAGCCGCGTTCTAGTGTGCGATTAGCCACCGTCATACTTTTTGGTTTTTGTGTGGCAAAGTGGTCGGCGCAAAGCTCTATCATTTCACCTGCGCCAATAAATAATACTTTTTGTTCGCTTATGTCGCCAAAAATGCGTTGTGCAAGCTTCACCGCCGCAGCGGCCATTGAAATTGAATTGGCCCCGACATCGGTGTTGGTTCGCACTTCTTTTGCCACTTCAAAGGTGCGCTGAAATAGCTTGTGTAGCAAACTACCCAGAGTGCCCGCGTCTTGGGCAATTTTAACGGACTGCTTAAATTGCCCCAAAATTTGCGCTTCACCAAGCACCATACTGTCTAAACCAGAGGCAACCCTGAACGCATGTTTGACTGCTTCATCATTCGGTAAAGTATAGATGTAGGGTTGGATTTTACTCACATCGAGTTTGTGATACTGCGATAACCACTGCAATGGTTTTTCTGGATTTTCAGCACTGCAGTATAGTTCAGTGCGATTACATGTCGATAAAATCGCCGCCTCAGCTGCATCGTGCAAAGTCAATTCGCGCAAGGCGCCCGCTAAATGCTCGCTATTAAACGCGACATTTTCACGAATTTGAATGGGTGCGGTCGTGTGATTGACGCCGATAACATATAACTGCATAGGTGTAATTTTGATGGATTGCCTTATGTTAAGCAAGAAGCATCATCTTAAACACAAGAAATAGGGTTAAAATAACGGTTTAATACAACAAATTTAGCTAACATTTAACAGAATGGACTTTCGTCATGGATAAAACTTTTAGAATTGCCCCTAGTATTCTTTCTGCAAACTTTGCCAAACTCGGTCAAGAAATTGATGATGTTATTACCTCTGGTACAGATTTAGTGCATTTTGATGTGATGGATAATCACTATGTACCTAACCTGACCATCGGCCCTTTAGTATGCGAAGCGATTCGTGAAACGGCCCAGCGTGTAGGTGGCATTATTGATGTGCATTTAATGGTAAAACCTGTTGATCGCATCATTCCTGACTTTGCTAAAGCGGGTGCTAACATTATTACTTTTCACCCTGAAGCGTCTGAACATATCGACCGTAGCCTTGCGATGGTGCGCGATTTAGGCTGTAAATCTGGCTTGGTATTTAATCCTGCTACTTCACTTAGCTACCTAGACCATGTGATGGATAAAGTAGATATGGTGTTGTTGATGAGCGTCAACCCAGGGTTTGGTGGTCAAAAATTCATTCCAGAAACTTTAAATAAATTACGTTTAGCACGCGCTAAAATCGACGCCTATTATGAAAAAACTGGCCGTCAAATTTGGTTAGAAGTTGATGGTGGCGTGAATGCACAAAATATTGCTGAAATTGCTCAAGCGGGCGCCGATACGTTTGTCGCAGGCAGTGCGATTTTCACTCAAGGTAAAGACACTGATAAGAATCGCTACAATACTATTGTCGGCGAAATGCGTGCTGCACTCGCAAAAGTAAAATAAGTAGCATTCAATTGGCGGCCATCCCTCAACAAAAATTCAAGGTCAACGTCATTATGATTGACCTTGATGGCACCTTAATGCATACCGCACCAGAAATAGCGCGGGCTTCCAATCGTATGTTAGCCGCGCTAGACAAGCCTACTTTAGATGAATTGCAAATAGAGTCTTACATTGGTGAGGGTGCCCATGTGCTAATTAAACGTTGCCTAACCGGGCAACTGAATGTTGAGCCTGACGCGGTTGAATATGCCAAAGCGCAGCAGTTATTTTTTGAGTGTTATGCAGATAACGTCACGGAAAGTAAACCTTATCCTCATGTGTTAGAAGGTTTGCAAGCTTTGAAAAGTGCTGGCTATACATTGGCCTGTGTAACTAATAAACCAGCAAGTTTTACCTTGCCGCTGTTAGAAGCAAATCACTTAATGCCATATTTTGCGTTAGTTGTATCGGGAGATACTTTGGCAAAAAAGAAACCCGACCCTGATCAACTTTTTTATATTTGTGAAAAACTTGGCATTCCAGCTACTGAAGCTTTACTGATAGGCGACTCTAAAACCGACGTTGCGGCAGCGCGTAATGCAGGATGCTATGTATTTACTGTGCCTTATGGCTATAATCAAGGGCAACAAATGGACGCGACCGCAGTAGACGCACTGATTGAAAATATCGGCGATGCACTGGATTACTTACATTAAGCAAAAGCGCATTTAATTTTTTTAAGTATTTAACATGAAGATCAGCAATAGAAAAACACATAGTTGGCGATGGTGGCGGGCTTAAGACCCAAAGGCAATATCACGCATAAAGTGAGTGAATGAGCCCAGTCCAAGAACACTATCTAACAATTTATATGTAAGGAAATTTATGTTTAGTACGATCAATTTAACGCAGTTTAACCATCTTGCCACACAAGGTTATAACCGCATTCCCCTTGTGTTAGAAACTTTTGCTGACTTAGATACGCCGCTATCGCTATATTTAAAATTAGCCAATCAGCCTTACTCATACTTACTCGAATCCGTTCAGGGCGGTGAGCGCTTTGGTCGTTACTCAATTATTGGCCTGCCAGCAAAAACGCGTATTGTGGCTTACGGCAATCAAGTACAAGTGCTAGAAGGCGATACCGTCATTGAAACGGCTGATAACACCAATCCACTAGATTTTGTAAAAAGCTATCAAGCGCGCTTCAAAACGCCGCCTTACGAAGGTCTACCGCGCTTTACCGGTGGGTTAGCGGGCTACTTTGGCTATGAAACCGTACGCTATATTGAAAAAAGATTAGCAGGGGTGAATAAACCAGATGCGATTAACGTACCTGATGTATTGCTTACACTCTCGACAGAAATCGCGGTTGTTGACAACTTAAGCGGCAAACTTTATTTCATTGTTTACGCAAATCCAGCAGAAGCCAATGCCTATGAAAAGGCCTATGCTCGCTTAACTGAATTGCTAAAAATGCTGCGCAAAACTGTGGCCATACCAACAGCTACGGCTTCAGAAAGCTCAGTCGCAAGCTCTGAATTTGGTGAAGATAATTTCAAGGCGGCAGTCAAACGTGCGCAACAATATATTCTAGATGGCGACATCATGCAGGTAGTACTTTCACAGCGCATGGCTCAGAAATTTACCGCGCCGCCATTGTCGCTATATCGTGCTTTACGTAGCTTGAATCCATCGCCTTATATGTTTTATTACGACATGGGCGACCATCACGTGGTGGGCGCTTCACCAGAAATTTTAGTACGCCTTGAAAATGGCATAGTCACAGCACGTCCAATTGCAGGTACGCGTCCACGTGGCAAAACGCGTGAACAAGATTTAGCCCTTGCCGACGAACTATTGGCAGACCCGAAAGAGCGCGCTGAGCATGTACAACTAATGGATTTAGGTCGCAACGATGTAGGCCGCGTTGCGCAAACAGGCACCGTCAAAGTGACCGACAATATGATGATAGAGCGTTATTCACATGTGATGCATATCGTCAGCAATGTTGAAGGTAAGCTTAAAGCCGGGATGGATGCGATTGATGTGATTAAAGCCACCTTCCCTGCAGGCACGGTCAGTGGCGCACCTAAAGTGCGTGCCATGGAAATTATTGATGAACTAGAACCCAGCAAACGCGGAATTTATGCGGGTGCAGTCGGTTATTTAGGTTTTAATGGTGATATGGACGTCGCAATCGCCATTAGAACTGGGGTCATTAAAAATAATATGCTCTATGTGCAAGCAGGGGCAGGCATAGTCGCAGACTCAGTGCCACAAAGTGAATGGGATGAGACGCAAAACAAAGCGAAAGCCGTGCTACGTGCAGCTGAATTAGTACAAGCTGGGCTAGATTTGAATGTAGAAGCGACTCCGAAAGCAGGGTATTAACATGTTGCTCATGATAGATAATTACGATTCTTTTACTTACAACTTAGTGCAGTATTTGGGTGAGTTGGGGCAAGAGGTACTGGTTTACCGCAATGATGAAATTGATTTAGCCAAAGTCGCCTCACTCAAACCTACGCATATAGTCATTTCACCAGGCCCATGTACACCTAATGAGGCCGGCATCAGCGTGCCATTGATTAAAGAATTTTCCGGCAAAATTCCTTTACTGGGAGTGTGCTTAGGTCACCAAAGTATAGGCCAAGCATTTGGTGGGCGTATTATTAAAGCGAAAACTTTAATGCACGGCAAAACATCGCTCATTTACCATCACAATATAGGTGTGTTTAGAGATTTACCTAACCCTTATACTGCAACGCGCTACCATTCCTTGGTCATAGAAAAAGAGACTTTGCCAGATTGTTTAGAAATTACCGCCTGGACCGAAGATGGTGAGATTATGGGCGTACGTCACAAAACCTTGCGAGTTGAGGGCGTACAGTTTCACCCAGAGTCTATACTGACCGAACATGGTCATGCGCTTTTGAATAATTTCTTGAAAGAATAATCCGTGTCATTTTCACAAACGCTTAATCAAGTCATCAATGGTGAAAACTTAAGTTTTACCGTGATGCAGTCCTTGATGCGAGAAGTAATGGCGGGCGAGCTCACCCATGCGCAAATTGCAGGATTATTGATTGCTCTGCGAATTAAAGGTGAAACGGTCGATGAGATTGCCGCAGCGGCCAGTGTCATGCGAGAACTTTCGAGTAAAGTGCATATAGCCAACAGCCCACATTTAATAGACACATGTGGCACTGGCGGAGATGGCATACAGACGTTTAATGTGTCTACCGTGAGCGCATTTATTGCCGCCGCCGCAGGGGCTAAAGTTGCTAAGCATGGTGGCCGCTCGGTATCTTCCACCTGCGGTAGTGCTGACGTTTTAGAAGCACTGGGCGTGAACGTTAATCTTACGCCAGAGCAAGTAGCTAAATGTGTAGATAGCGTTGGCATAGGTTTTATGTTTGCGCCTAATCATCATAGCGCTATGAAGCATGCCGCACCCGTGCGCCGCGAGCTAGGCGTTAGAACCTTATTTAACTTGCTCGGGCCGCTGACCAATCCAGCCAATGCTAAACGCCAAGTGATGGGGGTATTCGCCAAATCGCTTACTGCTAAATTAGCGCTGGTGTTACAGCAACTAGGAAGCGAGCATGTACTAGTAGTTTGCGGTGCCGATGGCATGGATGAGATTTCATTTACCGGTGACACCTATGTTGCCGAGTTAAAAGATGGCAAGGTCACTGAATATGTTGTGAATCCAAGCCAATTTGGTATTGCTTTACACCCGTTAAGTAGCATCAAAATTCAAAATGCAGACGAATCAAAAGCAATGATTCTAGACGTACTAAACGGCAAATCAGGACCAGCACGCGATATCGTACTACTCAATGCAGGCGCGGCAATTTACGTTGCTGGGGTTGTCGATAGCTTACAAGACGGCATTCATAAAGCGGCGGAAGCCATTGATAACGGTAGTGCACTCGCTACTTTAGATGCCCTTATAAAAATGCCTTAATGCAATAAACTGGAAACATCATGTCAGATATTTTAAATAAAATTTTAGCCACTAAAAAGTTAGAGATTGCGACTAACAAAGCAAAAGTATCGCTGAGTCAATTGCAAGAGCAAGCTGAAGCACAAGGTGATCCACGCGACTTTGTCGGTAGCATCCATAAAAAAGTCATGGCGAATAAGCCAGCAGTGATTGCTGAGATTAAAAAAGCCAGCCCTTCTAAAGGTGTAATTCGCGCTGACTTTAATCCTGCAGAAATTGCCAAAAGCTATGAAAAAGCAGGCGCGGCCTGCTTGTCTGTATTGACTGATGTTGAATATTTTCAAGGCTCTGCTGAATATTTAAAACAAGCACGTGCGGCTTGTAAACTTCCAGTATTACGCAAAGACTTTATCATCGATGAATATCAAGTGTTTGAAGCACGGGCGATGGGGGCTGATTGTATTCTGCTGATTGTAGCGGCACTGGAACTCAAGCAAATGCAGGCATTAGAATTATTAGCCAACGAATTAGGTATGGCGGTATTAGTAGAAGTGCATGATGCTGATGAATTAGCCTTGGCTATTCAGTTGGATACACCGCTCATTGGCATTAATAACCGCAATCTACGTACTTTTGAAGTGACATTACAAACCACTTTAGATTTATTAAAACTAATGCCTGACGATCGTTTTGTAGTGACCGAATCAGGCATCTTTACGCCAGAAGACGTTAAGCTAATGATGGACAATGATGTGCAAGGATTTTTAGTGGGTGAAGCCTTTATGCGTCAACCTGACCCAGGTGTAGAATTGGCAAGAGTGTTTAATTGTTAACTTATCGAAACAAGCTAGCGATTTCTTGAATTGAGGAACTAAAATGAGCTATCCATATTCTCGTCCACGGCGCATGCGTAAAGATGATTTTTCTCGTCGCTTGATGTGTGAAAACGTGCTCACTAGCAACGATTTAATCTACCCGGTGTTTGTGTTAGATGGCCAAAATCGCACAGAAAAAGTCGCATCTATGCCTGGCGTTGTGCGTCAAAGCATTGATGTACTGCTCAAGACTGCTGAAGAATGTGTGCAACTAGGTATTCCTGTCATCGCACTATTTCCCGTCGTCGATAGCCAATTTAAAAGCTTAGATGCCGCAGAAGCGTTTAATCCAGAGGGTCTTGCTCAGCGTGCCGTTGCCGCATTAAAAGCAGCATACCCACAACTTGGCGTGATGACCGATGTGGCTTTAGATCCCTTTACCACCCACGGCCAAGATGGTTTGATTGATGCCACAGGCTATGTGTTGAATGACGAAACCATTGAAGTGTTAGTCAAACAGGCGATATCCCATGCCAATGCAGGTGCTGACATTGTCGCCCCTAGCGACATGATGGATGGGCGTATTGGTCAAATCCGCGAGGCCCTAGAAAGCGCTGGTCATATCCACACAAAAATTTTAGCTTATTCAGCTAAATATGCCTCAGCTTTTTATGGCCCATTTAGAGATGCAGTAGGCTCAGCTGGTAATCTCGGCTCAGGCAATAAGTACACATATCAAATGGACCCTGCCAATAGCGATGAGGCGATGCAAGAAGTTGCGCTCGATATTTCAGAAGGCGCGGACATGGTCATGGTAAAACCTGGCATGCCGTATTTGGACATTGTCCGTCGCGTGAAAGATGAGTTTGGCGTGCCTACGTTTGCCTATCAAGTGAGTGGTGAATATGCCATGCTTAAAGCAGCTGCCCAAAATGGCTGGCTGGATGAAAAAGCCTGCGTGATGGAAAGTTTGCTAGCGTTTAAGCGTGCTGGCGCTGATGGTATTTTGACTTACTTTGCCTTAGATGTAGCACGCTGGTTAAAAGCGTAATAATTGGCCCCTAGTAAGTAAGGCCCTTACAGACACTCGCCTTAATCCACTACCAGCTGAAAACATTCTGATTGAATGGCGTGGGTTGCCTTAACCAATGCATCCACGACATTGGGGCGTGAAAAACTTTTTCGATAGGCCAATGCCACACGTCGGGTCGGTTGCGGTTCCGCGAAGGGGATGACCTTTAACAAGGGATTGCGATAATGTGCGATTGTCGCACTAGAGGGTAGCACGGCTATACCTAAGCCACTTGCCACCATATTACGTATCGTTTCTAATGAGTTGCCTTGTAGCACTTCCCCAGTGCGCGACAACTCTGGACAAGCCTCCACCACTTGATTGCTAAAACAATGGGTGCTATTTAATAAAAGTACTTTCTCAGTGGCTAAATCTGTAGCAATGACTTTTTCTTTGTTTGCCCAAGCATGATGGCTAGGCACGACGACGACGAACGACTCATCGTACAAATTAGTGGTTTCCACGCCCGGTAAAGAAAATGGCAATGCGATAATGACGACATCTAGCACGCTATTGCGTAGTTGTTTTTCTAAATTGGCCGTTGTACCTTCTTCTACTTCTAGTGGCATATTGGGCGCTATCTCTCGCAATGCTGCAATCAATCCAGGGAGCAAGTAAGGGCCTATGGTATGAATCACCCCTAATCTTAATGGCCCGGCTAATTGATCAGCGCCCTCTTTAGCTAGGTCACGTATTTTTGCCGCTTCATCTAAGACTCGCGCCGCCTGCTCTATCACTCGCCCACCCACCAAGGTGAGTTTAATCTCACTTCTACTACGTTCGAATAATTGCACGCCTAGCTCTTCTTCTAGCTTTTGAATCGCCAAACTCAAGGCAGGCTGGCTGACAAAGCAGCGCTCAGCAGCACGGCGAAAGTTGCGCTCTTGCGCAACAGCAACAATATAACGAAGTTCATTCAGTGTCATGATAAGTATAATAAATCATAATCATTAAAACATACAATTAGATTTATCAAAAAGAGCCGCTTAGAATAGCGCATCATCACTCACTAAGGTGATGCAATTTTTTAAATACAACATAAGGATAAGTAAATGACAACCTCTTTAATCAACACAGAAATTCTAGCATTTAAAGCACAGGCTTATCATAACGGTAAGTTTGTTGAAGTGACTGAAGCCAACCTAAAAGGCAAATGGTCTGCAGTGGTATTTTACCCAGCAGATTTCACATTTGTTTGCCCAACAGAATTAGGCGATCTAGCCGATAACTATGCAACCTTCCAAAAAATGGGCATAGAGATTTATTCGGTTTCAACAGACACGCACTTTACGCACAAAGCTTGGCATGACGCTTCAGACACCATCAAAAAAATTCAATACCCAATGATAGGCGATCCAACCGGCACCATCACACGTAATTTTGGCGTGATGATTGAAGAAGAGGGCTTAGCGCTAAGAGGCACTTTCTTAATTAATCCAGAAGGGGTAATTAAAGCCATGGAAGTGAATGATTTAGGCATTGGTCGTTCAGCAGCCGACCTCATTCGTAAAGCACAGGCAGCTCAATATGTAGCTTCTCATCCAGGTGAAGTATGTCCAGCCTCATGGGCGCCAGGTGCAGAAACACTAGCACCATCACTAGATTTAGTAGGAAAAATTTAATTCTAGTAAACAGCACCTCATGTCAAAACATGGGGTGCCCATTAAACCAATCATTTTATTGATAAAAAACACCGCTTTAACGGACGCATTTATAAAGAGAGTCACCATGGCATTAGATACCAATATCAAAACGCAACTGCAAAATTACTTACAATTGCTTAAAGAGCCAATTGAATTAGTGGCATCACTCGATGATTCTGCTGGTGCGCAAGAAATGTTAACGTTACTTGAAGAGTTGGCTAGCATGTCAGAAAAGATCACATTGAGTCGTGATGATTCTGCACGTAAGCCCTCATTTTCCGTTAAACGTGGTGCATTGCATAAAGAGGCTGCACAGCCGGTTGATATTCGTTTTGCTGGTATTCCTATGGGGCATGAATTTACCTCCTTGGTATTGGCTTTACTACAGGTAGGTGCACATCCCCTCAAATTAGAAGTTGAAAAAATTGCTCAAATCGCTGCACTTGAGGGTGAGTTTTCTTTTGAAACATTTATTTCGTTAAGTTGCCACAATTGTCCAGAAGTGGTGCAAGCGCTTAACTTAATGGCTGTCATTAACCCTAATATCAAACATGTGATGATTGATGGGGCTTTATATCAAGATGAAGTCAATGCCAGAAAAATTATGGCAGTCCCTACGATATTCCTCAATGGCGAAGAATTTGGCGCTGGACGCATGGGCATCGATGAGATTTTGCCTAAGCTTGATAAAGGCGCAGAAGCGCGCGAAGCTAAAAAACTCGCGGCTAAAGCACCTTATGATGTATTGATTGTGGGGGGTGGGCCAGCTGGTGCATCAGCAGCAATTTATGCCGCTCGCAAAGGTATCAGAACAGGCATTGTGGCTGATAGGTTTGGCGGCCAAGTGATGGATACCATGGCCATTGAAAATTTTATTTCCATTAAAGAAACAGAAGGCCCTAAATTAGTAGCTGCTCTTGAAGAACATGTAAAAACTTACGATATTGACGTGATGAATTTGCAACGCGCCCAATCTCTAAATACGCCAAAAGTTGGTAAAAGTGGCTTAATTGAGGTGAAGCTAGAAGGCGGAGCAACGCTGAGTAGCAAAGCAGTCATCATCGCGACAGGTGCACGTTGGAAAGCGCTCAATATTCCTGGTGAAAAAGAGTATCGCGGTAAAGGCGTGGCTTACTGTCCCCATTGCGATGGCCCTCTGTTTAAGGGTAAGCATGTTGCAGTGATAGGTGGGGGTAATTCTGGCGTCGAAGCAGCGATTGATTTAGCTGGGTTTGTCAGCCATGTCACGCTGTTACAGTTCGGCGAAACGCTGAGCGCTGATGCCATTTTACAAAAAAAATTATTCAGCTTGAACAATGTGACTGTCATCACCCATGCAGAAACCACTGAAATTACCGGTGAAGATCAAAAAGTAAATGGCTTGATTTATCGTGACCGTGCAACAAATGCCCTACATAGCGTCGCTTTGGCTGGTGTGTTTGTTCAAATCGGCTTGCTACCCAATACAGATTGGTTGCAGTCTAGCGGAATACAATTAAGTGTTTTTGGTGAAATTGAAGTAAATTCGCATGGCCAAACGTCTTTACCTGGGGTATTTGCAGCAGGTGATGTCACAACCGTACCTTATAAGCAGATTATCATCGCGATGGGTGAGGGTGCCAAAGCCTCGTTAGGCGCATTTGATTATCTAATTCGTCAATAAATTGAGAATGAAGCTTTAATAATTTTAATGAGCGCGTAGTTAAACCTGCGGAGAATAGGATGGGGCTTTGTTAATCAACGCCGTCAGTGCATGAATATCTGCGCGCTCAGCATTACTACCATCCGCTGCTCGCTTAGTAGCCACTCTAATTTCATCCACATCAAACACGCTTAATTTAATCACACCAGAGTCCATCTCAAGCGAGAACACCGGCACTTTTTTGCGATTACTGCCTTTTTTATCGCGCTTTCCATCATTCATCACACGGTAAGATTTTTCATTGGTTTCAAATGGAATATCTTGATTAAGCAGAAACATTTCTACATCTTTCAAACTATCGGCAAATAAATGAATATGCGTTTCCGAACCTAATCCCGCAGTGCCATCCAATACTGCTCCAGTTAAATGGGGATTAAATCGCGCTAATAGCTGCATAGTAAATAGGGCATTTTTGCGCAAATTAACTAAATTTTCCGGCTGCTCATCCCCTAAAAAAAGTGCGTTATAAAGTTTAAGTTCTTCCTCAATTTCTGCATTAGAGGGCAATATGCCGTTATCTACCGTATCAAATTGACGGCCAGCTTTCTTTTTAGCATAAGCAAAATCGGAAATACCATCTTCCGCCATCATCCTTGCGGCCTGCTGGGCAATTAACTGCCTTAATTGCTGTAAATTTTCTTTAGCCATAACAAAAAGTAGATTGATTACACTAGTTTGTTTTGAGTATTTTTGCTGCTGAATTTTGTGAATCAGCCGGTGCATGTTGTGATGCACTATTTGAAGTGGGTGAAGCATTGGCTTTATTAGTTGCAGCAGTCGTTGAGGCAATATCAGGTTGCAATAACTGCTGTGCCTGAGTGGTAGCAGAAGGATATCCTTCAGTACCCTGACCATTATCCAAAGGCGTTGAACCACTTGGTTCTATCTGTGGAGGAGGATTTTCGTGATAAAAATATTCCACAACTCCGCCATCATCGCGCGTCCCTGTTGTCGGATCTACATAAATAGCATCTACACCATCAGGCATCCACATCGCAATTTCAGGCAAACTCTGTAATGCAGACGCCATATATTTAATCCAAATAGGTAGTGCAGCACCGGCCCCCGTTTCACCTTTACCTAATGGCCTAGGTTTATCAAAGCCTATCCAGGCAATCGCTACTTGTTTTGGGCTATAGCCAGCAAACCAAGCATCATTATGGTCATTGGTTGTTCCTGTTTTACCGGCAATATCACTACGACCTAGATTGAGCGCACGCATTGCAGTACCGCTTTCTATAACACTTTGCATCATAGAGTTCATAATGAAGGCGTTTCTTGCATCAATGACTCGTGGCGCGCCATTTCCTGCAGTCACAAACTTAGTCGTTAAAATTACCTTACCATTATGATCGACAATTTTAGAGATTAAATTTGGCGCAACACGATAACCTCCATTGGCAAATACCGCATAAGCACTCGCCATTTGCCAAGGCGTCGTTGAACCCGCCCCTAATGCCATTGTTAGGTAAGGCGGATGATCTTTAGCAGCAAAACCAAAGCGGGTAATGTAACTTTGCGCATAACTCGGACCAATTTCTCTTAATACACGAATAGCTACCGTGTTTACAGAATGGGCTAAGGCTTTTCTTAGGCTAATCGGGCCTTCAAATGTATTCTCATAATTTTGTGGCGACCAATCTTTATTGCCTGTTTCGCTAGCCGAAAAGTTTAACGGTGCATCCTCTACGATGCTCGCAGGCGTGTAACCTTTTTCTATCGCAGCAGAATAAATAAATGGCTTAAAGCTAGAGCCTGGCTGACGCCGCGCCTGTGTCACATGATTAAATTTACTTTGATTAAAGTCAAAGCCACCGACTAAAGCCCGTATCGCACCGTTTGCAGGATCAATGGCTATCAATGCAGACTCCACTTGTGGCAGTTGTGCAATACGCCAGCTATCGCCACTCTTGGTTATCCTGACGACAGCACCTGTTTTTAACAACCGCTTGGCAGGATCTTTATCGCGTAGCATTTTTTCTACGAAGGATAAGCCAGCACCCGACACTGAAATATCATCACCACTCTTAGTATGTAAATAAACCTCTTTGGGTGAGATGTTGGTGATGACGGCTGGTATTAATCCATTAAATACATCTAGGTCGTCCAGCGCCGACTCAAGTGCAATTTTCTTATCCTCAGTGCTCAACCCTACTAAATCTAGCACTTTCTCTGGCCCACGGTAACCATGGCGCATGTCGTAATCTAGAACACCTTCACGTACTGCAGCATTTGCCGCCTCTTGGTTGCTTTTGCGGATAGTGGTATAGACTTTAATGCCACTGCTGTAAATTTCATCTTGGTATTGCTCATATAACTGATCTCGCACAATTTCTGCCACGTAATCAGCCGATAAATCGCGTGATTGCTTAGACGCCTTAAAGCGCAAAGGCTGCTTTAAAGCAGCTTGATAAACATTTTCCTTAATAAAACCAAAACGAAACATATCGCGCAACACTTCTTGTTGGCGAGCCATTGAACGCTTGGAATTTAAAAATGGATTGTAATTAGAAGGCGCTTTGGGTAACCCTGCTAATAAGGCTGTTTCAGCTAGATTAAGCTTCTCTAACGGTTTGCCATAATAAACTTGCGAGGCAGCAGCAAAACCATAAGCCCGTTGCCCTAAATAAATTTGATTAATATAAAGCTCAAGAATGGCATCTTTACTCAAATTATGTTCGATTTTAATGGCAAGTAAAGCCTCATTAATTTTAGTAATCAGGGTGCGATTACCATTTGGCACAGTAAAAAAGTTTTTAGCTACTTGCATCGTGATTGTACTGGCGCCTTCATGACTTCGGCCCGTCACATTGTTTTTAATCGCCCGCAATACACCGGTTGCATCAATACCGCCATGTTGATAAAAACGTCGATCTTCAATGGCTAATACCGCATCTTTCATATTTTGCGGAACATTCTCAATCTTAACGTAAGCACGGCGTTCCTCGCCAAATTCAGCAATTAAGGCGCCATCATCTGAGTACACTCTCAGTGGTAATTTAGGCCGATAATCCGTCAATGCATCTAATGAAGGTAATGAAGGATAAATTAGTGCGGCCGCGATAGTCACCAAAGCCGCAATCGACAAGCCTGCAACAAATGCCGCTAGAAAAAGATAGTGCCACCATTTAGTAGGAGTCATGTATTTTCAAATCTTTTTTATAAATATGCCTGCATTATAAATTGCTCTGAGATTGCTTGCTGATAAACAATTAAATAAACCGTTAAAAAGTTTTTAATTACGCGACCACGCCAACTTGACAAATGAGAAATTGCTTTACAGGGCTTAAAGTTGTTGATAGGATTTAATGTAAATTATCAGAAAAGAACGTAACTAACGAATTCAGAAAAGGAATTTCAGGTTGAAATTCAGCTTTTTTAACGAAATAAGCCCACCACTAATAGGTGTCGATATCAGTTCTGTCTCTATCAAACTGGTAGAGCTATCAGACGATGGTCGTGGCGGTTACAAACTTGAAGGTTATGCCACACAACCCTTGCCTAAAGGGGCTATGGTTGATGGCAATGTAAGTGATCTTGAAAAAGTCATTGATGTCATGCGACTAGCATGGAAGCTACTTGGTACTCGCGAAAAACGTATAGCACTTGCGTTACCTACCGCTGCCGTCATTAGTAAAAAAGTACAAATGGCTGCCGGCATGCGCGAAGAAGATATGGAAGCGCAAGTCGAGGCCGAAGCAAACCAATACATCCCTTTCTCACTTGATGAAGTGAATATTGACTTTCAAATACTGGGCCCTGCTGCCAAAAATCCAGATGAAGTTGAAGTGTTAATTGTCGCCTCTCGTAAAGAAAAAATCGAAGATCGTGTAGCAGTTGCAGAAGGCGCTGGACTTAAAGCGCTAGTGATGGATGTAGAAAGTTACGCCACTGAAGCGGCCTATAGTTTAGTGGCAAATCAATTGCCAAATGCGGGTCGAGAACAAACCGTCATGATTGCAGATATTGGCGCAGCCATGATGCATGTGAATGTGCTACATGACAATAAATCAATATACACACGCGAACAAAGTTTCGGGGGCGGGCAACTTACCCAAGAAATTCAAAGTCGTTTTGGATTATCCTTAGAAGAGGCTGAAATTGCCAAACGCAGAGGCGGCTTGCCTGATAGCTATGAGCTCGAAGTCTTACAGCCATTTATGCTATCAATTGCCACAGAAATTGCCAGAGCATTGCAGTTTTTTACAAGTTCTACCCAATATAATCGCGTTGACCATATTGTGCTAGCTGGTGGTTGCGCAGCCATTCCTGCGCTAGATGTGGCGGTGCAAAGTCATACCCAAATCAATACGGTCATTGCTAATCCATTTAATGGCATGGCTATTAACGCTAAGCTTAAACAGCAACAAGCAATCTCTGATGCCCCAGCTATGCTAATTGCCTGTGGTCTTGCGATGCGCGGGGGCTTGGCAATATGATACGCGTCAATTTACTGCCGCACCGTCAAATTAAGCGTGAATTGCGTCAGCGTGAATTTGGCTTAATGGCCACATTCTCTGCAATCGCCGCTTCAGCTATTATTTTCCTAGGTTACACTTTCATCAACAGTCAAATCGATGCTCAAATGGCACGTAATAGCCGTTTAGATGCAGCAATAGTCAGCTTAAATAAAGAAATTGCCGATATTAAAGACTTAAAAGATAAAATTAGCATCATGT
>JAIPCR010000075.1 GCA_021738125.1 Sulfuritalea sp.
AAATGATTTTTAATGTTTTCTGCGATGTCGGCTAAATCTTTGACGTTTTGCTGTGGGATCAATACCGTTTTAATGCCACCCCTATGTGCCGCCAACAATTTTTCTTTCAGGCCACCAATCGGTAGCACCTCACCACGCAATGTAATTTCCCCTGTCATGGCGACGTCAGCTCTGACAGGGATGCCTGTCAGTATGGAAACCAAGGCCGTGGTAATGGCTATGCCAGCGCTTGGTCCATCTTTTGGCGTGGCGCCCTCAGGGAAATGGATATGAATGTCATTTTTTTCATAAAAATCATCATTAATACCCAAGCGTTTGGCGCGACTGCGTACCACGCTCATGGCGGCTTGAGTAGACTCTTTCATTAC
Source organism: Sulfuritalea sp. (assembly GCA_021738125.1). Taxonomy (GTDB): domain Bacteria; phylum Pseudomonadota; class Gammaproteobacteria; order Burkholderiales; family Methylophilaceae; genus Methylotenera. The sequence continues at coordinate 369 of JAIPCR010000075.1, forward strand.
GTCACCCAGTTTTCCGGTGGTGGTGGTCTTACCCTTACCGGCAAGCAATACCGCCTCTATGGTTAACAGTTCACCGCCAACAGAAGTCCATGCCAAACCGGTGACTTGACCCACTTGATTTTCTTTTGCGGCTACACCGAAATCGTAACGCTGCACCCCCAAATAGGTTTCAAGCGTAGCTGGTGTGACATCAATTTTCTTAAGCGACTGGGCGCCATTATCGGCTTTTGCGGTCAACAAGGCTTTAACCACTTTGCGGCAGACTTTGGACACCTCTTGTTCTAGTTTACGCACGCCCGCCTCACGCGTGTAGTAACGCACGATATCGCGCAGCGTGGCTTCTGATATGCTGACTTCCGCCTCTTTTAGACCGTGTGACTTCAATTGCTTGGGCAATAAATACCGCATCGCAATGTTTACTTTTTCATCTTCAGTGTAGCCAGATAGATGGATGATTTCCATGCGATCCAATAGCGCAGCAGGAATGTTCATAGAATTAGCCGTGGCAACAAACATCACGTCCGACAAGTCGTATTCAACCTCAACGTAGTGGTCTGCAAAGGTATGGTTTTGCTCTGGATCCAACACTTCCAATAGCGCTGATGATGGATCACCACGCATGTCTTGACCCATTTTATCCACTTCATCTAACAGGAATAATGGGTTTTTAACGCCAACCTTAGCCATGCCCTGTAGGATTTTTCCTGGCATAGAGCCTATGTATGTACGCCTGTGGCCACGAATTTCAGATTCATCACGCACCCCACCCAAGGCCATGCGTATGAATTTGCGGTTCACGGCTTTGGCTATGCTTTGACCCAAAGACGTCTTACCAACACCAGGCGGGCCGACTAGGCAAAGTATCGGTGCTTTGATTTTATCCACGCGTTGTTGCACGGCTAAATACTCAACAATGCGTTCTTTAACCTTTTCTAGGCCAAAATGGTCGTCATCCAACACTTTCTCAGCGGCCAATAAATTTTTGCTGATTTTGGTTTTTTTCTTCCAAGGCAGATTAATTAGCGTGTCTATGTAATTACGCACCACTGACGCTTCTGCTGACATAGGCGACATGAGTTTGAGTTTTTTCAGCTCACTGGACACTTTAGCCAAGGCATCCTTAGGCATGCGCGCTTCTTCTATGCGTTTTTCCAGCTCTTCCATTTCCGCATTTTCGTCTTGCTCGCCCAACTCTTTTTGAATCGCCTTAACCTGCTCATTCAAATAGTATTCACGCTGGGTTTTTTCCATTTGGCGCTTAACGCGACCACGGATGCGTTTTTCTACCTGAAGAATATCAATTTCTGCTTCCATTAGGCGCAGCAAATGCTCCAAACGCTCAGCCACACTAAACATTTCCAATACTTTTTGTTTTTCATCCAACTTCAAAGTCAAATGGGCGGCAATGGTATCCGCTAAACGACCGGCCTCGTCTATGCCGGCTAAGGAAGTCAGAATTTCTGGTGGGATTTTTTTGTTTAGCTTGACGTATTGATCGAATTGAGCAAAAACAGTGCGCATCAAAGCCTGTATCTCTATGTCGCTGTCTGATTCAGGAATAATCTCTGCTCTTGCAGCAAAGCACTCTTCCATCTCAATAAAACCGCTGACTTTGGCACGCTGCACCCCTTCTACCAAAACTTTCACCGTGCCATCAGGCAATTTAAGCATCTGCAAGACGGTCGCGACCGTACCCACTTCATACAAATCCTCAGCATCCGGCTCATCTTTATTGGCGGATTTTTGCGCAACCAATAAAATTTGCTTGTTGCCATCGGATGCAATTTCCAAGGCTTTAACCGATTTCGTGCGTCCCACAAATAATGGAATAACCAAATGCGGGTAAACCACTACATCCCGTAACGGCAAGACCGGCAATAAGCCCTCATCGGAGGAGTAGGAAGGTAAAGATGTAATCATGGAGGGTCCCAAATTAAACTAAGTCATTAAACTCAAATCGCTAAGCGTTATTTATGGGGGCAAATAACGGCGATTCAAGCCTAAGTTTTACGCATTACTAAACGGGCAGAAATGAGCCGTTTAGCGTTTATCCAACGGCTTCTTCTGCAGGAGTATCAGCAAAAATTAGGATGGCAGGCGTGTCGCCACGAATGACACCTTCGTCAACCACTACCTTGCTAAGGTTTTTAAGTGAGGGCAATTCATACATAATCTCGAGCAATGCATGCTCTAAAATCGATCGCAGGCCGCGTGCGCCGGTTTTACGCTCCAAGGCTTTCTTAGCTATGAGGAGTAAAGCTGCGTCCCTAAACTCCAATTCCACGCCTTCCATTTTAAACAATTTAATGTATTGCTTAGTCAGGGCATTTTTTGGTTCGGTCAAGATGGTCATCAGGGCGGCCTCATCCAAGGACTCCAAGGTGGCCACCACCGGCAAACGACCAATAAACTCGGGTATCAAGCCAAATTTAATTAAATCTTCTGGCTCGACATCTCTTAATACAGCGCCTACCTGACGCTCATCGTCTTTGCTTTTTACTTCAGCACCAAAACCTATGCCACCCTTTTCAGAGCGCAAACGGATGACTTTCTCTAGGCCGTCGAATGCCCCACCACAAATAAACAAGATATTAGTGGTATCCAATTGCACGAATTCTTGATTCGGGTGTTTGCGTCCGCCTTGTGGAGGAATCGATGCCACGGTGCCTTCAATCAATTTTAACAAGGCTTGTTGCACGCCCTCCCCTGATACATCACGGGTAATGGATGCGTTTTCAGACTTACGGGAAATCTTATCGACCTCATCGATATAGACGATGCCGCGTTTGGCTTTTTCCACGTCGTAGTCGCATTTTTGCAATAATTTTTGCATGATGTTTTCCACGTCTTCACCTACGTAACCTGCTTCAGTCAGGGTGGTGGCATCGGCCATCACAAACGGGACATCCAGCAAGCGCGCCAGCGTTTGGGCCAACAAGGTTTTACCTGAGCCGGTCGGGCCTATAAGTAAAATATTGCTTTTGGAAATTTCGACTTCGTCTTTTTGACCGCCATCGGATAAATTATTATGGCCAAGGCGTTTGTAATGATTGTAAACCGCAACGGCTAAATTCTTTTTCGCGTGGGTTTGACCAATGACGTATTGGTCTAAAATTTTACAAATTTCTTGTGGGGTGGGCAGACTTTGATCGGTGGATTTAAGGCCATCCGTGGTCTTTACTTCCTCGCGAATGATGTCATTGCATAAATCCACGCATTCATTGCAGACAAAAACAGATGGGCCGGCAATGAGTTTTTTAACTTCGTGTTGGCTTTTGCCGCAGAATGAACAGTAAAGTAATTTATCGCCGTCAGCTTTAGTAGCCATGTATATTCCCTCTAAAAAACAGTTAGGCCAGTATGTAGGATGCCAGCAAAATGACTATGCTGCTTCAGATCGACTGGTAATCACCTTATCTATCATGCCATACGCCAGTGACTGCTCAGCACTCATGAAGTTGTCGCGCTCGGTATCCAAATCGATTTCCGCCGCTGTTTTTCCAGTGTGGTGAGCCAATATAGCGTTTAATTTTTCACGCAAGTACATGATTTCTTTAGCATGTATGGCAATGTCGGTAGATTGACCCTGAAAGCCTCCAGAAGGCTGATGGATCATCACGCGGGAATTAGGCAGGCTAAAACGCTTACCTTTAGCCCCCGCCGCTAAAAGAAATGCACCCATGCTAGCTGCTTGGCCTATGCATAGCGTGCTGACGTCCGCCTTAATAAACTGCATGGTGTCGTAGATGGACATGCCCGCTGTAACTGAACCACCCGGGGAATTAATGTACAGTGAAATATCTTTATCTGGATTTTCCGCTTCTAGGAATAGCAACTGCGCCACCACTAAGTTAGCCGACATATCATTAACGGGGCCCACCAAGAACACCACCCGCTCTTTAAGTAAGCGCGAATAGATATCGTAGGAACGTTCACCACGGCCGCTTTGCTCCACTACCATGGGAATATAGCCCAAACCTTGTGGACTTAAATCTTGTTGCAACGGCGACCCTGGCAAAGTATTCATTAAGCATTTCCCATTAAATCATCAAATTTAACTTTTTTATCGCTGACTTTAGCTTTAGCTAAAACCCAAGCCACTGCATTTTCTTCTGTGGCTAAGGCTGCCGGCTCATCCAAACGTTTAGGATCAGCATAATACCAAGTGACCACATCAGCAGGACGCTCAAAGCTTTGTGAAAACACATCCACCATGGCACGCACTTGATCTGCATTAGCATGCAAACCATTTTTATTAATCAATTCACCAAGGATTAAGCGTAATTTGGTGCTGCGTTTGGCTTGCTCTTCAAACATAGAAGGCTCAAGCTTGATGGTGCTAAGGTCAGCACCACGCTGCTTAAGATTTTGCGCGGTCGTTTCCATCATGCGGTTAATTTCCGTGCCCAACAATACGCGTGGTATCTCGAAATCGGCTTGATCAACCAAGGCTTGAAACACTTGCTCTTTAACCTTAGCGCTGACGCGTTTTTCTACTTCTTGCTTCAAGCTTTCGGTGATTTCCGCTTTCATCTTGGCCACGTCACCGTCTTCTATGCCTAAACTCTTAGCAAAATCTGCATCCAATTCAGGGTAACTTGGTTCAGAAACGCTAATGTAATTAACTTCATAAGCAACGGTCTTGCCTGCAAGTTGAGCCGGATTGTGATCCGCTGGGTAGGCTATTTCGAATTTTTTAGAAGCGCCTGCTTTACCGCCGGCCAATTGCTCATCAAAGCTAGCCACACGTCCTGCATCACCCAACACCAAATCAATGCCGGTATCGCCAGTGGATTCAACTTCTTTGCCATCTACCGATGCCGTTAAAGTCACATTAATACGATCGCCTTTTTTGGCTGCCCGTTTTACTGGTACGTAACTCACACGTTGTTTGACAAGCACATCCAAGGTATTTTTAACATCGGCTTCGCCAACTTCTAAAGCTGGTCGTTCGATTTTGATTTTTGCTAAATCACCTATCGTGACTTCAGGAAACACTTCAAATGTAGCCGTGTATTCCAAATTAACAGAGGCCGCCTCAAAAGGCTTGTGCTCAATGTTAGGGTAGCCGGCAACGCGCAATTTAGCTTCCTCTACGGCATCGCCGAAGCTTTTCTCAACGGCGCTGGAATAGACTTCATCGCGCACTTGATCGCCATAATGCTGATTCACCAAACCCATGGGGGCTTTACCTGGTCGGAAGCCGGCAAATTTTGCCGTGCGTGACATCTGAGTTAAGCGCTGACGAATTTGCGCTTCCAGTGGTTGAAGTGGAACCGTAATGGTAATACGGCGCTCAAGTTTGCTAATAGTTTCAACATTCAATGCCATGCGGTTTATTCCTAAGGTCAAGTTTCTAAATTATTCCACGCTTGAAAATGAACAAACGTTTTTAGGGAAATCGTTTGTAAAATCAGGTCGTTATTCACTAAATTGGAACGAATTATGGGCAACAAAAAAATCATGCTGGTGGCATTAGACGGTGTTTTATTAAATAATTTCACCGACTTTAGACACGCCATTGAAACACGCGTTTATAAGGCTCACTGCTTCGCTTAAATTAAGCGGCAAACTATAGCATATTAGGCTTTTGTAAACAAATCACGCCACACAATTTTTTCAGTGCGGAAGAATGCGACAGGCACAAAAAAGGCCTTCCGATTAAGGAAAGCCTCTAAGTATTTGGTGCGAAAGGAGAGACTCGAACTCTCACGCCTTACGGCGCTGGAACCTAAATCCAGTGCGTCTACCAATTCCGCCACTCTCGCATTTAAGTAAACAGCATTTTAGCGCTGCTTAAAAACAAGCCGGCATTATAGCGCAAGTCACGCTGCTAGCAACAGCTAAAAAGAGAAAATTGGCATATATTTATGCACTGAACTTGCAGGCAAATAGGAGGCTAAGGCTTATTCAATCCTCACTAGCAAAATATCGGATGATTGTGCGAGAATGTCACAAGATGCGCTATGCCATCTACAACCAATTTAAGAGTCCAGCCATGCAAACCAATATCAATGAAAATGAAATTAATATGCTGCGCACGGAGCTAGAACTGCTCATGCGTGAGCGTCTTTCTTTATTAAAAGTAACAGGGGCGGCAGCTGGATTAATTGCGGAAATGGATAGCCATGATTTGCCGATTAGCACGGTTGAGGCGGCTGACCTACTGGCCACCAGCATCAACGGCTTAAGTGAAGAAACCTTGCAAGATGCCTTGAGCGCTGTTCATGCAGAAATCATTGAATAACAAATGCTGGCAAATCAACCAGTAAAGTAAGCCGACTTAGCCACACTATTATTTTGCAAAAACCAACTACCACATTATTCAGCTTGCGAGTCAAACTCAAGACCTTGCACATAATGCTCATCCCATTGATGTTGAGTGCTTGCAGCTTTCAGCAATATCAAGCAAAACCCATAGACGCCCAAGCTAATTTAGCCAAGTTAGCCGAAAAAGACCCGAATAGCCCAACATTTCAAGCATTTCTTATTGCGCATGGCTATAAATCCGATCAATTGCCTGTGCAGGCTTGGGGGCTAGAAGAGCTTAGCTACTGCGCTTTGTTTTTTCATCCTAGCTTAGATTTAGTCAAGGCCAAATCGCAGGCTGCCGCATTATCGGTGGCCACCACTGCCGGATCAGCCATTCCAAGCCTGAATGCCAACCTTGCCCGCAGCAACGATCCGGATCCGGTTAAAAAACCGTACGCATTAGGACTAAGCATAGACCTGCCCTTGGACATAGCCAACAAAAAAGAGATACGCGTCGACAACGCTAAGCACTTAGCCGAAATAGCCCAATTGCAAACAGCAAAAACAGCCTGGGAGTTGCGCAGCAAACTCGCGCAAACCTGGCTAGACTACCAAGCAAAGTTGCATCAAATTCGCCTACTATCTAAAGAGCAAGCTGCGCACCAAGCCATCGTTGCCATTTATAAAAAACGCGTGACCTTAGGTGCCGCATCTAACGTAGAGCTTAGCAGGGCAAACCTACAGCTGCAGGCCAATGCAGCCATGCTACATCAAGCACAGCAACAGTCAGCAACGCTATACAATGAGTTAGCAAGTCAGGCTGGCTTACCGCTGACGCAGTTCAATAAATTAACGCTGAAAAGCGACCTTGGCCAGCAATCAAATCAAGATTGGCCATTGGCCGAGCTGCAAAAAAATGCATTATTGAATCGTTTAGATTTAAGAATCGCCCTATTACGCTACGCCAGCATGGAATCCAAATTGAAGCTGGAAATAGCCAATCAATACCCCGATCTAGTTATCAGCCCGGGTTACGCATATGAATTTGGCGACAGCGTTTGGTCCTTAGGTTTATCTGGCTTGCTAAGCTTGTTGCATAAAAATAAATTAGCCATTGCAGAAGCCAGCCAATTACGTGAGGTTGAAGCGGCACAGTTCGAAGTGCTGCAAAGCCAAATTATGGCAGATACAGCGGTTGCTCACGCTAAGCTAAGTGAGGCGCGTACAGCCTTAACTAAACAAAAATCGCTGCTCAATGAGCAACAGTTACAGGAAAAACGCATGGCCAGTTTATTGGCCGCAGGTCAAATTGACCGACTTGCTTACACCTTAGCAAAATTAGAAACCGTGCTGGCAGAAAAAAACTTAGCGACAGCCCAGCATCAATATAATGACGCGATCAGAATACTTGAAAACACATTGGAACAGCCGCTGAGCAGCGCAGGAGTTAAATATGAATCGTAAAGCAACGATCATCATAGCCATACAAGCCACACTCATTATTTTATTGTTTTGGTTTATGGTTTTTTTTGCTAAAGATGAATACGAATCCACATCAACCAGCGGCGCTGACGAGAGCATTAACAGCACTAGTGTACTTAGCAACAACAATCCAACTGACAAGGGCGCGGCCACCTTGCTACTTAGCAAAGCCTCTCAGTTGCAAAGCGGCATAAAGACAATAGAACTAAGCAGTGCACAGCACCATGCCGCCACCGCTTCGTTTGCTAGCGTTGAGCCTCTTGACGGCTTACTGGATATGCGCACACGCTATCTCGCCGCTATGGCCGATAGCAATGTGATACGCAGCAGCATGGTAGGCAAACAACAAAATGTACAGCGACTGCAATTACTCAATGAGGACGACAAAAATATTTCAGACAGCGCTGTGCAAGAGGCGCGCGCTGGCCTGCATGCCGAACAAGCCAAGCTAAGTGCCAGTCAAACCTTGGCAAAAGGCATACACGACAGCATGCAACAACAATGGGGGCCAGTTTTAAGTGCATGGGCTAGCCAAACTAAGCCTAGGCAAGAACTGGACTCACTCATGCGCTTTCAGGCAGTGTTAATAAAAGTAAGCTTGCCATTAGATATCACACCCAATGCGAAAACCGCATTGCAAGTTAGTCAAATTGGTGGCCAGTTAATTAGCAAAGCCACTCTCGTTTCAGCCGCACCTCAAGCTGACACTACCATGCATGGAAAAACCTACTTTTACCTTGCCCCTGCAAAAAACTTAAGAGCCGGCATGCGCGT